>NZ_JAYJLJ010000009.1:0-180944 GCF_051948815.1 Aeromonas sp. Lyrl_2
ATTAAAGAGCGTCACGCTTGTCGCGTTGAGGAGGCGCATATTACGCTTCTCACTTCGAAAGTCAAGCGATTGTTTTCGCTTTTCTTTCGGCGCCCACTTCGCTAGGAAGCTGGCTCATCAGTTCGGCGTGTTCCGCCGTGCTGGTAGGGGCGCATTATAGGGAGCCGCGCCGGGATGACAAGGGCTTTTTCAGCAAAAAAGTTCGTTCGCTCAGATATCAAGCAACCACCTCTTTTTTTGCTCGAAATGGCATCAATTCTGACTATTGCCGGATTTAAATTGAACATTTGAAAAGCCAATTTATAATTGCCATCTCAAATGTTCAATTGGAATGCCCTCATGCATCAAATCCTCGATAGCCATAAGGAAGAGCAAATCGTCCCGCTGTTCCGCTTGGGGTTCCGACCCTTCTTCTTGTTTGGGGCTCTGTTTGCTGCCGTCGCCATGTTGCTCTGGCTGGGGCAGCTCAACGGTTGGCTAACCTTGCCCGGGATTGCCAACCCGATCTGGTGGCATGGTCATGAGATGCTGTTTGGTTTCGGGGCTGCCATCGTCGCGGGTTTTCTGCTCACCGCGGTGCAGAATTGGACGGCCCATCCCGGTGTTAGAAGCTGGCCATTGGCAATGGTAGTGGGGTTGTGGATGTTGCCAAGGACCTTGTTACCCTGGCTGGGTGAAGAGAATACGCTCCTGATGGTGGCAGACCTGCTCTGGCTGCCGCTGTGCGCCTGGTTCCTTGCCAAGCCTATCTTGATAACCCGGCAATGGCGCAACCTCTTCTTCGTGCCCCTGTTGCTGATACTGACCTTGCTCAATGGTGCCAGCTGGTTATGGCAGACCGATTGGACCACCGTTGAGCACCTATTGATCACCATTGTGCTGTTGTTTACCACCCTGATCGCCGTGATGGGTGGAAGGGTGATTCCGTTCTTCACCGCCCGAGCAACCGGTCAGGAGAAACCCGCACCTCAGCTCTGGCTGGAGCGGGCGGCGCTCGCGACACTGTGGCTTATCTTGCTGTGCTGGCTGCTGCTCCCCACCCAATGGGTCACCAGCATATATATAGTGCCTCTCTATATAGTGGCGGCGAGTTTGCATCTGTGGCGACAACTGCGTTGGCATCTGCCATCGACCGTTGCGCATCCCCTGCTGTGGTCACTCCATCTCGCCTATCTGTTTATCCCTCTTGGCCTGCTCGCCCTTGCGGCACATAGCGCGGGTCTGCCCATCACGTTGTCGATGGCCAGTCACCTGCTCAGCGCAGGCTGTATGGGCACCATGATCCTGGGCATGATTGCGCGAGTCTCCCTCGGCCATAGCGGTCGGGCCTTGCTGATAGGACGCAGGATCACTGGCGCATTCGCCCTGGTCATCGCTGCCGCTACAATGCGGGTGGCGATTCCGCTGTTCTGGCCTGCTTATACCCTGCATGGCTGGAACCTCAGCGCGCTTGCCTGGATCGCAGCCTATGGTCTGTTTGTCTGGGTCTATACCCCGATACTGATCCGCCCCAGAGCAGATGGTCGACCGGGTTGATGACTGCGGAACATGTTCAGGGTGTTGCCACCGGATAGTGGATGAGGTTGTGGAAAATCGCCGGGGCTATGCCCAGATTGCGATAACCGTGGGGACGGTCGGCAGCAAAACGCACAGCCTCCCCTTGCACCAATGAACGCCACTCCCCTTCCACCAGCACCTCCATCATGCCGCTTATGACGATGACATGTTCGGTCACTCCCGGCTCATGGGGCTCGGATTCACGCTGGTAACCCGGCAACAGGGTCAGCTCAAGCAATTCGAAGCCAAACCGGTTTTCATAAGGGAAGAGGGGGGCCACTTGCATGCCCTCTCCCGCTGGCTGCTGGCGAATGGCATCGGCGGTGCGATAGAGCACCTCTGCCTGCGCGGCGGGTGTGGGCTCAATGAAACTGGAAAATGAGACTCGAAAACCGGTGGCTATCTTCCACAGCGTCGCCACTGTCGGGCTGGACTCTCCCCGCTCAATCTGCCCCAGCATCGCCTTGCTGACACCCGTTTCGCGCGCGGCGGCATCCAGGCTCCAGCCGCGCTCGCTGCGCAGCCCCTTCAGTCGAGCAGCCAGATGCTGACTCATCTCTTGCATAACTGCCTCTTTATTACTTTTGCACGATGCGCCTTGTGCGCTATAGCGCACAGCGATATAGTCAAAGCTGTATTGTACGTAATAACGCACAGCGCGTCACAACGCCAAGAGGAAGAGTCATGCCCTTCGCCCTCCCCCATCTGGTCGCAGGCTTTATCGCCGTGATGGTCGGCTACACCAGCTCCGTCATTCTGATCATCCAGGCCGCCACAGCGGCGGGTGCAGATACAGCTCAAGTCGCCTCCTGGCTCTGGACGCTGGGGATCGGCATGGGGGTGAGCTGCATCGGCCTCTCTCTCTATTACCGTATACCCATACTAACCGCCTGGTCCACACCGGGCGCGGCACTGCTGATCACCACGCTGGGCAACTTCACTCTGGCGGAAGCCATCGGCGCCTTTGTGATCTCGTCCCTGCTGATCACTCTGTGTGGCATCAACGGCTGGTTCGACCGTTTGATGAAACATATCCCGGCTCCACTGGCCGCCGCAATGCTCGCTGGCGTGCTGCTCAGATTCGGATTGGATCTGTTCAAGGTCGCCCCGCAAGATCCCTTGCTGCTTGGCACCCTGCTGCTGGCCTTCCTGCTGGGTCGTCATCTCTGGCCCCGCTATACCATGGTGCTGGTACTGGGAGTGGGGATGCTGATCTGCAGCGTGCGGGAGGATTTGCAAATGGGCACCCTTCACTGGCAACTCGCCAGCCCGGTCTGGACATGGCCAGCCTTCTCCCTTGATGCTCTGTTTGGTATCGCGCTGCCGCTGTTCATTGTCACCATGACATCGCAAAACATGCCGGGAATTGCCATCTTGCGGGCCCACGGCTATCAGCCTTCCACCTCCTCGCTGATCAGCTGGACTGGCCTGACTGGCCTGCTGCTCGCCCCTTTTGGCGGCTATGCCTTCAATCTGGCCGCCATCACTGCCGCCATCTGCATGGGCAAAGAGGTCGACTCGGATACCAAGCGCCGCTGGCCAGCTGCGGTATGGGCGGGTTGCTTTTATCTCCTGACCGGCTGCTTCGGCGCAACCGTCGCGGCCCTGTTTAGCGCCTTTCCGGCAGCCCTTGTCACCTGCATCGCCGGATTGGCCCTGCTAGGCACCATCGGCAGCAGCCTGCACTCTGCCTTGCAACAGGATGAAGCGCGAGAAGCTGCGCTGCTCACCTTTATTATTACCGCGTCCGGGATCAGCCTGCTCGGCATCGCGGCAGCCTGCTGGGGTCTGCTGATTGGTCTGGCTATCTATCAGTTCCAATTATATCGACAAAGGAATCAATTGAACCTCAAACCGTGAACCTCTGCACACTATCCACATAAAATGATTCACAAGTGAAACTAATTTCCCTCTAGTGGCGTCAGGGCACCAATCTTCCCGGACATGGTGCCCTGTCAGGTTCCATGCAACGGAGTATAAAAATGAAAAATCAGGCTGTCTTGTTACTACTGGCCATACTGGGTGCTACGAGCGTCCAGGCTGCCGATACGGATCGAGAGCTGGCTCGCCAGCTCGCACTTCAGCAGAAAAACCTGCTGCCCCTGCTGAGCAATCAGCAATATCAGAGCCCGCTTCCCAACCTGCTGCAGAAGGCCAGTCCACGGCTTAAACGGCAGGCGAGCGATGCCAACCAGGCGGCCATCAGCCGGCAAGGACTGGATGGCGAGGTCAAGCAACTGATGCAGTTGCGACTGGCCAACACCGATCAGGCCGCCGCACTGCAACAGGGCGTCGAACCGCTGGTCGCCTATGTTCCAAGTGGAGATGAGAAGAGCTGGAGCGCCATTGAAGCGTTCGACAGCGCTGGCAATCCCGTCTATCTGGATGTGGACAAGGCACCGGCCCGGCCGGTTCTGGTAGTCGAAGCCGATCCCGTCAAAGCCAAAAACGCAGGCTTGAAGGTAATGCGCAAGGCGCTGGCCGATGCGGATCTGCAAAGCGCGCCGCGAGTGGCGGCCAGCACGGCGCCACTCAAGACCAGTATCCTGAAAAAGATCAGACTGAAGGATGATCAGGAGCCCTGGCTACTCGGCGCGGCCGAAGTGTATGCAGTGGTCGCAGGGGTCAATCCCAGCCGAGATGAGCCAGTAGTCGATATTGTCGACATGCCCTACCTCGACTATGACAACACAGACTACACCCCCAACCAGATCCTGGTTTACTGGGATCGCTATCGCTGGGGTGCCGTCGATGTGGTGATGATGGAGCAGGATGACAACGTCAACTACAAGGAGCTGAGCGCCCTGCTAATTGAAGCTCTCAAACTCGGCTTTACTGCGGGTGGCGTGCCGGAAGCCCTGCCCTTCCTCGATCTCGGCGGTCGCATCGTCAAGGCACTGCCCGACTCCTGGATGACCAACAACGACGACTATCTGGATACCTTCTACACACTGGAGCAGGATCAGGTCTATCGCCAGTATCCGGGGGCTGCCGGTAATGCGGTCATCGATCTTGAGCCAAAAGAGATCGCCCCGACCAGACCTTGATAATCGGCCATAACGAAAAAGCCAATGAGCAACTCATTGGCTTTTTGCTTTTATCGCGGTGACCACAGGTCACCCCTTGGGACGAACCCCCAGAGTATGGCAGATGGCATAGGTCAGCTCGGAGCGGTTCAGGGTATAGAAGTGGAAATCCTTCACCCCTTCCTGACTCAGCACGCGCACCTGATCGATGGCGATGCTCGCCCCCACCAGATTGCGGGTCATCTGATCGTTATCAAGCCCCTCGAAACGCTGATGCATCCAGCGCGGGATCTTCACGTTGGTAAAACCGGCAAACTTGGCCAGGGTCTGATAGTTGGAGACCGGCAGGATCCCCGGCACGATTTCAGCATCGATGCCGATGGCGGCGCAGCGATCCCGAAAGCGCAAGTAAGTTTCCACATCGAAGAAGAACTGGGTGATAGCACGGTTGGCACCGGCATCGATCTTGCGCTTAAGGTTGAGCAGGTCGGATTGCGCACTCTTGGCCTCCGGGTGCCCTTCAGGATAGGCGGCAACCGAGATATCGAAGTCGGCCTCTGACTTGAGCAGGGCAACCAGATCGGTGGCATACATATCCGGCTTCTCCAACCCCTGCGGCAAATCACCGCGCAGAGCCACGATATGGCGAATACCGCTGTTCCAGTAATCGCGGGCGATGGTGCGCAATTCGTCGCGGCTGGCATCGATACAGGTCAGGTGAGGCGCCGCAATCAGGCCTGTCCGCTCCTTGATGTCCTTGATCACCTTGTGGGTGCGATCACGGGTACCGGAGTTGGCGCCATAGGTGACGGAGACGAACTTGGGTTCCAGCACTTTCAGCCGTTCGATGGACTGCCAGAGGGTATTCTCCATCCCTTCACTATTGGGCGGAAAAAACTCGAAACTGACCGATATATCGCCATTCAAATCTGCCAAGCTCTGGTTGAGCGCCTCAACCTGACGTGCACTGTGAAAACCCATCTGCTCTTCTCCCTGTCCTGCAATCCATCTGCCTACGTCAAAACGGATGTTTGGACGTCTAAACGTCTTTATATTTATGAGTAAAACGACACAAAGTCAACAGGGATTTACCTCACATCCGATCTGACGAGCTTCATATTTACAAAATTAACGGTACGTAACCGAAAAGTGCCCATCCCAAAATCGCCCCAGTCGAGTTATGATGGGGGCAGATCGTCCTGGACGTTCTGAATCTGCGTGTGATTGTTTGGCCGGAGGATTCTCCGGCCCCTTTTCATCTATTTCCCACTCCTGCCGATAACAGAATGAGTCTTTGCAGGAGCACCATCATGGATACCCATCCCGGCTTTGCCACCGACTTGCTGTTCGATCGCTATCAGGGCGAGGTTGTTCAGCACGATCAGTTCTGGGCGGTTCGCACGCCGGATGCTCCCAACTATTACTTCGGCAACTACCTGCTGCTCCCCACCCCGCCCAGCGACCGCGACAAAGGCTGGCTGGAAGCCACATTCGATCAGCTGATCGGCCAGGATCCTCGAGTGCGCCACCGCACCTTCCAATGGCCACTGGCGGCCGGACAAAACAGCCGGATCGCCGGTTTTGTCGCAACGGGTTACCAATATATGGAGTGCGTGGTGCTGGCGCTGGATGAGCAGAGCAGCCCACCTCCTCACGACGACACGAACAAGGTTGATGCACGCACCTTCACCACTGCTGATTGGCCTGAGTGGCTCGACTTCGAACTCAATGAACGGGATGAGGGGCACTCGGAACAGAGCTATCTTCCCTATCTGCGATCCCGCCAGGCGCTCTATCAGGCCATGATTGCCGATGGTCTCGGGGACTGGTGGGGGATCTGGCAAGAGGGGCAATTGGTCGCCAGCTGTGGCCTCTTCTTCTGCGGCACACTTGGACGCTTCCAGTTGGTACGCACGCACCATGCGTGGCGCAACCAGGGGTTATGCCGCCAGTTGCTGAGTCAAGTGGCTCTCGCAGGATTGTCCCGCGCCAAACAGCTCATCATAGTGGCTGACGAGCACTACCATGCCCAGCGCATTTACCGCTCTCTGGGGTTTGCCCCGGTAGCCCGCATCGGCAGCCTCTGCCGCTGGCCCCACGAAGCACAATAAAGCGATACATGCTGGCCACGAGCCATAAAAAAACGGGAGGCTGATGCCTCCCGCTCTTATTGATGCAGATGACCTATTGCTGTGGCTGCTGTGGCGCCTCCAGCTCGTTGGAGAGCGCCTGCTCCACCTCATCCGACGGCGCCGGTAATGGGGCTGCGGCCGCTGATGCGGGTTCTGCGGGAGTCACAGCAGGTGACACCACGGCCGATGTTTCACTGGTCGCGGGAGCTGCGGACACCTCAGTCGTCGGCGCTAAAACAGGAGCAGGGGCAACCGCATCACACTGACAGTCCGCGCTCTTGGACTTGTTGCCCTGATGAGGGGCATACCAGCTCTTCAAGCCACTTTCCAGTCGATCCGCGGCAGCCTTGGGCTCCATCTTGCCAAGCAGCACTGCCTGACTCACCTCGGCCAGTTCATCCCCCAACTTGGGCGTACCACGGGAGAGGATCTGGGTCGCCACCCGAATGGTCGAGTCACACTGATCGCGCCACTCCATCATCTCTTTGGCCGCCGGATTGGTGACATCGAAGAAGTGGTTGGAGAGGGAGAAGAATCCCGGCAGCGAGTTGGTATAGAGCTCGGCAAATTGCGGCGTCGTCAGCCACTGCAGGAAAGCCATTGCACCCTCTTTATTCTTGCTGGCCGGATTCATCCCCATACCGATATCGGTGTGGTCGGTAAAGAAACAGCCATCACCCTGTTTGGCCACCGGCGGGCGCATGACGCCAAAATCGACCTTGCCGGTAAAGGGAGCAATCTCCCAGGAGCCCGCCACGTAGAAGGCGGCCTTGCCCGAAGTGAACAGCTCGTTACTGGTCGCATAATCGCGGCTCTCGCCACCTTCACCGAGGTAGGAACGCCAGCGGGCCAGCTCGTCGAACACCTTCACATATTGGGGGTTGTCCAACCGCTCCTGCCCGCCAATCAAAGCCAGACGACCATCTTCCCCTTTCCAGTAGTTGGGGCCAATGTTCTGGAACCCCAGTTCGGAGGCAACCCAGCTCTCGGAACCACTCATGGCCAGCGGCACATAGCGCCCATCGGCCTTGATCTTGTCCAGCACGGCGAAGAACTGATCGCGGGTTTGCGGCAAGGTGAGCCCCAACTCACTGAAAATCTTCTTGTTATAGAAGAAGCCATGGATCACCGAGGCCATGGGTACACAGAAGGTCTGGGCACCGGAATCGGTCTGCCAGGGTGACTGGGCAAAACTCGGGAAGTTCTCCATCCCCGCCATCTCGGTCAGCTCGGCCAGATGGCCCGCCTTGAACAGGGCGAGCGAGTCATCAAACGGACGACAGGTAATGAGATCCCCCGCTTTGCCCCCTTTCAGGCTCTCCCACAGGGTGGGCATGTAGTTGACGTTCTGCACCGGATGAAAACTCACCTTGATGCCGGGATGCGCCGCTTCAAACGCCGGGATGATTTTCTGCTCCCACAACGCCTTGTCATCGGTTCGCCAGCTTTCAATCACCAGCTCGCTGGCCATCAGCTGGCCACACAACAGGAGACTCAGGGCTCCAATCCACTTTTTAGACATAAGCCCTCCTAGACCTTGAAATGTGCGATCAATTGCTGCTGTTTGGCGACCAGGTCGGCCAGCACTTCGCTGCTGCTGGCGGATTCCCGCGCCTCCCGCTCTGTCTCGTATGCCACATCAGCAATACCGGCGATATGACGAGCGACCCCCTGACTGACGGAGATCTGCTCCTGAGCGGCATGGGCCACCTGATCCGCCATCGACTTGATGGCCCCCATCCGCTCGGCAATGGATTGCAGCGCCACATCCATCTCGCGGGTCTGCTCGACACAGCTCTGGGTCTGCTCCTGGCTGCGCCCCATCACTTCAACCACATGCTTGCTGGAGCTCTGCAGGTTCTCAATCATCCCCTGGATCTCTTCGGTCGAAGTCTGGGTGCGATTGGCCAGCGCCCGCACCTCATCGGCCACCACCGCAAAACCACGACCTGCATCACCAGCACGGGCCGCTTCGATGGCGGCGTTCAACGCCAGCAGGTTGGTCTGCTCGGCAATACTGCGGATCACATCGAGAATGCTGCCGATGTTGTTACTGAATTCCCCAAGTTTGTAGGTGATTCCGACCGCCTCTTCCATGGCGCCAGCCAGCTGCTCGGTGATCCGGCGAGTGGTGGCCACTTTCTGGCGACCATTGCGCGCCTCTTCATCGGCCAGATCCACTTCCCGCTTGGTGCCATCGGTAGAGCGGGCCACCTCGGTGGCGCTCACTTCCAGCTCGGTAATGGCGGCAGCCACCTGATCGGTCTGGCTCTTCTGCTCCTGTACCCGGGACATGGCCCGTTCGCTGATCTCGGCGGCGCGGCTCGCCTCATCCACCAGATGGCGAGAGCCTGCATTGATTTGAGAGAGCAGCTCACCAGTCTTGCCCGCCAGCGTATCGATGGAGCGAGAGAGGCTGCCAAATTCGCAACTGCTGCGGTAGTTGATGCGCCGTGTCATGTCACCGGCCGCCATGTAATCGAGCTCCTTGTTGATCATCTGCAACGGGCGCTGAATGCTGCGCGCAGTGGTATAGCCGATCACCAGCGCGGCAGCGGCCGACATCGCGGCAACCACCAGGATCCAGAAGCTGGCACTGCTGACCGCCGCATCGGCGTTGATCCTGCTGTCGCTGGCGATGGCTCCGGCAGACTTGCCCATCTCATCGAGCAAATTGAGGCTGTTGACCAGACTGGCATCCAGCTGCTGATTTTTCGTGGCCAACGACAGCGCCAGTTGTTGAGCCTGACGCATGGTTGCCAGCAAGCCCTGAGCGCCAAGTGCCAGCTCCTGCATCCGATCCAGATTGGAGACAAAGCGCGCTTTCACATCATCGGGCACCAGCACCCGCTCCAACCGCTTGCGGGCCATCTCGATATCCTTGCTGAGAACCTTTTCCAGCTCGTTCAGGTCGGTTTTGGCATCGGCACGGCGGATATTCTTCAGATCGCGGGCGATACCCGAGGTAATAAGTTCCGCCTTGTTGCGCATGGAGCGTTTGCTGGCGGTCTGTTGCAGCAGCAGATCCGCCGCCCACTGGTAGGTATCCTCAAGGCGGATAAATTCCATCTCCAGCTTGTGGCGCTGATCTAATGCACTAACCCACTGCCGATGCTGGGCCAACACCTGATCCGCCAAGCCATAAAATTGAGTGGTAGCACTCTCGACCTGCTGGAAGCGGGCACGAGCATCCGCTACGTCGGTAAATTTACCCATCTCCTGACTCAGCTGGGCGAAGCGGTTCTGCTGCTCCTTGAACTGATTGGCCAGCTGCGGCAACTGGGCGGCATCTTCACTGGTGCGGTAGACCAGCACCCAGCGGTTGCTATCCTGCAGCGCCCCCTTGAGACCTGCGACAGCCACCACCAGCGGGGTTGCCCGGTCAGATACGGCAGAGAGGCCGTCATTTATACCCTTGATTTTAAAGGTACTGATCACACCAAGCAGGATCAGCAACAGCAGCATCAACACGAATCCGGCGATGATCCGCTGCACGATAGATAAGCCCATGGAGACATCCTCACTCATTGGGGGAAGGTAAAGTGAACATAGTCACTATCGGCAGGGGTGGCGAATAACTGAAATAAAGCGGCAGGTATTTAATTGATTTGTATCGGGTTGGATCACAGTCCAGACAAAATCAGCCGTACGAAAAAAGCCCGGCACAAGCCGGGCTGAAAGAGACGTACTTTGCTATCTTCCGCGGTCCGTTCAGAACCGCAGTCAGAATCATTAGAAGCGGTAGCCAACACCCACCACAAAGGCCATCGGGTCGACCTTGGTATTAATGGTGCCAATCGCTGTATGCACATCGGTATCGATATCCATGATCCAGGCTGAACCGTTGACAAACCAGCGGTCAGTGATCGCCATATCGATACCAACTTGTCCGGCAACCCCCCAGGAGTCATCGACTTTGACATCGGTTCCTGACAGCGCACCACGACCCTCTTCATCAAAGAAGGTGGTGTAGTTCACGCCAATACCGACATACGGGCGAACCTTGCTTTGAGCATCGCCAAAATAGTACTGACCCATCAGAGTCGGCGGCAAATGCTTGATCTTGGCAACTTCAGCACCACCCAGTTTGACTGAATGAGAGAAGGGGGTTGCAGCCAGCAATTCGACACCCCAGTTATCAGTAATCATGTAAGAGAGAGTCAATCCCAATTGCATGTTGTCATTAATTTCCAGCTCTACAGGCGTGCTGCTTTCCTGCGGCGATACAAATGCCAAACCGCCACGAACCAGAATATCACCAGCCTGATGGGCCATGGCGAAAGGAGAGGTCACTGCAGCGGCAATCATCAGAGGAAGTAATTTTTTCATCACGTAATCCCTTTTTTTGTTTTCATTTGATGCTGTAAGCCCGCTGACTATATGCCCTTGTAAATGCAAAGTTATTGACTTGGAGCAAAGGTTGCACAGAAATAAATCGATTGGTGTGACATCTTTGCGCGCTATCCCAATCTCGTTGAGTCCCCAGATAACAAGCTGAAATGCCTGTTTCTGCAGGTTGTAACTCCCCGCACACAGCGCCAAAAGAGGCAAGCAAACCACATCTTATTGCGCGGCAGAGCGGCTATTAATTGTTGTTAATATGGGCAAATCAGCGTATTTTTTGCGCCATACAAGTTACTGGGAAGTAATGGTTTATTTATGAAAAATGAGTCGAAATGGCAAAAGGTGGGGGCCTTTCTCGCGGCCGTGTGGGGAATCGGATCCTTTCTCTTTATCCTGCTCGGTTTTATTGTCGCCCTGGCCTATCTGGTATTGATACGGCAGGGTTAATCCGGATTGACAGAGTGCAGCAGGGTGATATGCCCCCCTTCGGCAAGCTGTTCCGGAGTCTGACCCATTCCCTCAGCAGAGAGGCTACCAGCGTAGCCACACCACCGATTTCGCCCGCCGACTTTGGCCTGATACAGCGCCATGTCCGCCAGTTTGAAGCTATGACTCCAGAATGAATCCGGGTACTCCGGGTGCAACGGATAGCGGCAGAACCCCAGCGACACCGTCAACCAGAGTGGCGCATCCTCTCTGCCAAAGCGGTGCTGAGCGACACGCTGGCGCAGATATTCGACCCGCAGCGCCAACTCTTGCTCGTCATCCACTTGTAGCAACAACAAGAACTCCTCCCCGCCCAGCCGGATGATCGGCTCGCGCTCTCCTGTCACCACCTTGCGCAGCAGATCCGCCAACTGTTTCAGCACCAGATCCCCGATGTCATGGCCAAGGCGGTCATTGATCCGCTTGAAATGATCCAGATCCAGCAGCAATAACAGACAAGGTTTGGCCCGGTTGGCCTGCAACCAGCCATCGAGATAGCGACGATTGAAACAACGGGTCAAGGGGTCGGTGAATGCAGCCATCTCCATCTGGCTGGATTTTTCCAACAAATCATCGTGTTGCTGACTGACCTTGCTGGCCATCTCCTTGAACTTGCCGCTCAGGGTCGCCATCTCGGCACTGCTGTCGATATAGGGGATCAAGGTGGCATCTGGCCGATCGCCAAAGCGTTGCAGCGCCGACACCAGCTGCTGCAACGGGGTGAGCACAATGCTGTTGAGCCGGTACATGGCGATCATGACGCAGATAAAACTGATAAACAGCATGCCAATAAAGGTCCAGAGCGCCCCCTCCATGACGCCACTCAAGATCTTTCTCTCCTCCTCAATCACCAGAGTCAGCACCGGCTGGTTATCGCTGTTGAGCAGTCGCACCTCTCCCCTGAGCCGGGTGAGCCCAAGGTCGATCAGGCGATACGTTATTTGCGGTTTCAGTGGTTTGAAGGTAGCGGTGACATCCAGATTGGCGTGGGAGATCGCCAGTGGCAGCGCGGTACGCTCCGATACTTGCTCGAGGTAGGCCTTGTCGAGCCAACGTACAACCAGCAAGAAACCGTTGAACGGTGCCGACTCGTCACTGTTTCTGATCGGCTGCCACGAGTACATCAGCGGCCCCCACTGGGAAGCACGGATCCCGTGCAGATTGATGCCCCCTTGCGCCACCGAGCGCTCCCTTAACTGCTTTTTCAGTTCATCAAGGAAGTAGGGAAACTGATCCGGATTAACCCCCGGCGCATCGGGTAGCAGGGTACGCGTCCAGATTTCGTAGCCGGTGAGATCCATAAAACTCATCAGGTTGAGACTAAAATCCCGCATCGGCATATCACTGAACAGGTTGGATTCGATGTACCCCCTGCTTTTGTTGTCCATAAAACGATGGCTGTCATCCCAGATGCCCCAATCCCGACTGAATGCATCCAGAGCTGCCACATCCGCCTGCACCGCCTTGGTCACGCGCAGCAGATGCTCCTTCATTCGCTGCTCTTCAATCCGGCTGGCGGCCGGGATCTGGGCCCACGCCAGCAGGACCAGCAATAGCAGGATCGCCCCCAGCCAGATGGGGAACATGGAGTAAGCCAACTGATGATCAATCGTGCGCGGAGCCTGAGCCATAACCCGATATATCCATGACCATGATGCAGAGATGCCAAGCCTGCCCCACTTGACGAGCTTCCCCCTATGCTCCCGATTTTTATAACAAAAAGGGGCCAAAGGCCCCTCGATTATAACGGCTTATCGCGCCAATAGCGGTCGTAAAAAACGAGCTGTATGAGACTCTTTATTGGTGCAAATCTCTTCCGGCGTCCCCGTCACCAAAATACGGCCACCACCTGCCCCTCCCTCCGGTCCCAAATCGACGATCCAGTCGGCAGTTTTTACCACATCAAGGTTGTGCTCGATGATGACGATGGTATTACCGCGATCCCGCAACTGGTGCAGTACCTTGAGCAGTTGCTGGATATCGTGGAAGTGCAACCCGGTGGTCGGCTCGTCCAGAATATAGAGGGTCTGGCCGGTATCCCGTTTGGAAAGCTCGCGCGCCAGCTTGACCCGCTGTGCCTCGCCGCCCGACAAGGTAGTAGCAGACTGGCCGAGACGGATATAGGAGAGGCCCACGTCCATCAGGGTCTGCAGCTTGCGCGCCACCGCCGGTACCGGATCGAAGAACTCGCGGGCATCTTCCACTGTCATCTCGAGGATTTCGTGGATGTTCTTGCCCTTGTACTTCACCTCCAGGGTCTCGCGGTTGTAGCGCTTGCCCTTGCAGACGTCGCACGGCACATAGACGTCCGGCAGGAAGTGCATCTCTACCTTGATGACCCCATCCCCCTGACATGCCTCGCAGCGCCCCCCTTTCACGTTGAAGGAGAAACGGCCCGGCTGATAACCGCGCGAACGCGCCTCCTGGGTACCGGAGAGCAGCTCGCGGATCGGAGTGAACAGACCGGTATAGGTGGCCGGGTTGGAGCGAGGGGTACGGCCGATGGGGCTCTGGTCGATATCCACCACCTTGTCCAGATGCTCCAGCCCCTCGACGCTGCGATAGGGCGCCGGGGTGGATTCGGTGGCCTTGTTCAGCTCGCGATGAGCGATGCGGAACAGGGTGTCGTTGATCAAGGTCGACTTGCCGGAGCCGGAAACACCTGTAACGCAGGTCATCACTCCGATGGGCAGATCCAGGTTGACGTTGCGCAGGTTGTTGCCGCTCGCCCCCTTGAGTTTCAGCCACTTGCCGGTGAGCGGGGTGCGCTCGGCCGGAATGGCGATCTGCTTGCGGCCGGAGAGGTAGTCACCGGTCAGCGACTCCGGATTGTCAATGATCTGCTGGGGGGTGCCCTGCGCAACAATTTCGCCGCCATGCACACCCGCCCCCGGGCCGATATCCAGCACATGGTCGGCGAGGCGAATGGCATCCTCGTCGTGCTCCACCACGATCACGGTATTGCCCAGATCGCGCAGATGGGTGAGGGTCTTGAGCAACCGCTCGTTGTCGCGCTGATGCAGACCGATGGAAGGCTCATCCAGTACGTACATCACCCCCACCAGACCGGCACCAATCTGGCTGGCCAGTCGAATGCGCTGCGCTTCGCCACCTGAGAGGGTCTCGGCGCTGCGCGACAGGCTCAGGTAGTTGAGACCCACATTCACCAGGAAGCCGAGCCGCTCGACGATCTCTTTCAAGATCTTCTCGGCAATCTGGGCGCGCTGGCCGGTGAGGTTCAGCCCCTCGAAGAAGGCCAGTGCATCGCCGATGGACTGCTCGGCGATGGCCGGCAGGTTGCGGTTATCAACGAAAACGTGGCGCGCCTCCTCCCGCAGTCGGCTACCACCGCAGCTGGTACAGGATTTGTTGGCTATGTACTTGGAGAGCTCTTCGCGTACCGAGTTGGACTCGGTTTCCCGGTAGCGTCGCTCCATGTTGTGCAGGATCCCCTCGAACGGGTGCTTGCGCACCACCACGTCGCCGCGGTCGTTCATGTAGCGGAACTCGATCTCGGTGCGACCTGAGCCGCGCAGGATCACCTCCTGGGTCTTGACCGGCAGATCTTCCCACGGCGTCTCCAGATCGAACTTGTAGTGCTCGGAGAGGGATTTGAGCATCTGGAAGTAGTAGAAGCTGCGCTTGTCCCAGCCACGGATGGCGCCGTTGGCTAGGCTGATGGCCGGATCGCCGATCACCTTGGCCGGGTCGAAGTACTGCTGCACGCCCAAACCATCACAGGTGGGACAGGCACCAGCCGGGTTGTTAAAGGAGAAGATGCGCGGCTCCAGCTCCGACATGGAGTAGCCACACTCCGGGCAGGCGAAGTTGGCGGAGAAGGTCATGGGGGCAACCCCCTCCTCGCCGTCCATCGGCACCACCAGCACGATGCCGCCGGAGAGGGTCAGCGCCGTCTCGAACGACTCGGCCAGACGCAGCGCCAGGTCCTCACGCACCTTGAAGCGATCCACCACCACCTCGATGGTGTGCTTCTTGTGCAGCTCCAAAGTCGGAGGATCGGAGAGATCGCACACCTCGCCGTCGATACGGGCACGGATGTAGCCCTGGGCCGCCAGATTCTCCAGCAGCTTGGTGTGCTCCCCCTTGCGATCCCGCACCACCGGAGCCAGCAGCATCAGCTTGCTCCCCTCCGGTTGAGCCAGCACCTGATCCACCATCTGGCTGATGGTCTGGGCGGCGAGCGGAATGGCATGGGTCGGGCAGCGCGGCTCACCGACTCGGGCGAACAGCAGACGCAGGTAGTCGTAGATCTCGGTGATGGTGCCGACGGTCGAGCGCGGGTTGTGGGAGGTGGACTTCTGCTCGATGGAGATGGCGGGCGAAAGCCCCTCGATATGGTCAACGTCCGGCTTCTCCATCAGGGAGAGGAACTGGCGGGCATAGGCGGAGAGGGACTCCACATAGCGGCGCTGCCCCTCGGCATAGAGGGTATCGAACGCCAGAGAGGATTTGCCCGAACCGGAGAGGCCGGTGACCACGATCAGCTTGTCGCGGGGCAGGGTCAGATTGATGTTCTTGAGGTTGTGGGTGCGAGCACCCCGGACCACGATCTTTTCCATCTTGTTGCACGCTCGATACAGAAACTTGAGCGAGTCAGTATGGCATAGAGACTACTGGATGAATAGACAGTCATGAGATGAAATGCGCATCATCCGGCGCACCCCATCTGCTCTTTTTTCTCCACCAGCAGCCGCTCGTTTTGCCATATCCGGGCGGTGACCTCGACCCGATAGGGGCAACGCAAACCCAGCCCTATTTTGCCAACCGCCATGACCACTCCAGCCTGCAGCGACAGATTACGGCTCTGACGCTGAGTCGTGCTCCCGGCGGCCCCTTCGCCATACACCAGCAACCTGAAGCTCACCTTCAAGTTGCGCTTGCTGAGCAGCGTCGGTGCAAGTGACAGCCCCTGTTCGCTCTGCACCATATTGAGGGACAAGCGGATCGACGGATCGGGTTCTATCTCGGTTTCCCTTGCAGTTGCTGGTGAAGGAACGCGATAAACCAGCATCAACCCACAGAGCAGCACCAACAAAAGAGGGGCCCGCAGGCCCCTGAATCCGGAGATGACCATCAGTTGCTACCAGCCCCTTGATAGACATAGGCATGGTTATCGCTGCCCAATACGGTCACATTGGCAGTATTGAAGCTTTCGTTTTGCACCACATCAACGGTGTTGCGCCCCCCACCAACCCCAGCATTGACGTAGACATTAGCCTCGTGCTCAGCGCCGTTCTGGGTCACGGTGAGTTTGTTCTCGCTACCCAAGTAGGACTCAACCTTGGCATTGTTCAGCTCACCATCCTGGGTCACTTTGACCACAGACTCAGAGTGAGACGCATCGGCATAAGCCCAGTTGTCAGTACCTGTCTGAGCAACGACCAGCTCGTTGTCCGAGCCCCAGGTCCATGCGCCTTTGCCTTCACCATCACGAGCAGATGCAACCTGGTTGCCAGTTCCGTTCTGGTCGATATCGATGGTATTGCCGCTGCCTGCTTGTTGCACTGCATTGGCATAGTTGTCATTGCCTACCTGATCAATGGTGACCGCACCATCGGTACTGCTGGCTAACTGATTAACCACGGCCTTGTTGTCATCACCTATCTGGTTGATCAAGGCATCATTGCCAGTACCTTGCTGGTCGGTCTCAATACGGTTGCGATTACCATCTTGTTTCAACTCAGCAAACTCGCTGCTACCACTCTGTTTTGCCAGCAGGTGGTTGCCCTCCCCGGCATCAGATCCTTGTTGCAGGGTCACCACCTTACCGCCGGTTCCACTTTGCTCAATAGTCGCTACGTTGGCACTATCGTATTGAGTAACGTCTGCATTGTTCAAAGAACCACTCTGAGTCACCACTGCAGATGTTCCTTCCGCCGGTGCATAGTCATAGTTACCGGTTGCCTGCAGCACCTTGGTGATATTGCGCTCTCCACGTTGTACCACTTCGGCGTTGGCTCCATCAGCCGCTGTCTGGGTCACGTCAGCCTGGTGAGCCCCCCCCTCTAGCTGCTGTACACTCGCCCGAGCGAAATCGGATATCTGGTTATTAATGACAGCCCGATTACCATCCGAGATTTGAGTGATCCTGGAGTCAGCTCCGTCACCATTATCTTGCTTGATCTTGGCGTCGTTGCTCTCCCCATCTTGAACAACCCCGGCGACCGCACCGCCATTCTCAAATTGCTGAATCACATCAGCAAAGTTGTCGTTCCCCTTTGTATCGATGGAGGCTTTGGAGAGGTTAGTGTCACCTTGTTGCAAGATGTAACCCTTGTTACTGTCACCTACCTGCCGAGTATCGGCATCTGACTGGCCGGTATTCTTTTGAGTGGTAACAGCTGTGTTGTTGTTACCAGCTTGATCAATGTTAGCCTTGTTATCGACGCTTCCCACCACCTGGTTAATGGTGGCGGTATTGCCGCTCTGGGCCTGGTTCACCGTAGCCTGATTGCCAGTAGATGCCGCCCAAGCGGTGCTGGTCGCCAGAAGAACTGCCGAGGCAATGATGGTACGTTTAAACATGATTTCCCTCTCGTGCTAATGGTTGAGCCTAGGCTCAGTTGGTTTGAACGACATTTACTTGCTGATTGGCTCCCGTCTGAATAACGGTTGCCGCCAATCCGTTACCGTTTTGCTCGATGCTGGCCAGATTGCCATCACCCAGCTGGATCGCCCGGGCCTGATTGTCTGCCCCTTGCTGACTGATCCAGGCTTCATTGCCGCTGCCTTGTTGCAGCAGCCAAATCCGGTTATTGATACCCGCCTGATAGAGCTCGGCGCTATTGCCTTCGCCCAGTTGCGCGCCATTGACCCAGTTCTCATCTCCCACCTGGGAGAGCGCCAACTCATTGGCCCAACCCTGTTGCAGCAGGCGCGCCTGATTCAGCTCCCCTTGCTGGGTGAGGTGCAGTTGCTGCTCGCTACCGAGTTGCCACAACAGCGCCTGATTCCCATCGCTCTGCAGACCGGAATCCAGCTCGCTTGCCATCGCCAGCTCGTCGAAAACGGCAGGCTCTGCGGCGAGTTGCGGGGCGCCCGATATCAGCAGGAAAAAGAGAGCACTCAACAGGTGTTTCATCGCGCCATCGCCTTGTTGGAAAACGCCCACAGTATCCCTGTCAGACCAGAGGCGGCCTATCAGGCACTCCGCTGATTCGAGGATGAAAAGCGCCGCCCTGTCGCTGAGCAGAAAGTCTTAATTCGTATTCGATGGAGGCCAAAAAAATGCCCTCCACCTGGGAGGGCATTGTGCGAGCGGGAAAACTCAAAGCAGCGGGGCATTGTCTTGCAGGTACTCCTGCAGGATCGGATTGTCGATATCCCGCTGGTCAGCCAGTTGCCACAGATTGTCCCGCACGCCATTGGCTATTAGCCGGATCACCCCGGACTCGATAGCCGACATGACACACATCTGTACCGGTTCATTGGTGCTGAAACCGGCCTCGGCCTCCAGCAGGCGCTTGTACTCGACGAAACGGAATACCCCGGCCTGCACCTGTTGCGACAATACGGTCTTGGAGGTGGTGACACTGTTCAGGATCCGGCCTGAACGGATATCGACGGCGCGCAGATTGACCGTCACCTGATCGACCCGATACTCCCCGCTGGCGCCGATGCCAAAATACTTGGCCCCCGCCCCGCCGGTTCGTACATTGCTGTCATAGGCGACGATCCCCCCCTCGATCAGGATGTTGGCGGCAACTAGCGAGGGCAGTTGATTGGCATTGTTGCCGGGAACGTTGGGCTTGTTCTGGGCCGCCCGCACAATCTTGCGCTCGGTCAGCAGGTTCTGTAGCCCTTCCCGCTCCAGCGGCACAAACCATTGAGAGTCCCACAAGGCCGTGCTCAGCATAGCCACCCCGCCCTGGGTAACTGCCGTGGAGAAGTTGGAGGCCGGTGCAGGCAGGTACTGACCGGTCTGATCGCGAAAATCGTAGACGGCCGCGACAATTTTCCCTTTTGGCTTGGGCAGACTGATCAGCTCCTTGTAAGAGACGGATCGCGGCATCAGGGTTGCCTTCTCATCGGCAACGGGTGAGCCGATATGGGTCGCACAGCCAGCCAGCGCAAGCAGGGGCACTATCAATAACAGTTGTCGTTTCATCGCGCCCTCAGTCGGCAATCAGGCCATTCACTTCGATCATGGTGGTCTGGTTGGTCACCCGGTCGGTGATCGAAACCACCAGGGTGCCATCTTCATCCACCACATTGATGGCAAAATCATCGGTCACCAGACTGCCGCTCTGGCTGCCATCCTTGCCGATATCGGCCAGCAGCTGGCTGATCAGGCGGGATTGCAGGTTGGAGGTCAGGCGATCCAGCGCCGAGGTGCCGCTGCTACCGTTGCCACTGGCGGGATCCTTGTAATCATTCTGCGCATTGGCGGTGCCAAGCAGATGACTGCTGTTGAGAGGGTTACCCCCAAAGCTGGGGTTGACGGGGCGATAGACAAGCTCCGACGCATGGAGCGTTGGCGCTATCAGTGCAGCAACTAGCCATAACCGGGCACGCATGAGAAATATCCTTATAGTTCATCATGTTCCAAATCGAAGGTATCCATGAACAGGGTCGCGATCTTCTGCTGTTCGAGGGTCTGCCTGACCTGTGACCAAGCCAGTTTGGCGCTCTGCTCCTGCTGATTGCGGCCAGGAGAGAGTGCGGTTTTAAAAATCACCTTCCGGTTATGGGTGATCCAGATCTGGCTGCCCCAGCGAGCTGTCGGGCGCTCATGAATCGTCAGATTTTCTCTGGCATCCGGGTCTTCATCGCTGCGCAACCGGGTAAATTCGTTATAAAAGCCCTGACCGAAGCGGGTAAAGGTGCGATCCAGCACCAGACCATCCACATCCAGCCGATCACTCTCCTGCTCCGGCTGTACCGACTCCAGCGGTGCATCGGCCTCGGCCGCCACAACGGTCGTGCAGCCCCAGAGCAGCGCGAGGCAACACGCAAGAGAGAACGCTTTCATCAGTGGGAGTCCGGAGCATCGAGATACTCTTTGGCCCAGCTCACCGCCTGGATCCGGTTCTTCACATTCAGCTTTTTAAAGACGTTATAGAGGTGGGATTTGACGGTGTGCTCGCTGACAAACAGGCTGTCGGCGATCTCGACATTGGAGGCGCCCGTCATCAGATAACGGATGATCTCCTGCTCTCTGGCTGTCAACAGGGTGTCGTTACGCAGCAGGTAGCTATTGCCCTGGCGATAGTATTCGACCAGCTCGCACAGCAGGTGGCGCGGCATCCAGTACTCGCCCAGCAGGATTTTCTGCAACCCGGCAACCAGCCGGTCGAGCGGATCCTGACGGAAAAACAGACCGCAGATCTGCGGCCACATCAGCAACAGGTCGCGATCCGTCGCAGTGGGAGCATTGAGCAGCACAGTGGTCGCCATGCCAAAGCGTTCGGAGATCGCCCGGTTCCAGCCCAGTGACTGGCCAGAGCGGATATAGTCGAGATCGATGAGAAACAGCGTGCCGTCACACTGGTTATCTAGCTGATTAATCTCGTGGATTAGCTGGACGGGACGGCTCAAATGAGAGATGAGGTATGCAGCAAATGTGCTGGCCTGCACATTATTTTCAGTGACCAGTGCGATCGGGCATGCGGCTTTCATTGTGTGCTCTTCCTTGAACCTGTAAACCACCTAATCTGGCCGACTGAGTCTACCAAGGAGGTATGGGAGCACAATATTAAAAAAGTATGAGAATGGATCTCATAAATATCGTAACCATATGTTTTTAGTCGATTTAAAAACCGATTACAATTCGCCAATCAGCCAGCATAACAGGAATATATGGCAGAAATGTGATGCCGGACGCGCCGGAAACAGCTGCAACCAGACTATCACTACAGCAGGAGCCAACAGTTGCCTTTGGCACATCAAGCCGGTTAAGGATGCTGCCAATCCGCTTCGCAACTGTTACTATGACCGTCACATGCGTCTGCGGGACATTGCGCCCCGCACACAGCAACTAATCAGGTATCTAGTCGTGTTGGACCAGGTTTCGACCTGGCCGGTAAATAAGGTGGAAGAGAGATTATGGCCAGTCGAGGCATCAATAAAGTCATTCTGATCGGTAACCTCGGGCAAGACCCGGAAGTACGCTACATGCCGAGTGGCGGTGCTGTGACCAACATTACTCTGGCCACCTCTGAAACCTGGCGCGACAAGCAGACCGGTGAGCAGAAAGAGCGCACCGAGTGGCACCGCGTCGTCTTCATGGGCAAGCTGGCCGAAGTGGCTGGCGAGTACCTGAAGAAGGGCTCCCAGGTCTATGTGGAAGGCAAACTGCAGACCCGCAAATGGCAAGATCAGAGCGGCCAGGAGCGCTACACCACTGAAGTGCTGGTCGACAGCTTCACTGGCGTGATGCAGATGCTGGGTGGCCGTCCGCAAGGCGGTCAGGGCATGGGCCAGAACATGGGTGGTCAATCCCAGGGTAACTGGGGTCAGCCGCAGCAGAGCATGCCTGCCCAGCAGCCGATGAATCAACAGCGCCCGGCGCCTGCTCCGCAGCAGAACATGCAGCCGCAAGGCGGTTATGGCCGTCCTGCCCAGCAGCCGCAATCTGCGCCGCCGGTATATAACGAGCCGCCGATGGATTTCGACGACGATATCCCGTTCTAAGAACAGAATATTGAAAAGGCCCTGATAACTCAGGGTCTTTTTTTATGCACTCAGGCTGAACCTCTCAGCCCGAAAGGGATATAACGCTTTATGGTTGCCTCCCCTACAGTGATGGATATCCTCCACAGGAGCGCTTTGTGAAAAGTGCAATGAAACTGCTCACCCCTTTATTGCTAATGCTGACCAGCATGCTCTCCGGCCAGTTGCTGGCAAAGCCACTCAAGGTCGGGGTCAGCTTTGCCATCCCCCCTTATGTCATCGAAGGCGAGAATCGCGGCATTGAGCTGGATCTGCTGAAAGAGGCGTTCGCTGGCAGCGGCTATGAGCCCAGCTTTGAATTTCTGCCGCTGGAGCGCACCTTCCGACTGTTCGAGTCAGGAAAGCTGGATGCCATCATCAACGTCAGACCCGGTATGGTTGATCCTCACGTTCTGACCCAGCCCGTTATCACCTTCCATAACCGGATCTTCACCCTGCGCAGCACCCACATCAGTACTCTGGACGACCTGCATTCAAAACGGGTCACCGTTTTTCAACGGGCAAGGATCATTCTGGGGGGGGCATTCGCCACCATGGCCAACCAGAATCCCCACTATGAGGAGGTAGCCAAGCAGCAGGTGCAGGTACATCAGCTAATGCGCGGCAGGGTGGATGCAGTCGTACTGGAGGAGCGGGTGTTCTACTACTACCTCGACCAGCTGATCGCCACCGCCCAGGCAGGCGAGCACTACGAGCGCAATCAGGTCAGGCAAGCAGACCTCTTCCCGCCCACCGTCTATCACTTTGCCTTCCGAACGGCCGATGCCCGCAATCTGTTTGATAAGCGCCTTGAGGCGATGCATCAGGATGGTCGTTATCACCAGATTTTCGCGGCTTACGGCGCCACGCCGTGAGCCACAAACATAAAAGCCAGCCGGTAAGGGCTGGCTTTGTACTGGCTCCGAAGGAACAGCAGTAGGGGAGCGTTACTTCATTGCGCTGCCGTTTTTCAGTTCTGCTTTCTGACGTTTGGCTTCGCGTTTCTCTTTCAGTGACATCTGCGGTTTTTTCTTGGCATCTTTGCCGTTGTGATGTTCTTTGTTACTCATCATCAAACTCCAAAAATGTTACCCAGACAGTTGGTTCCTCATGGGAGCCAGCATGCCATCCGAATCATCAACTTCAGTACGCTTGGTGGGATGGTGCAAGACCATCACCAGACCCAGCATACCCTCCAGCGGCATCCGGATCCAGCCTCATTCTCGTCCAAAAGATGTCGCGCGCAGCCCCTTGAGCGGGGAGGCCAAAGGACCTCGACAGGAAAGACCAGAAAAGAGTAATTCGCATTATTAAATGTTGTCACGCTTATATTAATCCATCGTTACCTAGATATTTTCACGGAGAAATATAAATCCCTCTCACTATTTATTGCCGCGCAAGAGGTCACCATTTTAATAAGCATTCGCAATATCATTGGAAACATCAAATTACAACACCGAATAGGTTATTTCCGGTCAGCCGGATATAATGCGCGCCGCACCGAAATATCCGTTTTTATTCAGGAAGCTGTACATGAACAGAAAAACCAGAGCCGCCATGGTGTCGGTCTGCTCCAATATCAGTCTGATCATCATGAAAATGGTGGCCGGTTTCGCCAGCGGCTCGGTCAGTATCATCTCGGAGGCGATCCACTCCGCCATGGATCTGGTGGCGGCCCTGATCGCCCTGTTCGCGGTGAAAAAGTCCGATCTCCCGCCCGATGAACGCCACCCCTATGGTCACGACAAGATTGAAAATGTCTCCGGTGTCATCGAAGCACTGTTTATCTTGCTGGCCGCGGGCTGGATCATCTTCGAAGCCGTCGACAAGCTGATCACCCCCAGCCCGATCGAAAGCATTGGCTGGGGCGTGCTGGTGATGGTGATCTCGGCACTGGTCAACAGCGGTGTCTCGGCCTACCTCTACAAGGTGGCCCGAGAGGAGGAGTCGGTCGCGCTGGCTGCCGATGCGCTTCATCTCAAGGCGGACGTGCTCACCTCCGCCGGGGTCGCCGTCGGTCTTGGCGGGATCTGGCTGGCCGGTCTATTCGGCCATTCACTCGCCATCCTAGATCCGCTGGTCGCCATTGCGGTCGCCATCTTTATTGTTAGAGAGGCGATCAGCATGCTCAACGAGGCCTTCCAGCCGCTGATCGACCAGAGCATGAGCCCGGAAGAGCTGGCGATGACCAGCCGCATCATCACCGAATGCTGCCCTGCCGCCAGCGGTTTTCACGATCTGCGCAGCCGTCGTGCCGGTCGTCGCCGCCATATCGACTTCCATCTCACACTGCCCCCGGAGATGAGCATCGGTGAAGCTCACGATATCTGTGATCGCATCGAACACGCCATCATGGCGCAGCTGCCCCACGCCATCGTGCTTATCCACGTCGAGCCGGAGGAGCAAGAGCAGCCCTCGCCGCTCGCCATAAATTGAAATGTGGCAAACAGGCGGGAAAGTGGCCGCGAAATAACGGAAAGTTGGCACAAACCTGCATTTTTACTGCCGGAAAGCCGATTGCATAAGAAGTGATCGGCACAACTGTGTTAGGGTGTCTAACCACCCTGCCGCAGGAGCGCGCCGTGAAAAAGCTGGAAATGAAAGATCTGACCGAGGCCGAAAAAGCCGAGATAGCCTTGTTATTGCAAAAGGCACAAGCCAATGCAGACCACCAGCTGACCAACGGAGAGCGGAACAAGATCCGCGAAGAGGGTCGCCTGAAAATTGTGGCGGACCGCGCCGAAGCAGCCAAGGCTGCCTCCAAGCTGGCTCGCGAGAAAGCCAAAGAGCGTGCCAAGAACCAGGTACTGCCGGAAACCTTCAGCTGGATTGATTCGGTCAGCAACAAGTTTCGCAGCAAGCGCTGATCCCTTCTTGCAAAACGCCCGCTGGCAGTTGGTGCCAGCGGGCGTTTGCATGTCTGGGCGATGCTCGATGCGCCAGATTTGGCGCTGCCATTGATTTGCAGCTCAGAAGCTAATCGCAGCAGCTAAGAAGTGATTTACATTGTGAGTTAGAGAGAACGACAACTGACAATCCCCATCTATCGCCACCTTTTCATTTTTTCTCATATTTTTTGCCAGAACTGGCTACATAGTCAGGACAAAAAAGCCGAATCTGGCTTACCACAGGGTGATATGAGTCTGCACTGATTTTTCTATGCCGTTGAAATGCATCATGTTTACTATAAAAAATGATATTTTTGGCTGTTACAAAACATTAATATCGAGATAAAGTTTGCTTTAAAAATGAGAGCGTGTTTTAATCTTTCTCGATGGTTCGGCAGTTCAGACCTGATTATGTTAGGCAGTCATTTTAGTAAAGCAGTGATTAGCATAAGCGTTATCCTCGGATAATTCTTATCAAATAATTCTCCTTCTTTAGTGCTCCCCATACGTATTGCTGACGAAAAATCAAAAATTGCCATTTAGGTGGCATTCAACACTATTTAAGGAAATTATTATGTCTAACAAAATGACTGGTACCGTTAAGTTCTTCAACGCTGAGAAAGGTTTTGGTTTCATCTCCCCGGCTGACGGCAGCAAAGACGTGTTCGTACACTTCTCCGCTATCCAGTCCACCAGCTTCAAAACCCTGGACGAAGGTCAGCGCGTTGAGTTCACCATCGAGCAAGGCCAGAAAGGCCCGGCTGCTGCCAACGTAGTTGGTCTGTAATTCAAGCCGGAGCATGCTGCTGATGGCTCATGCCAACTGCTGACAGCTCTGCAAGAATTTAAAAAAACCCGCTTAGGCGGGTTTTTTGTTTTTCCCCGCTTTTTCCTCACAGATCTCCCCTCCCCCGACCGCTTGATCCCTCCCTTACACGCTCTCACCGCTTGAGTCTTAGAATGAGTTCCGAATGGACTCAAAATGTAAAATAGTGACGAAAAAGTCAGGTTATCCGCTGTATTTGCCGCGAATTCTTGCTATTTTGCGCGCCACCAACGCAAACGATTTCCTTCACACTTTCAGGATTAGTTATGGCAAAGCAAGATATGGCCGCCCAAACAGGGACAGGCGGCTTTCTGGACTCTTATTTTTCCATTTCTGCGCGCGGCAGCAGCGTGCGTCAGGAGCTGGTCGCGGGGCTGACCACCTTCCTGGCGATGGTCTACAGCATCATAGTGGTGCCGAACATGCTGGGCGCTGCCGGCTTTGAGCAGGGCCCGGTGTTTGTGGCCACCTGTTTGATCGCCGCCTTCGGCTCCCTGCTGATGGGGCTGTGGGCCAAGCTGCCGATGGCCATCGGTTGCGCCATCTCCCTCACCGCCTTTACCGCCTTCAGTCTGGTACTGGGTCAGGGGTTGAGCATTCCGGTTGCCCTGGGCGCCATCTTCCTGATGGGGGTGCTGTTCACCCTGATCAGCGTCACCGGCGTGCGCCAGTGGATCCTGGACAACCTCCCCTCCGGCATCGCTCACGGCACCGGTATCGGGATCGGTCTGTTCCTGCTGCTGATCGCCACCAACGGCGTCGGCATGGTGATCAAGAACGAAGGGGCCGGTCTGCCGGTTCAACTGGGTGAAGTAACCTCCTTCCCGGTGATCATGACGGTGCTGGGTCTGGCCGCCATCTTCGGTCTGGAGCGTCGCAAGGTGCCGGGCGGCATCCTGATGGTGATTATCGCCATCTCCATCCTCGGCCTTATCTTCGACCCGAAAGTGACCTGGCAGGGCTTCTTCGCCATGCCGAGCCTGACTGGCGAGAAGGGCTCTCTGGTAGGCAGCATGGATCTGCTGGGCGCCCTCAATCCGGTAGTCATTCCGACCGTACTGGCGCTGGTGATGACCGCCGTGTTTGACGCCACCGGCACCATCCGTGCCGTGGCCGGACAGGCGGGCCTTATCAACGAACGTGGCCACATCATCAGCGGCGGCAAGGCCCTGACTGCCGACTCCGTCAGCAGCATGGTGGCAGGCGCCGTAGGTGGTGCTCCGGCTGCCGTCTACATCGAATCCGCCGCAGGCACCGCGGCCGGTGGCAAAACCGGTCTGACCGCAGCGCTGGTCGGCGTGCTGTTCCTGCTGATGATCTTCCTCTCCCCGCTGAGCTATCTGGTACCGGCTTACGCCACCGCACCGGCCCTGATGTACGTCGGTCTGCTGATGCTGGGCAACGTCACCAAGCTGGACTTCAGCGACTCGGTCGATGCCCTCTCCGGCATGCTGTGTGCCGTCTTTATCGTGCTCACCTGCAACATCGTGACCGGCATCATGCTGGGCTTCGTGGCGCTGGTCATCGGTCGTCTGTTCGCTGCCGAGTGGAAGAAGCTGAACGTCGGCACCGTCATCATCGCCGTGGCACTGGTGGTCTTCTATGCCGGTGGCTGGGCCATCTAACCCGCCCGCATATTCCGGTTGTAGCGAAGGGCCCTGCGGGGCCCTTTTTCATGGCTGTGAGTCAGCTAACAGTTTCCCGCCCGCTAGCTCTGCGCCGTTTCAGATTGAAACACCTATACCCCTTCTGCTGTTTCAAATCCGAACCAAATCGCCCGTCATTTTTATCCCTTTTTCTGTCGTTAGACTGGCTCCATCAACCATTTGCCCACCCGAGCGGTGGCAAGCCAAGGAGTGAGCCATGAAGAAACTGATCAATGCCGTCGATGCCGTGGTCCGTGAACAACTGATGGGGATGGCAGCCGCCCACCCCGAGCTCAAGGTACGTATCGAACCCCACTACATCACCCGCGCCGACTCCCCCGTGATGGGCAAGGTGGCGCTGGTCTCCGGCGGTGGCAGCGGCCACGAACCGATGCACGGAGGTCTGGTGGGCAAGGGGATGCTGGATGGCGCCTGCCCCGGCGAGATCTTTACCTCTCCGACCCCGGATCAGATGTACGAGTGCGGCCAGGCCGTTGATGGCGGCGCGGGCGTGCTGTTTCTGGTGAAGAACTACACCGGCGACGTGCTCAACTTCGAAACTGCGGTCGAGCTGCTGCACGGCGATGGTGTAAAAGTGGGCTTCGCCCTCATCGATGACGACGTGGCGGTCAAAGACAGCCTCTACACCGCCGGTCGCCGTGGGGTTGCCACGACCGTGCTGTGCGAGAAACTGGTCGGTGCCGCCGCCGAGGCGGGCTACGATCTGGCGCGTTGCGAGGCGCTGGCCCGTCGCATCAACAACCAGAGCCGCACCATAGGCGTGGCCATGCATGCCTGCACCGTGCCTGCCGCAGGCAAGCCCTCCTTCACCTTGGCCGACAACGAGCTGGAGTTCGGCGTCGGTATCCACGGCGAGCCGGGCATCGAGCGTCGCCCCTTCACCGACCTCAATACCCTGGTGGACGACATGTTCAGCGAGCTTGCTGACAATACCCCCTATGGCCGCACCCTGCGCCACTGGGATCGCACCAGCGGCAGCTGGCAGGAGGAGCACACCTTTATCGAGCCGCTCAACAAGGGCGATCGGGTTATCGCGCTGGTTAACAGCCTCGGCGGCACCCCCATCTCCGAGCTGTATGGCATCTATGGTCGCCTTGCCACCTTGTGCGAAGAGGCGGGCATCCATCTGGTGCGCAACCTGATCGGCCCCTACTGCACCTCCCTCGACATGACCGGCATCTCCATCACCCTGCTCAAGGTGGATGATGAACTGATGACCCTGTGGGATGCCCCCGTTCACACCCCCGCCCTGCGTCGTGGCTGCTAAGGAGAACCCATGTTAAGCAAGCATCACATCGTCAACTGGCTGCTCGACTGCGAACACATTTTTACCGAGCAGCGTGACTACCTCACCGCGCTGGATACCGACATCGGCGACGGTGACCACGGCCTCAATATGCAGCGCGGCTTCGCCAAAGTGGCCGAGAAACTGCCCGCAGTGGCGGACAAGGATATCGGTCAGGTGCTGAAAACCACCGGCATGACCTTGCTCTCCTCAGTCGGCGGCGCCAGCGGCCCGCTCTATGGCACCTTCTTTATCCGGGCGGCGGCCAGTACCGACGCCTGCCAGAGCCTGAGTCTCAGTCAGCTGTGCAAAATGCTCAGTGACGGGGTCGAGGGGATCGTCTCCCGCGGCCGCGCCGAGCCGGGCGACAAGACCATGTGCGACGCCTGGTGGCCAGCACTGGCCGCCCTGCAACAGGCGCAGCAGCAAGATCTGCCGCTCAACGAAGCGCTGGACAAGGCAGTGGTGGCAGCCGCTGCCGGTACCGAGGCCACCATCCAGATGCAGGCCCGCAAGGGGCGCGCCAGCTACCTTGGCGAGCGCAGCATCGGCCATCAGGATGCAGGGGCCACCTCGACCCTGCTGCTGCTGACCGCCCTGCGTGACAGAGCGAGGTTGTGACATGATCGGAATCGTAGTTGTCTCTCACAGCGCCATGCTGGCGGCCGGATTGAAAGCGCTGGCTGACCAGCTCGGCAGCCCGGCCCGATTGCTGCTGGCGGCCGGGGTCGATGACCCCGACCACCCCATCGGCACCGATGCCATCGCGGTGATGAGTGCGATAGAAGAAGCGGATGACGGCAGCGGCGTGCTGGTGCTGATGGACTTGGGCAGCGCTCTGCTCAGCGCCGAGACCGCCCTCGAACTGCTGCCCCCCGAGTTAAGCGCGAGGGTGCGGCTCTGCCCGGCCCCGCTGGTCGAAGGTACTCTGGCCGCCGTGGTGGCGGCCGGTTCCGGCCTGACGCTGGACGAGGTGGCCGCCGAGGCGCTCGGCGCGCTGGGCCCGAAACAAGCGATGCTACCTGCCAGCCCAGCGCAGGCCGCCACCGAGACAGCCCCCGTTGCCGACGACGGCTGGCTGCGCTGCGAAGTGGTGGTGGATAACCCCCACGGCCTGCATGTGCGCCCCGCCGCCCGACTGGTGGCCGCCCTCAAGCCCTTTGCCGCTGAGCTCAAGCTGCAAAAGGGGGACAAAGAAGCCAACCCCCGCAGCCTGACCCGGCTCGCCATGCTCAATGTGCGTCAGGGCGACCAGCTCACCCTGCTGGCGCGCGGCGAGGATGCCAGCGCCGCCTTGGCCTGCTTCCAGCAGCTGGCCGACGAGCACTTTGGCGACTGACGCCACTGTTTCAAGGGCTGCACTCGCTCGCTGAGCCTGTGCAGCTTCATTCAAGATGAAGGCGTCCCCGGCACTGCCGCCCCTTCGCCCCGATTCTTAATTCATAAAGAGAGAGGGATAAAATATGGACCGCATTATCATCAGCCCCAGCAAATACGTGCAAGGCAACGGGGCCCTCGCCAATATCGGCAACTACGTCAAGGCGCTCGGCAGCAAGCCGCTGATCCTGGCCGATGCCTTCGTCACCAAGCTGGTCGGTGATACCGTGGCCACCAGCTTCCACGGTGCCGGTATCAAGCCGGAGTTCGACTGCTTCAACGGCGAATGCTCCCGCCCCGAGATCGACCGCCTGCTGGCCCGCTGCCAGCAGACCCCGTTTGACGTCATCATCGGCATCGGCGGCGGCAAAACACTGGATACCGCCAAGTCGGTCGCCTTCTACCAGGAGGTGCCGGTGGTCATAGTGCCCACCATAGCCTCCACCGATGCCCCTACCAGCGCGCTGGCGGTCATCTACACCCCGGAAGGGCAGTTCAGCGAATACCTGATGATCCCGACCAACCCCAACATGGTCATCATGGATACCGGCGTGGTCTCCCGCGCCCCGGTACGGCTGCTGGTCTCCGGCATGGGGGATGCGCTCTCCACCTACTTCGAGGCGCGCGCCAACAAGGTCTCCGGTTGCCAGACCATGGCCGGTGGCGCCTCCACGCTGGCGGCGCAGGCCATTGCCGAGCTCTGCTACAAGACCCTGCTGGCCGATGGTTACAAGGCCAAGCTGGCGGTGGAACAGGGGCTCTGCACCAAGGCGGTGGAGAACATCATCGAGGCCAACACCTATCTGAGCGGTATCGGCTTCGAGAGCAGCGGGCTGGCCGCCGCCCACGCCATCCATAACGGCCTGACCCAGCTCGCCGAGTGTCACCACCTCTACCACGGTGAGAAAGTGGCGTTCGGTACTCTGGTGCAGCTGGTGCTGGAGAACGCCCCGATGGCGGAGATCGAAACCCTGTTGGCCTTCTGCCGCTCGGTGGGCCTGCCGACCAACCTGCATATGATGGGGGTCAAGGAGCTGGATATGGCGCGCCTGATGGAGGTGGCCAAAACCTCCACCGCCGAGGGCGAGACCATCCACAATATGCCATTCAAGGTCACCGCCGAGGATGTGCTGGCGGCCATCGTCACCGCCCACCAGCTGGGGCTGTAACCGCACCACGGCTGACCTTGCCATATGAAAACGGCCCCGCAACTGCGGGGCCTTTTCGTTTTCTACGGGCCGGTTCGCGATGGCTCGGCTCACCGTCAGCCATGATAGTCGGCGGGATCGATCTCGAGCAGCTTGAGTCGTCGCCACAGGGTGGTACGACTGATCCCCAGATGCTGGGCCATCTGGCTCACCTGCCCCTTGCAGGCGTGGGCGCAGCGCAAGATGGCTTGGCGCTCCAGCTCCGCCAGCGTGAGCAGCCGTTGCCCCACCACCTCGTCCGCCACCTGCTGATAGCCGTGGCGAATGGCGTCGGGCAACGCCTCGGGCGGGATCGGCCCCTGACCGGCATGAAGCAGCGCATGTTCGATGGAGCTACGCAGCTCCCCCAGATTGCCGGGCCAGGGATAGGCGAGCAGGCAATCGAGTGCCGCCGGACTGAACTGGCGCACCGGCTCGCGCCCCTGCGCCGCCAACTGCTGGCTGATAAGGCCCGGCAGATCCGCCGCGCGATCCCGCAGCCCCGGCAGCCACAGCTCGCACGCCTGCAAGGCATAGAGCAGCTGGCGGCCAAACAGCCCCTCCTGCACCAGCTGCTCCAGCGGGGCGCTGCTGGTGGCAATGATCCGCACTTTGAGCGGCAGGATGCGGGCCGAATCGAAGCGCTGGATGCGGCCGGTCTTGAGCAGTTGCAGCAGCGCCGCCTGCATGGGGGCAGAGAGGCACTCCACCTGCTCCAGCACTAACGTGCCGCCGTGGGCCAGCTCGAACTTGCCCGCCCGCTCCTGCCCCGCCTCGTCGGAACCCATCAGCTCCAGCGCCATCCGCTCGCTCGGCAGCGCCTTGCAGTTGAGGGTAATGAGCGGCCCGGCGGCCCGTTCGCTGCCAAAGTGGATCGCCTCCGCCAGCTGGGCCTTGCCCACCTCCTCCTCGCCGCGCAGCAGGATCGGCCCCTGACTCTGGGCCGCCTGCCGGGCGTAGCGCAGCAGCTTGCGCATGGCGCTCGACTCCCCCACCAGCGCCGACAGCTCGGGCACCGTCTGGCGCAGCTGGTGAATGGCCCGCAGCCGATCGACCGGGTGCAGCAGGGCGATAAAGCTGACCCCCTCCGGCCCCGGCAGCGGCTTGAGGCTCACCAGCGCATTGATAAACTCCCCCTCCTGCGCGCCAAGCCGCTCCAGCGTCACCTCCACATGGCTGAGCGGCGTCTGCCCCCTGATGGCCAGTTGCAACCGCTGGGGCAACAGCAGGTGCTGCTCCAGCGGCTGGCCGAGACAGAGCGCGGGATCGAGCCGCAGCCGTTGTGCCGCCAGCGCGTTGAGATAGCGCAGCCTACCCTGCGGGTCCCAAGCCAGCACGCCGTCATCCATGCCATCGAGCAGGGCGTAAAGCTCGCTCAGATGGTGCTGGGACTCCTGCATCAGGGTCTCCATCTGCAGCAGGTGGGCCAGTTCGCGCCCGGCGCTGACGGTGAGCGCCAGATCGCCTGCGCTCGCCTCCTCCACCTTGCAGGTCAAAGCGATGATGGCGACCTGACGGCCATTGCTGTTGTAGACCGGGCTGGCGCAGCTGTGCCATGGGTGCAGGGTCTGGTTGAAGTGCTGGGGGCCGCTGACGCAGAGCGGCACTCCCTCCAGCGCCGCCAGATTGATGGCATTGGTGCCGATGCGCCCCTCGCTGAAAAAGGCGCCGGGGCCAAAGCCCAACGCCGCCAGCTCGTGCAGGGTGTCGGGGTGGCCGGTCTGGGCCAGCAGGCAGCCGCTCTCGTCGGTGAGCAGCAGGGCGCAGGGGCGCCCCTCCATAAATTCGTAGAGATCTTCGAGGGCCATCTCGCCGGTGGTGAGCAGGTCACGCTTGCGCTGGCGCAGGCTCTGCAAGGTCTGCCCCTTGGCGCTGTGGGGCGGATGCCAGAGGGTGGCGCTGGTCTGGTGGGCGCAGCGCAGCCAGGATGCCTGCAGATAGTCAGGCCAAGCGAGCAGCGGCTGAAGGTCAGATGGCATGGTCACAGCAATATCCGGCAAGATGTGAGCCGACCATTTAACCACGCCAGCGCCCCCGATTCAGTGACCTGCCTCAGAGGGTGGCAACCCTATCCTCTGCAAGGTCGGGTTCACACTCGAATTAGGCGACAAGGCCACCGGTGGCGGCGGCATTCACTGCATCACCCTCCACCAGCCTGCCTGACTTTACCCTACCGACCGATAACCCGGGGCGTTGCAACGCCCCGGGTTATTTCTCTAAGCTCAATTCCCCTCAATCCACATCATATACTGCCGGTTTATTGACCATAAATAACATTCAAGACGTGGCCTCGTTCACACTCTTGGCCCGTTTACAAGGCTGAGGCTTAGTGGCACTTTCTATTGCAGCCCCTTAAGTGTATTTTTATCAATAGCAAGAGATATATTAAATAGGATGTTAAGTGAATGAGTTAAATATCAGAGGTAGGCTAGCGGTTTAGTTTTAAGTAAATTTTCTAGGTGGTGATGATGATGGACTAGCTCAACATGTAATGCGCTATTAGTGTATGAGTACAGCCATCACCAAATCACCATTGGGTTCTAGTAAAAATTGGATTTAAATCATGAGTGAAGAAGTCCTCGAAATTAATATTGCAAACGCGATAAAACACCTATCCTTAGATGAAATAGAGGAGCTTTACCAAAGGTATTTAGATGGTGAAAAAAACTCTGTGTTGATTGAGGACTATAAAATAAATATAAATCCTAACAAACTGATAAAGGTACTTCCACCTAAAAAACTAGATGATACGTTGTGCCCATATTGTAATGTACCTATGTTTACCAAACGTAAAAGCAAAAGTGCTAGCAGCTGGAATATCCCTCTTATTGAATGTTTTGATTGCGGGCACCAAGTATTATCTGCGGAGCGTGGATATCACCGACAACAAAAATGTGATTGTAAAAACTGCGTAAGCATAAGGGAGCAGCAGAAGCTTGATGCAGAAAAGGAAAAAAGAACGGTAATTAGAGCAATATATGATCTTAGTCATAGAAAGCCAATAGATTACTCCGAGTTGAATTTTTTTCATAAGTTAATCTTGTTAACACTTTTCAGAATGCAAACCGATGAAGAGTTTGAATATATATTGTCCCTTGATGACCCATTTAGGACTGAGGCTTTATCTCCTACCGTACAGATGGATCTTGAATGTTTAAAAGAGCTCTTGAGTTGTGGTGCAGTAGTTGTTGATCCAGAATCAAGGATAGATGCATTTGTTGAGGATGAAGGATTCAAATCTTTCTACGTAAATAAATCCAGATGGATTCCAAATATAGCTATTGATGGTACTGATAGAGCAGGGCTGAATGAAGTTTACAATAAAATCTATAAAGAGTTAAAAAATGGAATGCAACCTCAATGGGAAAATGAAGCATTAAAAATATTATTCAGAATTGCAAGAGAAGAAGTTCTTCAATATGTATATGTAAGAGCCGACGAACTAAACATAGCCTTTTCCGCAGAAAATAAAACAAGGGAAGTTGTCAATCAACTACTACATGACTTTTCAGTTAGTGAGATTTATTATTTTGTGAAAAAATCTGTCGAGAATGCCCATATATACTATTCAAAAGGATTTGCCACCAATAAAAAGCAAGCAGCAAACACCATCCCTAACAAAATATTGTCACTAGGTGAGCGAGCAATAAATGAAGGATGGAATACCTATAAATATAATCGTGACAAAAGAGTACCTAGATCATATATAAGCCATGTTTTTTATGATTTTATTCTTCAAGATGAAGATGCTGGTTTCCATAAATCACCAGGAAAGCATTGGGAAGAAGAACTTCATCCAAGATACTTCAGTGAAAGTGAGATTGACCAAGATAATGAGTTATGCTGTTCTCACTGTAAATCTACACATATGGCTATTCAAATGGTTAATAATGTTTTGGAAGTAAATTGCAAAGACTGTGGAAGCATTCAACAATTTACATCGAGCCCGTAGGTTCGATTAGCCGTCAGGCGTAATCGGACGTTCGCGTAAATCTATTTCCCCGCAATAACGGCCATCCATATTTCCCCTCTGCCAGATGCCGCTGACTCATGGATACAACCGGGACAGCGGCATCTCGATCGTCCGATTACGCTTCGCTAATCGAACCTACATGAGACGGTCATATGTGGGATATGGAGGCTGGCGAGGATCAACCAATCTGACACGATCGCCATAAATCACGCTCGTCAAAAACAAAAGAGCCGCCCAGTTCACATCGGGCGGCTCTTTGCATCATAGATGGAGACTGAATCGTCTTTTTACTGAATCGTTATTGGGCCTTGGGCGCTTCCACCGCGGCGGTCGCCGGTTGGTCATCTTCCTTGATCCAGGCATCCAGTAGGGTGTAGCCCACCGCCAGCACCACGGGGCCGATAAAGAGACCGATGATCCCCATGGTCAGCAAGCCACCGATTACCCCCACCAGAATGAGGATGAGCGGCAGGTCGGCGCCCCGTTTGATGAGGAAGGGGCGCAGGAAGTTGTCCATGGTGCCCGCAATCAGTGACCACACCAGCAGGAAGGTGCCCCAGGTGGTGTCGCCGCTCCAGTAGAGGTAGCCGATACAGGCCAGCAGCACCGGGAAGGGGCCGATCTGGGCGACGATCAGCAGGAACATCACCACCACCAGCACCATGGCGTAAGGGATACCGGCAATCAGCAGGCCGACACCGGCCACCGAAGATTGCACCAGCGCGGTCACCACCACCCCCATGGCTACGGCACGGATCGCCTGTGAAGCGAGCACGGTGGCGTTGTCGCCACGCTGACCCGCCAGCCGGTGGGCGAAGCGGCGAATGCCGGTCGCCACCACTTCACCTGAGTGATAGAGCACCCCGCAGATACCGACCGTCAGCAGGAAGTGAACGAACAGCAAGCCAAGATTACCGGCCTGAGAGGCCAGCCAGCGAGCGGTCTGACCGAAATAGGGGGCCAGCTTGGCAAACAGCACCTGACCACCGCTCGCCAGAATTTGCTGCCAGAAGTCATAGAGCTTGTCGCCCACCAGCGGGATCTGTTGCAACCAGAGCAGCTCCGGCGGCGGTGACTGGCTGATATGGGTACCCAGCTCGATCAGCATGGGCGCCTTCTCTGCCACATTGGCCAGCGTCATAAAGAGCGGGATGACGAACATCAGCAGCAGCACCAGCGTCATAAAGAGGGCCGCCAGGGTGCGCTTGCCCCACAACAGGCGCTGCACCATCAGCATCAGCGGCCAGGTGGCGATGGTGATCATGGTGGCCCACACCAGCGCAGGCAGGAAGGGCTGCAACACCAAGAAACAGGAGATAATCAGGATGCTGAGAAACAGCACCCCCAGGGTTATCTTGGCCAAATCCACTTTTTTCACATTCATAGAGTTCCCTTGTCAGAGCCGTTGCCCTTGGGTCGTGTGTCGCATTTCAAGAAAGAGAGTATCCACCAGAGGCCAGCGCTCAACCAGAGCCCCAGCCCGAAAAAGAGCACAAACTGACCAAGCAGGATAGTGAGCGAACTACTGGTCAACAGCGGCAATGCCCAGAGCCCCGCCCCGATCACCGCGCCCCCCGCCAGCGTAACCGCGCCGGTCACAATGGGGGGATAACCGCTGCGAGTCAGGGTAAGCAAACCACCGATCCAGATCCCGAGCGCAGCCAGCCCGATCCCGGCCAGATGGGCCGACTGGCTCAGGCCCGCGCAAACCAGTGCTGCAGCGATCAGCAAGCCCCAAACGGATGAACGCTGATCCAGCCGCCAGTAGGGGCGAACCGCCAGCAGCAAGGCGCCGATCAGCAGCCCCGCTGCCACATCGGAGATAAAGTGCACCCCGAGCCAGACCCGCGCCAGACCTGTGGTGAGGGCCAGCAGCAAGGCCAGCGAATAGGCCAGCCCCCGCCGGGCAGGCCAGAGCCAGCCAAGCAGCGCCCCCCAGAACAGCAGGGCCGAGGCGGTGTGGCCGCTCGGCATGCCAAAGCCCTGCGCGCTCTGGGTCGTCAGCAGCGGTTGCAGATGGAAGGGGCGCGGCCAGCCGATCCCCTCCTTGCTTGCCTGCACCAGCAAGCCGAGCCAGAGCATGGCGAACAGCAACTGGCGCAGTCGCGGCCACCCCAGCAGCGGGAGCAGCAAAGGTATCAGGGCAAGCTGAAAGCCGCCTGAACCAAACAGATTGCTGACCGACAGCCACCAGACATCGGGCCCCAGCCACTGTTGCAGCCGCAGCATCAGCGGGATCTCGGCCTGATGCAGTGCATTGCCCTGCGCCACAAAATCGGCCTGCCAGTGCACCTCGCTCTCGGGCACCTTATCCAGTCGGGATTGCAGCCAGTCGAGCTGATCCGGGAAACGGCGCTGCTCGCGGGGGAGCTTGTCCACCGCGATCAAGCGGGCGTTGAGGATTTCTCCCCCCAGATTGGGAGCTTTCAGCAGCGAGACAAAATCGGAATCTTGCTGGGCGACGATAGGCTCCTGAGTGCGGCAGGCAAAGACCTGCGCTTTCTGCCAGCGGCCAAGATCCGCGACGACTTCGCCGCGCAGGCCGGTCTCTTCATAGAGTTCGCGCAGCGCCGCCTGCTGCGGGCTCTCGCCGCCATCTATGTAGCCGCCGCTCAGGCTGTAGCGGGAGGAGATGCGATCCTGCACCAGCAGCAGTTGATCCTGATGACGAATGGCGCAGGCCGCTGCCGTGGGGCCAGCCGGTTCGGCACTCAGGGCTGGCAGAGCGGCAAACAGCGCCAGCAAGAGTAAAAAGAGGGTTCTCGACATCAATTTGCTTTCCCTATGCACAATGGCGACAAGCCTCCCAGAAATCAGATAGTTGGGCAACGGTAGCGGCCGGATCGCCGCCGTTCCCGCCGCGCTGGCGGTGCACGGAAGATTGCGATGAAGCAGGGCACTCCCTACTATTGGCGGCTATCTTCAATTTCATGCAGCAAACGCTGGAGCCCTCCATGAGACAGTTCGGCTTTTTCCTCGGCATCGCCATCGGTGTCATTTTGATCCTGTTCGGCAGCATCGTCATCTTCCAGGCGCTTCCTGCCGCACTGGATGTACTGGAGATGCCAAGCCGCATCCCGTTCGTGCGCGAGGTCTACACCTGGCTGATGACCAGCGCCAACGGCCTGACCGCCCAGCTGGAGCAGAACTTCCTGGAAGCCTTCCAGACCGTGCTCAAGCTGATCCTGCTCATCACCTTCATGTGGGTCTGCGTCAAGCTGGTCAACATGGGGGTGCTGATTATCCGCGCCGGGGTTGATCTCATCCGCACCGCCATCGCCCACAGCGAAGGCCCCCACGACCAGAAGAAGCCGGATCAGCACGATCACTTCTGACTCTGACATGGTCGATGGATGTGAACGCTGCCGCCCCCAACCGGGGCGGCAGTGTTATATGCGCGGTATGAAGGCCCCTCCCAGCCCCCATGGATACCCGATAAAGCAGCGGCTTTCCCTTGTGAATCAGCAAACTGCCCATATGTTGCATCACCTTGACATGGTTTGCGCCCCGCGCGGCGGCTGCCCGGTTTCTATCCCGACCCCGTGCTCTGGTATAATCGACCACCTCTTTTCCCCGTTATGGAGCCTGTTCATGCCCAATCATGCAGAAAGTGCCCTCGAGGTTCGTCTCGACAAGTGGTTGTGGGCGGCCCGTTTCTACAAGACCCGCTCCATTGCGCGGGATCAGATCGACGGGGGCAAGGTGCACTACAATGGTCAGCGCAGCAAACCGGGCAAACAGGTGGAAGTGGGTGCACTGATCCGCTTCTGGCAGGGGCAGGACGAACGCGAAGTGCGGGTGCTGGCCTTGAGCGAGCAGCGCAAATCGGCCCCGCTGGCCCAGCAGCTCTATGAAGAGACCGCCGAGAGCCTGAAAAAACGGGCCGAGAACAGCGAGGCGCGCCGCTTCAACAGCCTGTTTGCCCCCAGCCCCGAGCGCCGCCCCGACAAGCAGGAGCGACGCCAGTTGCTCAAGGTCAAACAGTACTGACCGACCCCGATTTGATACCGGGCTGGCATCAACCCCAGCCCGCCCGATTTACCTCACCGAAAAGCCAGGAATACATGATGAGCAACCAAGATCTGCTGTATCGCTATCTGTTTGAAGAGTACGAAGTGCGTGGCGAGCTGGTCCAGCTTGATCACACCTACCGCCACGTAGTGGAAGCCCAGAACTACCCGGTGCAGGTGCAAAAACTGCTGGGCGAGCTGCTGGTCGCCACCAGCCTGCTGACCGCCACCCTCAAGTTTGAAGGCTCCATCACAGTGCAACTGCAGGGCGATGGCCCGGTGCGTCTGGCCGTGATCAACGGTGACAACAACCAGCAGCTGCGCGGCGTGGCCCGCTATGAAGGCGAGCTGCCGAGCGATGGCAAGCTGCAGAGCCTGATCGGCAACGGCCAGCTGATCATCACCATCACCCCGGAGCAGGGCGAGCGCTATCAGGGCATCATAGCGCTGGACGCCGACACCTTGGCGGGCTGCCTGGAGCACTACTTTGCCCGCTCCGAACAGCTGGCCACCAAGCTGTGGATCCGCACCGGCTACCATGAAGGCGAACCGCGCGCTGCCGGCATCATGCTGCAGGAGCTGCCTGCCCAGAGCGAGGATCACAGCAATGATTTCGATCACCTGACCCAGCTCACCAGCACCATCAAGGATGAAGAGCTGTTCGGCCTGCAGGCAGAAGAGATCCTCTACCGTCTCTACCATCAGGACAAGGTGCGGGTGTTCGATCCGCAGGCGGTCGAGTTCCGCTGCACCTGCTCCCGCGAGCGCTGCGAAGGGGCCCTGTTGCAGATAGAAAAGGAAGAGGTGATGGAGATGGTGCAGGAGCTCGGCAAGATCGACATGCACTGTGATTATTGCGGCGCCCAGTACCAATTTAATGGGATCGATGTCGAAACCCTGTTCAGCAGGGCTCCCGGCAATGATGCAAACCAGTTACACTAATTAAAGGCGGGCAAAACCCGCCTTTAACTTTAATAACAAAAAAATACCCTATTTTATAAAGTTTGATGGCGATCGCTAAACTCTACCACCTAAGTGATAGGATGACCGTCAGATAGAACCCTACCAACCTCTGAACCCAGGAGAATACAATGACAATCGTGGCAGAACCCACCCTGGCCCAACAATTAGGACTGGACCAGTACGGCATCAAAAACAGCCAAGAAATCGTTCGCAACCCCTCTTACGAGCAGCTTTTCGCGGAAGAGACACGCCCTGACCTGGAAGGGTTCGAGCGCGGTGTGGTGACCGAGCTGGGCGCCGTCAACGTAAACACCGGAATCTTCACCGGTCGCTCCCCGAAAGATAAATATATCGTCAAAGATGCCACTACCCAGGATACTGTGTGGTGGTCTGACCAGGGTAAAAACGATAACAAAGCGATTACCCCCGAAGTGTGGTCACATCTGAAAGGGCTGGTCACCAAACAGCTCTCCGGCAAGCGCCTGTTTGTGGTCGACGGTTTCTGCGGTGCCAACCCGGATACCCGCCTGGCCGTGCGCATCATCACCGAGGTGGCCTGGCAGGCACACTTCGTGAAAAACATGTTCATCCGCCCGAGCGATGAAGAGCTGAAAACCTTCAAGCCCGACTTCGTGGTGATGAACGGTGCCAAGTGCACCAACCCGAACTGGAAGGAGCAGGGTCTCAACTCCGAGAACTTTGTTGCCTTCAACATGACCGAGAAGATGCAGCTCATCGGTGGCACCTGGTACGGTGGCGAGATGAAGAAGGGCATGTTCTCCATGATGAACTACTTCCTGCCCCTGCGCGGCATTGCCTCCATGCACTGCTCCGCCAACGTGGGTCAGGACGGCGACGTCGCCATCTTCTTCGGCCTCTCCGGCACCGGCAAGACCACCCTATCCACCGATCCCAAGCGTCAGCTGATCGGCGATGACGAGCATGGCTGGGATGACCACGGCGTGTTCAACTTCGAAGGGGGCTGCTACGCCAAGACCATCAAGCTCTCCGAAGAGGCTGAGCCGGACATCTACCACGCCATCCGTCGCGATGCGCTGCTGGAGAACGTGACCGTTGCTGCCGATGGCACCATCGACTTCGATGATGGCTCCAAGACCGAGAACACCCGTGTCTCCTACCCCATCTATCACATCGACAACATCGTCAAGCCGGTCTCCAAGGCAGGTCACGCCACCAAGGTGATCTTCCTGACTGCCGACGCCTTCGGCGTGCTGCCCCCGGTCTCCAAACTGACCAAGGAGCAGACCAAGTACCACTTCCTGTCTGGCTTCACCGCCAAACTGGCCGGTACCGAGCGCGGCATCACCGAGCCGACTCCGACCTTCTCCTCCTGCTTTGGCGCAGCCTTCCTCTCCCTGCACCCGACCAAGTACGGTCAGGAGCTGGTGAAACGGATGGAAGCGGCAGGTGCAGAGGCCTATCTGGTCAACACCGGCTGGAACGGCACCGGCAAGCGCATCTCCATCAAGGATACCCGCGCCATCATCGATGCCATCCTGGATGGCTCCATCGAGAAGGCCGAGACCAAGGTGCTGCCGATCTTCAATCTGGAGATCCCGACCGCGCTGCACGATGTGAACCCGGCGATCCTCGACCCGCGCGACACTTACGCCGACAAGGCCGAGTGGGATGCCAAGGCCGTCGATCTGGCCGGGCGCTTCATCAAGAACTTCGAGCGCTTCACCGATAACGACGAAGGCAAACGTCTGGTTGCGGCAGGCCCCCAGCTGTAACAGGCTCGCTTCGTATCAGTGACATCATGCCGGTCAGTCACGCTGACCGGCATTTTTGTTTTTGTGGAGCCCCGAACGCCGCCATCGCCCCCGTTAAAGGGGCCAAAACCTTGCCTTTGCCCATTGTGACAGGTTAGATTCAGCCAAACTTTATACAATATACAATTCTGTAACGCCCAATCGTGACCCGACCATGACCCCACCCTACAAGACCCGAACCCAGATGGTGATGGAAAACCTCCGTGGCCGGATCCTCCGTGGGGAGTTCCCCGCTGGCGCCCCCTTGCGTCAGGATGCCATTGCCAAAGAGCTGGCCGTGAGCCGCATTCCGGTGCGCGAAGCCCTGATGCAGCTGGAAGCGCAGGGGCTGGTGAAGTTCGAAGCCCATCGCGGCGCCGTGGTCACCATGCTGGACGCCTCGGCCATTGAAGAGCTCTTTTATTTGCGAGCGCTGCTGGAAGCCGATACCCTGTTTCACGCCGTCGACAAGATGACGGAAGCCACCTTCGCACAAGCGGAGGCGATCCTCGCCCAGTTTGATCACGCCCTGGAGTCAGGCACCCAGATCGAACATTGGGCCGAGTTGAACCACAGCTTTCACGCCACCCTCTATCAGGCAGCCGGTCGCCCCCAGGCACTTGAACTGATCGCCCAGATCAATCTGAGCTGTGACCGCTATGTCCGCTTCGAGCTGCTCTTTGCCAGCGACGGGGTGGACAAGGCGGAGCGTGAACACGCCCAATTGCTGGAACTGTGCCGCGCCCGGCGCAAACACGAGGCGGTGGTGCTGCTCAGGCAGCATATCGAAGCAGCGGGTCAGTCGATCAAGCGGATCCTGGCCAGCGGCCATAAAAACTGAACACTCATATAGCAACCATCTGGCACTAACGACATGAATAATTTCGAGATAATTGAAACCCGCGTCGCCCAAGTCAGGGCCGAGCTGGCCATGCAGGAGTTGGACGCATTTATCGTCCCCCACGATGATGAGCACCTCGGCGAGTACATCCCCGCCTATGCCGAGCGGCTTGACTGGATCACCGGTTTCAACGGCTCTGCCGGAGTCGCCATCATCATGGCCCAGCGAGCAGCCCTCTTTGTCGATGGTCGCTATACGGTGCAGGCACGGATGCAAACTCCCGCCGAACTGTTCGAATTCCTCCACCTCATTGAAAATCCTCATGTGCAGTGGCTGGCCGAACAGCTGCCGTCAGGCTCCCGGGTCGGCTTCGATGCCCGCCTGCACAGCCTGACCTGGTACAAGAATGCCAAAGCCGTGCTGGCCGATCGCGGTATCGAGCTGATCCACGTCGAGCAGAACCCCATCGACCTGAACTGGAGCGATCGCCCGGAGCCGACCAAGAGCCCGGTCATCCTCTACAGCGAGGAGCTGGCGGGCCAGTCCAGCCAGTCCAAACGTGAACAGCTGGCGGCGGACCTGCGCAAGCGCGGGCTGGATGCCGTGCTGCTGACCCAGGCCGAGCCCATCAACTGGCTGCTCAACCTGCGCGGCCGCGATATCGACCGGCTGCCGGTGGTGCTGGGCTTTGCGGTGCTCTACGCCAACACCAGCATGGATTTCTTCGTCGATACCGACAAGATTGACTGCTTCGCCTTCACCCAACACGTTGGCCAAGATGTCTCCGTCTACCCCATCGACAAGCTGGGCGACGTGCTGCAGCGCATCGGTGAAGATCAGCAGAAGGTGCTGGCCGATCCGGACAGCGCCAACGCCTGGACCCAGCTCGTCATGGAAGAGGCGGGCGCCATTCTGGTGGCAGGGCAAGACCCCACCATGCTGCCGAAAGCATGCAAGAACGAAATCGAACTGACCGGCATGCGCGCCGCTCACCTGCGCGATGGTGTGGCCATGACCCGCTTCCTCGCCTGGCTGGATCGGCTGGTCGCCTCCGGCGAGTTCGAAGGGGTGGATGAAGGCACCCTGGCCGATCAGGTGGAAGCGTTCCGCCGCGAGCAGGAGCACTACGTAGAGCCGAGCTTCGATACCATTTCCGCGCTCGGCCCCAACGCCGCCATGTGCCACTACCACCACACCAACGGCACCCCGCGCGCGTTTGGCCAGGACAGCCTCTATCTGCTGGACTCCGGCGCCCAGTATATGGATGGCACCACCGACATCACCCGCACCATCAAGGTGGGTGAGGTGAGCGACGAGCAGAAAGCGATGTTTACCCGGGTACTGCAGGGCCATATCGCGCTGGATCAGGCCCGCTTCCCCCGTGGCACCGCCGGTATCCAGCTCGACGTGCTGGCCCGCATGCCGCTGTGGCAAGCCGGTTACAACTACGACCACGGCACCGGCCACGGCGTCGGCCACTTCCTGAGTGTCCACGAAGGGCCCCAGCGCATCGCGCCGAAAGGGAGCATGGTTGCCCTGCAACCGGGCATGGTGCTCTCCAACGAGCCGGGCTACTACCGTGAAGATGGCTTCGGCATCCGTTGCGAAAACCTGGTAGTGGTGACCGAGCTGGAACAGGTTGGCGAGCTGCCGATGCTGGGCTTCGAGCGTCTGACCTACGTGCCGTTCGATACCCGCCTGATCGACCGCAGCCTGCTGAGCCCGGCCGAATTCCGCTGGATCAACGAATACCATGTCGAGGTGTTCCGCCGCCTGAGCCCGCTGCTCGAAGGCGAGGATCTCGCCTGGCTGGAGCAGGCAACCAGCCTCATCTGATGACACAGGGCCTGCGGGCCCTGTTTTTTATCCCCCCTTTTGACCTGTATCAACACCCAAAGCGAGCAGGTCAGGAGAATGGCGGCAATGAAAAGTCATCATGCCAGCCCAGCCCGGGGCTCACACGCCGCAGCCAGCAAAAAGGCGAGTGACCATCCCAGACTCATGCGCGAGCAGCAGACGGTCAGCGCCATGATCCGCCTCTACTGCCAGCACCATCATCAGGATCCCCATTGCCGCCACTGTCGCCAGTTGCGGGATTTCGCCCATCAGCGCCTTCGTCGCTGCCGTTATGGCCACGGCCACAAACCCACCTGTGCCAAGTGCAATATCCACTGCTACGCACCGGCGATGCGCAAACAGATCCAGCAGGTGATGAAGTGGAGCGGCCCGCGCATGTTGCTGCGCCACCCCTGGCTCACCCTCCGCCACCTGCTCGACGGCTTGCGCAAAGCGCCCAAACTGCCCCAGAGCCGCCCCCTGCCGCCATAACCGTCAATCCCTTGCATCCGGCAGGGGATGACCACTACCCTATGACTCCTTTTCTGCCGTTGACCCCAAGGTCAGCGGCGTTGCCGATCCGTTTGCTGCCGATGGAGTCCTGATGCACCACAACCCGCCCCTGCTACGCACCGCCACCCACAATGATATGCACGCCATCTGGCAGATCGATGCCAAGGTGTTTGGCGAAGATGTCTATCCCGCCTTCTTCTTCCGTCAGGCGATGGATTTGTGGCCCGAGTTGTTGCTGGTGGCCGAATACGAGGGGCAGCTGGTGGGGTATGTACTGGGGGGATTCGGTCAGGAGCGGTCGCAAGGCTGGGTACTCTCGCTGGCGGTGCTGCCCGAGGCGCGCGGTTTTGGTCTGGCCGAGCGCATGATGCGCCAGATGGAGGCCAACCAGCAGGCGCTGCAGATCAGCGAACTGCGGCTCACAGTCGATCCGGCCAATCCGGCCCAGCGCCTCTACTACCGGCTCGGTTACACATTGCAGGCGGAAATAGCCGACTATTTCGGCCCCGGAGAAGACCGTCTGCTGCTGGTTAAAACCCTCTCCGGTACAGCTGCGATTCAAGGACAAAACCGGTTACAGAACGCATAATTGGTTACATTTTGCCGATTTCATGTGTGACGGGGTTGGAGTAAAGTTCACTCATCAACCGGATTGTTCAAATTACGTGCAGCCCAGGAGGCCCACCATGTTGAAGCGTATGACCCTTATTGCCCTGCTGGCAGCAACCACCATCACCGGATGCGCCAACAGTGACGTTTACTCTGGCGATGTCTACACCAAAGACCGCGCCAAACAGGTGCAGACCGTCAGCTACGGCACCATCATCTCCACCCGCCCGGTGAAGATCCAGGCCGATGAGAACTCCCTGATTGGCACCATTGGCGGCGCCGTGGTCGGTGGCCTGCTGGGCAGCACAGTCGGTGGCGGCACCGGACGCGACATCGCAGCCGCAGGCGGCGCCATCGCCGGTGCAGCGGCAGGCAACGCCATCGGCAACAAGATGAATCAGGTCGACGGCGTCGAGCTGGAGATCAAGAAAGAGAACGGCGAAGCCATCGTGGTCGTGCAGAAAGCCAGCCCCACCTTCACCCCGGGCGCCCGTGTACGCATGACCCAGGGCAATGGCAGCATCAACGTGGCCGTCGTGAACTAAGCGTGTGAACTCAGGCTTTGCAGCTTTAGTGTCATAAAAAAACCGCCGATCCCGGCGGTTTTTTGTTGTCTGGCATTCGGGATTACATGCTGTAAGCCTTCTCGCCGTGGGAGGTGACATCCAGCCCTTCCCGCTCGGCATCGCCGTTCACCCGCAGACCCACCAGCATGTCGACCGCCTTGAAGGCAATCGCCGCCACGGCACCGGACCAGAGGATGGTCACGCCAACCCCGATGGCCTGGATCTTCACTTGTCCAAGGATGGAGTAACCCTCGGCAACCTGATTGGTGACATAGTCCCACACTCCGGTGCCGCCCAGATCCGGGCTGGCAAAGACGCCGGTCAGCAGGGCGCCGAGAATGCCGCACACCCCGTGCAGACCGAAGACATCCAGGCTGTCATCGGCCCCCAGCAGGCGCTTGAGACCGTGGACGCCCCACAGACCGGCCACACCACTGATAAGGCCCATCACCAGACCACCGCCCACACCGACGAAACCGGCTGCCGGGGTGATCACCACCAGACCGGACACCGCACCGGATGCCGCACCCAGCAGGGAGGGACGTCCCTTCATCACCCACTCGGCCAGCGTCCATGAGAGAGCTGCCGCAGCCGGCGCTACCCAGGTGTTGATAAAGGCGAGTGCGGCGATACCGTTGGCTTCCAGCGCGGAGCCCGCGTTGAAACCGAACCAGCCGAACCAGAGCAGGGAGGCACCGATCATGGTCATGGTCAGGCTGTGGGGGGTCATGGGATCACGACCGTAGCCCAGACGCTTGCCCACCAGATAGGCACCCACCAGACCCGCCACGGCAGCGTTGATGTGCACCACTGTGCCGCCTGCAAAATCCAGCGCACCATGCTGGAACAGATAACCGGCAGTGGCGGTCGCTGTGGCCGCAGCCTCGGCGCTGGTATAGGCATCCGGACCCGCCCAGTACCACACCATATGAGCCAGCGGGATATAGGCGAAGGTGAACCAGATCACCGAGAAGAGCAGCACGGCGGCAAACTTGATACGCTCGGCGAACGCCCCCACGATAAGGCCGCAGGTGATGGCGGCAAAGGCCCCCTGGAACACCACATAGATCAGCTCGCTGATCCCGACACCCTTGCTGAAGGTGGCGGCGATGGAGTCAGGGGTTACCCCCTTGAGCAGCACCTTGCTGAAGGAGCCATAGAAATTGCCCCCCTCGGTAAAGGCCAGCGAATAACCGTAGATCACCCAGAGCACGCAGATGAGGCAGAACAGGGTAAAGACCTGCATCAGCACGCTCAGCATGTTTTTGGCCCGTACCAGACCACCGTAGAAGAGGGCCAGACCGGGGATCGACATCAGGATCACCAGCGCCGCCGAGAGCAGCATCCAGGTGTTGTCACCCTTGTTGATTGTCATGGCGGCAACCGGAGCCACCGCCGCCTGTACCTGAGCGACCTCTTCGGCCCAACTTGGGGTAACCAGCAAGGCAGGCAACATCGTCAGACCCGCCATCATCCATTTTTTGACCATAGAGCACTCTCCTTCCCTGTCGTACCGGTACAAGACCGGCTCCGTTTCCCTGATTGAATCTGTGGCGAATCGCAAGGTGTTGCTGCAACCCGCCAGAATCACACCCGCGCCCGGCACGGGGATGTCTCTTGCCACTTCCTCATCACTGCATCTGCCGCCGATGAGCGCAAGAGACCGTCTGACATGTAAAAAGCATAAAGCGGGCCACAAATTTAAATCCTTTTAAATCATGTAATTAATAAGAACACACATCATCAACGCACCAATTTGGCGCATGAGCTGCGCTAACCTGCCCAGGGTCGCCCTGTCACAGGGCAGGCGATACGTCGCGCACCAGAAGTGCGCAAACCCTGAGCCAGCCCACAAGCTGACGTCATCGATATCGCGTGCTGCGGGCCCGCTCGTTTACACTGACAGACCAGCCGTTTCCTGTTATCCGACCACGGCATGCCATTACACAGCCCCTTGTTTGCAAGCTGATGGCAGGCCCAATCCGAGGAACACCATGCAGTTCGATCGTCTCGACATCAGCCTCTCCCACTACCGTCACCTCGACCGGGAGCATCGCGCCCACATCGCGCTGCTGGGGATAGTGATGCTGGCCATCATGGCCCTTCATCTGTTGCTGCTGCCCCACTTCCCCTACGAGCGCTTTTACGCCGTCAGCTTTGGCTTCGAGGTGATCAACTGGCTCACCATGCTGTTCCTGTTCTGGGTGGTGCAGTGTGCCCACCTGCCCACCCACACCTACCGCATGCTCTCCTGCGGTCTGATGTTGTGGATCATGGGGGCCACCGCCGACATCATGGATGAGCTGGTGGCGCAGCCACTCTGGCTCGCCATCTATGCCGAGGATCTGCTGCGCTCCAGCGGCATCCTGCTCAGCAGCATCGGCATCCTGAGCACCATGCACCACCTCTTCCATATCAATACCCAGCTCAGACAGCAGGCGCTGTTCGACGATCTGACCCGGCTGCCAAACCGGCGCTACTTTCATCAGCAGCTGTTTCTGGAACAGGGGATTTGCCACGCCCTCATCCTGCTGGATCTGGATCACTTCAAGCGGATCAATGACAACTACGGCCACGATATCGGGGATCGGGTGTTGCAGCAGTTTGGCGAGCTGTTACAACAGCACTGCCCGCCGGGTGCGCTGGCGGCCCGTGTCGGGGGTGAAGAGTTTGCCCTGCTGCTGCCCGTCGCCCACGAAGCCGAGCTGCAGCAACTGGCCAACACCCTGCTCAATGCGACCCGCACCATAGCCCCCGACCCGGCCCATACCATGACGGTCAGCCTGGGAGTGGGAGTCCGAGAGCCCAGGGAACCGGCAGTCTCGCTGTTCAAACGGGTGGATCAGGCGCTTTATGGCGCCAAGGAGGCGGGCAGAAACTGCGCGGTATGGGCGACGCCGACTAATAAAGAGGCGTGAAGAGCTACCGATTGATTGCCGATCACGGCGGAACATTGCTGCTGAGACAGGGGCCCAATGGCCCCTGTTTTATGGGGAACATCCCCTCGCCTAAAAGCGGAAGGTAAGACCGATATTGGCCTGCCACTGGGTTACAAGCTCCCCGCGCACCTTGAACACGCACTGCTCCGGGTTGCAGAGAAACTGGTTGTTGTCGTTGACCAGCGAGCCATAACCGCGCACCTCGGCCCGCAGCGCCAGATGCTCGGCGAGGCGCGGTTGCACCCCGAGCGCCAGCGACATGGAAGGGGTCACCTCGCTGTCGTAGGCGGCAAAGCGGGTCACCCCGATCCCGGCGCCGATGTAGGGCGCCATCAGGTTGTCAGAGAGGGTCAGCGCACCGGCAAAGTGCAAAGTATCCACCGTCAGGCGATCCGGCTGGTCGGGAGAGAGGGTGGTGGACTGATGGCTGTAGAGCAGCTCAATCATGCCGGGATCATCCACCTCCTTGCTGATAAAGAGGCCCCAGCTGCCGGAGCCCTGTCCCTGCAGAGAATCAAACGATGCAGAAAGCGGCACCGGCTGCACCACATCGTCACTCTTCTCGAAGTCGATGGCTGAGCTGTAGCCGAAAAATGGCGTCACCTGCCAACCGGATGTGGTCGCGGCCTCGCTACTCCAGGCCTGCCCCAGTGGCAGCAACAGCCCCATCATCACTATCCCGGCTCTCTTCATCATCATCCCCTGCTCCCTGTGTGATTGTGCAGAAAGCATACCAGAGGCGTCCTGCGCCCATCCTAAACGGCGGCTGTACCGGATCACTTTCATGGGGAGGATCACACTCATCGATGGCGCGGCAAAGCAGTACCATTGTGGCCTTGCCGTACTCCCCGCCACCATTCATCGACGGTTAACCTCTGCCACGTATGCTGGCGCCAAATCGGGTCATCGGGGCCCGTTATCACCACTCAGAAGGACATCAGGGAATGGTTGCCGCGCAACTCAACGACCCCAAAACTACCCTCGCGGATACCCTGCGGGCCACCGCGCATGCCATCGATGAGAGCCACATCAGCCTGCGCCAGATGCTCGCGCTGGTGGGTGAGCAGGGGATGCTGCTGTTTTGCGTGCTGCTCACCGTCCCCTTTCTGCTGCCGGTCTCCATCCCCGGCGTCAGCACCCCGTTTGGCCTGCTGATCCTCTTTATCGGTATCGGCATCACCCTCAATCGGGTGCCCTGGCTGCCCGCCATGCTGATGGAGCGCCGCTTCGCCGCCGACCAGCTCAAGCCGACCCTGCACAAGGGGGCGGATCTGCTGGCCCGGGTCGATCGCGTTATCCGCCCGCGCCTGCTGGTTCTGACCGGCAGCAACACGGTCAACCGCTGCAACGGCCTGCTGATCATGCTGGCCGCCCTGCTGCTGATGCTGCCCCTGGGCGCCATCCCGTTCACCAACGCCATGCCTGCCTGGGCCATCCTGCTGCTGGCCACCGGCATGTTGCAGCGGGACGGTCTGTTCGTCGCCAGCGGCTATCTGCTGGTAAGCGCAACCCTGGTCTGGTTCAGCGTGCTGGCCATCGGCTTGCTGATGGCGGGCCAGAGCGCCAGCGGCCTGCTCGGCTAACCCCGATGCACAGAAAAAGGGCGACCATATGGTCGCCCTTTTTGATTTGTGCGGGATACCGCCCGGTCAAAGCAGATCGTAGATAAGGGCCGAGATGGCAAGCAGCCCCATCACCAACACAAAAATGGTACTCGGCCCGCGATAACGCTTGAGTGCGGGCAAGCGATAGATGGAGCAGGCCGGCAGCAGAAACAGGATCACCGCGATCAGCGGGCCACTGACGCGCTCGATGATGTCGAGCACATTGGGGTTCAGATAGGTGATGACGGCGGTCACCATAAACAGGATCACCGATGACACCCGGGCGATGGTTGACTCCTTGAGGGAGAGCCCCAGCCCCTGACAGGCACCGCTCACCATGCTCACCGTCCCCTCGCTCACCCCCATGGAGGTGCCGAGGAAGGATTTGGACATGGCCAGAATGGCGATGAGCGGCCCCACATAGGCGATCAGCGGATTGGAGAACTTGTTCGCCAGCGCCGACAGCACCGAGATATTGTCGGTGCGGGCCAGCGCCATCTCGGCCTGACTCAGACTCATCACGCAGCTCACCACGAAAAAGAGCACGCTGCCGCAAATCAGCATGCTGCTGCACTTGATGATCCGCTTGGCACGCAGGTCGGCACTCTCCTGACAGCGCTTTTTCTGCGCCGCGCTGAAGGAGGAGATAATGGGCGCATGGCTGAAGGAGAACACCATCACCGGCACGATCAGCCAGAGGGATTTCCAGAACGCCGGATCACGCCACTCCACTGGCTGACTCTCGCTGAAATAGGAGAGGCTCCACTGGGGCAGCAAATAGATGGAGAGGCCAATCAGAAAGGCGACCATGGGCAGCGCCAGCACGCTGATGGCCGACACCACGATCTGTTTGCCGGCCAGCAGCACCAGATGCAGGCCCAGCATCACCCCCAGCACCAGCAAGCCGCGCGGCAGCTCGGCATCCCCCAGCTGGTGAACCACGAAGCTCTGGATCGCGTTGGTGATGGAGATGCTGTAGACCAGAATGATGGGGTAGAAAGCCATCAGATAGACCAGCATCAGCAGCTTGCCCGCCTTGGCACCGAAGTGCTCCTCCACCACATGGGTGATATCCCCCTCCTTGTGGGAGCTGGAGAGCACAAAGCGGCTCAACGCCCGATGGGAATAATAAGAGAGCGGAAATGCGAGCAGCAAAATAAACAATAAAATAACCGGCGAATTACTGCCAACCGTAATAGGGAGAAATAACGTACCGGCACCGACCGCAGTGGCATATAAGCCCATGGTCCATACCGAATCACTTTTCTCCCATTTCAATTTTGAAACCGGGTTACTCTTTTCAGCAATAGAAACACTCATTGCAATATATACCTTATTAATCTGTCATCATTATTTTTATTGGCCCGAATAACAGGCTGGCAATATCAGGCGGCATTTGGCCGCAGGTGCAGAAAAAGCAAATCCGCCAGCGACCAACAGGGCCACCGGAGAGAAACGGAGATGCCACGCTACCATCGTTGAAATCGCAATCCGGGTCAAGGTTAATAATTCATGACTGTTTGAATCGGAATGTTTCAAAAGACAACAGGATGTATCACATTCGTCACCCAAAACCAGATTCACGCCTGTTTGATAACATACCGATAAAACCTCATGCTGTTGCCCAACAACATAAATAAGACCAGCGATCAGGCCGATAATATTAACACCTTAAGCTATGGAATATGAGTTAAATAATACGGCCAACTTTTCTACTAATTGACAGTGATGTCAGTCAACTTATTTAGAGTAAAAGAACGAGCTATTTCCGCCATGCGACCGGATAGACACTCTCAACCTGCCGGGCAGTGTGCTACCCGGTTGCGGCCTGCCCGCTTGGCTCGATAGAGCCACTCGTCGGCCCGGGCCAGCGCCTGATTGATCTCCTCCTCCGGCTGCACCAGGGTTGTGCCCAGACTGACCGTGATGGCGACCGGATCGGCAGGCAATGCTTCGACAGCGGCACGGATCTGCTCCGCCATCTGCTGCAAACCGGCTTCATCGATCCGCGGCAGCAGGATCAGAAACTCCTCGCCACCACTGCGCACAAAGAGGTCATCCGCCCGCAACAGGGCATCGATACAACTACTGAAGCGCAGCAAGGCCCGATCTCCCTGCTGGTGGCCGTAACGATCGTTGATCTGCTTGAAGTGATCGATGTCGAGCATGATAAGACCGCAGGGCGCATCTCCTGCCCGCAACGGCTGGCAGTGCTCGAAGAAGAAACGGCGGTTGTAGAGGCCGGTCAGCTGGTCGGTTTCACTCTGACGCAGCAATCGCTGCTGCAACTCGTACTGGCGGGTAATATTGCGGGTCACCCAGGCTACCGCCCGCTTGCCGTCATAGAGGGAGGGCAGAGGAGCAATCTTGCCCTCAAAGCGCTGCATCCCTTGTGGCCCGACACCGGCATCAATGCCACCCACCTCGCTGGCCGCCAGATCGTACTCGACCACCTGAACCTGGCCGCTATCCAGCGCCAGCGCGACCTGCGCCATCACCCAGAGCGCCATCGTCTCCGGCAGCACATCCCGCAACTGCTTCCCTGCCAGCGGATTGCCGTCCTGATAGGATTGCTGCTCCATGCCTCCTATGTATTCAACGTAATAACCATCTTCACTCAGGATAAAGACCGGGTCGGGCAACTGGGCCATCACCTCGTAAAGCTGCAATACCGACAGTGTCATAGATGCTCCTGTACTTCAGCGGCCAACAGGGGCCGTATATTGTGCCCCAACCCGATGATCCACCAGCAATCAGCATAAGAGATAGATTTGCAGCGGTAGCCAACAATCCTTTACAGCAAGTGTACCCCGCGTGGTGAAACAGCCCGTCGCAACACGCAAACCACCGGGATCCCCCCATATCCCATTGTTTCAAAAAGAGGCTTCGTTTAGGCTCCTTTGGCTCGCCCCCATTTTTATCCCTCCATGGAGACGCAGCCCGATGCCGCAGGAGGGGAATCGCACAAGGAGTTGCAGGATGAAGAATGCCATCGTTACCGCCCGCTTCGACGCCATCAGCACCGAAGGGGAACAGCTCACCCTCAAGATCGCCATCAAGGCCCCCGAGCCGGATCCCAAGTCCGCCAGCGGTGACTGGCGTTGCAAGGTGAAGCTGGCGGGGCTGAGCGACAAGACCTTTATCTACGGCATCGACAGCCTGCAGGCCCTGAGCCTCGCCATCAAGTTTGTCGAAACCGAACTGCGCGCTTTCTCCGATGCGGGCTGGCAATTCTATCTACCCAATTGCCCCGATCACCCCATCGACATGAGCGCCTGCTACTTCCCGGCACTCTAGCCCGGCCCATCCAAGGAGAACAGATGCACGGACCCGATCCCGCCAATCCCCACCCCATGAACGGCTTCCCCCAGGTGTGCTTTATCAAGAACACCATCAAGGGGCCCAATATCGAAGTGGGTGACTACACCTATTACGACGACCCGGAGGATTCGGCGGGCTTCGAGCGCAACGTCCTCTACCACTTCCCCTTCATCGGCGACAAGCTGATCATCGGCAAGTTCTGCGCCATCGCCCGCGGGGTGAAGTTCATCATGAACGGCGCCAACCACCAGACCTCCGGCTTCTCCACCTATCCCTTCTTTATCTTCGGCAACGGCTGGGAGCATGCCGCACCCGCCCCGGGCAGCCTCCCCTACAAGGGGGATACCGTGATCGGCAACGATGTCTGGATTGGCTATGACGCCCTGATCATGCCGGGAGTAAAAGTCGGCAACGGTGCCATCATCGCCGCCCGCTCCGTGGTCACCGGCGATGTGCCCGCCTATACCGTGGTCGGCGGCAACCCCGCCAAGGTGATCCGCTACCGCTTCGACGACGACACCATCGCCCGTCTCAACGCCATCGCCTGGTGGGACTGGCCGGTGGAGCAGATCAGCCGCAACCTGCCGTTGATAAGCGGCGGCGAGATAGCCGCGCTGGAAGCGGCAACCCGTTAGAGACAACCACCATCAAGCAGGAAGCACTATGCAACTCACCCCACCCCAACCGCCTCAGGACGATGATGTTGAAGCGCTGCGCATTGGCCTGACGGGCTACAACGTAAGCCAGGCAGGCCCTCAACTGTACGAACTTCGGCGCGAGCGGATCGCCAGCTTTATCAAGGATAAAGAGGGCAAGGTACACGGCGGCATCATCGCCGACATCAAGTGGGGCTGGCTGCACGTCGACTGGCTCTGGATCGACGAAAGCATCCGCCGCGATGGCTGGGGTGGCCGCCTGCTCGGCGCCATGGAGCAATACGCCCAAAGCAAGGGCATCAGCAACTACCATCTGGAAACCACCAGTTTTCAGGCCCTCCCCTTCTACCAGAAGCAGGGTTACGAAGTCTTTGGCCAGCTGCCCGATATGCCGCCGGGGCATATCAGTTACTTTCTGAAAAAGCAGTCATAAGCCGATGAGCAGCCGCAACAGCCCTGCAATAGACAAGGCGCCGGGTAGCAGGAGTCTCTCCTTCTACAGACGCCTTGCCTTGCTCTTTGCGCTGCTTGCAACCAGCTCCAGCGCCTTTGCCCTGTCACTACACGATCTGGATCCGGCATTTGAGCGGTGCGAAGCGCTCAAGTCACAACACAGCGCCATACTGCCCGCGAAAAGCGACCCCTTCTGGTCACTGGAGAAAGCACAGCAAGCGACTGTTCTGATCTATTTGCATGAGAAAAGCATGGAGCGCTGCACGGCAGCAGAAGTGGATGCACTGGCGATCAAGGCGTTTCATCAGGCGGTTGAGGGAGACCGCAGTTTTCTCGACACCCTGATCAAGGCGAGAACCACCACGCTCACTCCCGCCCAGCAAACTCAGTTGCAGCAAGTCGGCCAAGCAGAGCTGGATAGATTGGCTGGGATGAAGGAATTTGCTCTGCCCTTTTCACTAACCGAGCACCTCAAGCAACTCTGAGCCAGAAAAGCTGACAATTATTCTCTGCAATCTGAGAATCAGACATAATGCATAATTTGCATGTCAATTTCAGGAAAATCGTCCATCGTGATTTGCTCATTGGTTAAATGTGGAAAAGTCATATTTTTACATTAGCAATAGAATTCACAGGTAAAGATAAGCATCCTCAGGTCAGATTACCCCCGATAGATGGAGAAAGAGACGAAATAGGAAATTGATTAGCGCTATAGGTTGTTCTGATTATGATAGTGTAGGCTGGCAAGCCGCTATCACAGCCTAGTGAGTCAGTCCATAAATATAAATGATCGCTCACATAACTGAGCAAAAAGGCTTCATGCAAAACCTATTAAACTGTACACTTGTCATCAGTTATGAGAGGGATTCCAGCAGTTTTCTTAAGTTTAGGATTGCGTTAATGGCTAAAAAAATATCAGAAAAAAGAAATCGTACAATATATTACCTCAGAGCTAGTTATATGTGCCCTGATGGTTATGTTATTCAGCACACTCTAGAGCATATGGTTAATAACTCATGGCAACGCTTACCTCTATCAGCAAACAGAACATTCATTGCTGGAAATAATAAAAATAGCGTTGGTATGAAACATCGTATAATTTCTGCACCCTTGATGAAAGGCAATGTGAATTGCACTCTATTATCTATCGGCCTTTATGAAGAGGGAGCTGCAGCAAACACAATTCCTCAACCATCAGATTATGATGCTGAAATGAATGTAGATATCCATGATGCCCCCTTACATCAAGAATATCTTGATGGCGAAGGTTTTATTTGTTTGTATGGAGATCATGTGATACTCAGTCCAACAGACTCTTTCAGACACTCAAAAATAACTGACTTTATTAAAAACCTGATAAGCAAAGCCGGTTTCAAGGATGAATCTTTACGTTTGGACATCCAGCAAATTGCAGATATCAACACCATTAACACTATTAAATGTGATGGTGTAAAAAGCATTTTGATTAATGCAAGTGCTTACCTTGCCTCATTTGACTATATAAAGAGGATGAGACCTGATTATAAAGTTGATGGTGTGGCATCTCGATTTAAGAAAATGGCTGAATCGATGCTAGACTCATTAAAGGATGATGATGACCCGCGAGCTATATTGGATAGCGAAAATCTTAATACTAGGGAAGGTGCGAATAAGTCATATGGCACGAGAGCATTTACTGGTAACCCATTGATATTAAATGACTAAAATTTTCATTTTTTGTTCGTGGGATACTTGTTCGCACTTTCCCTAGAATAACCATTACTCACAATGGTAAAATAAAATCTGAGAGCTCTATCTTGGGGGCAGATAGACTTAAAGATGCAGCTGTATCTCTAGTCGATACAGAACTTTCTGGATATACTATTATCACAAAAAGTGATAAGAAAATCACGCATGATGAGATTGTTCTGCGTAATAAAGTTTTAGTTCGGGCACATGGAAAATCTGTAGATAGAGATGAAATGTGGAACAAACTTGTTGAAATCCTAATAAAATATGACCGAGAGAAAATATTGGAGCATTAATTGTTATGTGGCGAAAATATACTAAAAAGACTTTTTTCTTACTACTAAGCATTGTAGTGAGTAGTCTTTTTTCTTATTTTCTCCAGCCTTTAGTTAAGGGCTCTTCATTAGATGTTCTAGTAAACATTTATTCTATACTGGCGGGTTTTCTAATTGGGGTGATTGCTTTAATTGGTGACCCGTCATCTCTACCAACTGGCTCATGGAGAATTGCTGAACATGCTTCAAAAAACACATTTAGAAGCCTTAATAGTACCAAAAACCTACTGCACGCATATTTCATAACATTATTGCTAATATTTATTTACAAGCTTGTTTTCATTGATGGCTTTGATATTGTAAATAAAATAACGCCGTTTGGAATGGATATACATGAATATGTCATTACAGCCAAAGTTTTCATGGAGCATTCTATATTATTTTTTTCATCGATAGCTTTCATTTACTCATTGAAGTTGCCAGGAAAACTTTTTTCCATCCAGCAAGCACGCGTATCCAAAGAGATTGATAGCCGTAAAAAACCTCAGCAGTAAGTTTCGCCACACCTATATGGCAACAGAAGATTTATAAATAACCTAAAGTGTAGAAAATTGGAATTATAATGGAAAATAATCAAGAACACGTAGATAGCAAGCAAACTTCTAATATAAAAACATCAAATATTTCATCTAGTCTACATACGTTGACAAGTGCATATACGTTAAAGCGCCTATCCATTTTTTATGTCCTAATCCTTATAGGCACCATTTTTTATACTGCTATTTATCTTACTATCCAGAACAATTCAAACATATTCATATTGAAGTCAGATACGATTGGTGTCATGACAGAAACATATAATGCAATAATTTTGCTTTTCATACCATTTATATTTGGAGGACTTGGTGCTATTGCAAGAGTTCTTCTTGCTGGGTTAGAAATAATTCAAAGCTATAAGTTAATTGTTTCTTCAGGACTTATGGCATCATTTTCTTGGCTAGGGATAAAAAGCAAATTATTCATATCATTGCTAACCCCATATGTAGAAAAGAAATACTCTATTCCAGAATCACTTCCTATCAATCAAGCTCATGATATAAGCACTGAGTTTTACTCAATGGTATTAATTGCAGTACTTGTCGGAATGTTTGCATCAAACATATACATATTTATTAACCAAAGGGTGGAGCAATTAACTGCCGAAAAATCAAATTATAAAGATAAAACTCAATCAGACAAATAACTACGAGCACTCCATCATACCAAGTTTCGCGTAACGAAGCCTGACCTTTTACAGCGAGTTAAAAATATATCTTTCAAGCGGGCATTGCAGATAGGCGCAATGCCCAATTTACAGATCTAACCAGCAGCCACGATTTTTGCACTGGCGAAACGATATCAAGAATCATCGTCGCACCAACGAAACAATCCTGTTGGAGCAAACAAAACAAAGCGGCAAGCAGTGGCGGGGATCTGCCCCTCCGATCTGCTTGCCGCTGTCTGTTACCACAGGTGTAAACGTCGTTAACGACCCAAGAAGGGTTCCCAGTCCTTGAACACCGGCTGCAACCCCGCCTGCCGCACGGCGGCGGCCACTTCCCCCACCGGGCGGTCGTCGTGGATGGCGAACTGCTCCAGCTCCTCTTTATCCCCTTCGGCATAGCCACCCGGCTGGGTGCGCGATTCGGCCGACATCTGGGTGATGCCAAGGCGCACCGCGCCGTTGCGAAACGTAGCCGACTCGCGGGTGGAGAGCGACAAATCCAGCGTGGGCGAGAAGAGGCGCCAGGCGCAGATAAGCTGGGCCAATTGGCGATCCGACATGACCACGGCAGGCTCAAGCCCACCGGTGCAGGGGCGCAGGCGCGGGAAGGAGAGCGAGTAGCGGCTCTGCCAGTGGTGGCGCTCAAGCCAGCTCAGATGCTCGGCGACAAAGTAGCTGTCGGCGCGCCAGTCCGAGGAGAGACCGATCAGCGCCCCCAAGCCGATTTTGTCGATACCGGCGCGGCCGAGCCGATCCGGCGTGGCGAGGCGCCATGCGATGTCCCGCTTGTTGCCGCGCAGATGGTGGCGGGCGTAGGTGGGGGCGTGGTAGGTCTCCTGATAGACCATGACGGCGTCGAGGCCGAGGGTTTTCAGCTCGGCATATTCGGCCTGCGAGAGCGGCTGCACCTCCATCCCCACCGTGCTGAAGTGGCGGCGGATGATGGGCATCACCTCGCGAAAATAGGCGAGCCCCACCTTGTGTTCATGCTCGCCGGTCACCAGCAGCACGCTGTCAAAACCGCGCGCCTTGATGGCCAAACACTCGCGCTCAATCTCCTCTGCATTCAGGGTCTTGCGCTTGAGGCGGTTGCTCATGGAAAAGCCGCAGTAGGTGCAGTCGTTGGCGCAGAGGTTCGACAGATAGAGCGGCACATAGAAGCCGATGGTGTTGCCAAAGCGCTGGCGGGTCAGCCGCTCGGCCTCGGCCGCCATCTGCGGCAGATAGGCTTCGGCGGCTGGGGAGATCAGCGCCATAAAATCGGCCAGTGTGCGGCGGGGTGAACCCAGCGCCCGCTCTACATCGGCGGCAGTTTTGGCGCGGATCTGCATGCCGATATCGTCCCAGTCAAGCTCCTGCCATCGGTCGAGAAAGGTAGGCTCCTTAGCCCTCACCCCCAGCCCCTCTCCCTTATTTTGTGAAGAGCCGAGAGGGGAGCTAAACACATCAGCCTCGGGTGAAACCGATAAAGAGGGCGTGGCGATTGGCTCTTGTCCCGCGCCAGCATCATGACTCATAACGCCCCCAGAAAATCGGTGAGCGGGCTGGAGGCTTGGGCCTGCTGGGCGCGCGTGCCAAGGCCTGCCTCATAGGCGCTGCGCCCTGCAGTGCAGGCCAGTGCAAAGGCGCGGCCCATGGCGACCGGGTCGCCGCTCACCGCGATGGCGGTGTTGACCAGCACGGCATCGGCGCCCAGCTCAAAGGCGGCCGCCGCGTGGCTCGGCGCACCGATCCCCGCATCCACCACCACAGGCACATTGGCCTGCTCGACGATGATGGAGAGAAACTCCCGGGTCACCAGCCCCTGATTGGAACCGATGGGCGCGCCGAGCGGCATCACGGCGGCGCAGCCCACCTCTTCCAGCCGTTTGCACAACACAGGGTCGGCGCCACAGTAGGGCAGCACCACAAAGCCCTCCTTCACCAGCTGCTCGGCGGCTTTCAGTGTCTCGATGGGATCGGGCAGCAGATAGCGCGGATCGGGGTGGATCTCCAGCTTCAACCAGTTCGTCCCCAGCGCCTCGCGGGCCAGGTGGGCGGCAAACACCGCCTCGGCGGCGGTCTTGGCACCTGAGGTGTTGGGCAGCAGCTTGACCCCGAGTTGCAGCAAGGGGCTCAGGATATCGTCGTGGGCCTTGCCCGGTTCGAGCCGCTTGATAGCCATGGTGACCAGCTGGGAGCCACTCGCCTCGATGGCGGCGGCCATCAGATCCGGGCGGGCAAACTTGCCGGTGCCGGTAAAGAGGCGCGAAGAGAAGGTGTGATCGGCAATCTTGAGCATGTCAGCCTCCTGCCACTGCGATAAGAAGAGATGAAGTTCTACCGCAAGGCAGAACGCTCGAAGATGGGAACGCAAGCATCATGGATCAGCCTCCCGCTATGGCGGTAAAGAGGTGGAGTTCGTCCCCGTCATTGAGACGGGTCTCGGCCCAGCGGCCTCGGGGCAACACGGCGCCATTAAGGGCCACCGCCACCCCCTGTGGATTAACGTCTTGCGCCGCCAGTAGGTCGGCCACGCTCTGCCCTGCCGCCAGCGGCTGGGCTTTATCGTTGAGTCGAATGGTGAGGGTCATGGGGTGATCTCCTTATCGTGTGTCGGGCATCGGCGCTGCCCGCAGACCGGGCAATCGGGGTCGGGAGCCAGAGTGAGGGTCTGCCACTGATGGGTCAAAGCATCGAAGCGGCGCAATGTGCCAGCGACCGGGCTTGCCATCCCGAGCAGCAGTTTCAATGCCTCCAGCGCCTGCAAAGAGCCCATCACCCCCACCAGAGGGCCGGTGACGCCGCTGGTCTCGCAGCGCTGGCTCACCTTGGTATCCAGCGGATATAGGCAGGCGTAGCAGGCGTGCTCACTGCTGGTGCGCGCCATCAGCTGCCCCTGCCAACCCACTGCGGCGGCGGAGATCCAGGGCTTGCCCTGAGCCACGCAGGCGGCGTTGATGGCCTGGCGGGTGGCGAGGTTGTCGCAGCAGTCGATCACCAGATCTACCTCGGCCACAAACTCCGGCAGGCTGGCGGCATCGAGCCGCTGGTTGATGGCGATCAGCTCCACCAGCGGGTTGTGGGCCGCCAACCGCTCGCGGGCCAGCTCCGCCTTGGAGTGGTTGACCGCCTCGCTATCGAACAGGGTCTGGCGCGGCAAGTTGCTGGAATCGACCGTATCGCCATCGGCCAGCCACAAGGTGCCCACCCCGGCCCCGGCCAGATAGAGGGCAAGCGGCGAACCGAGCCCGCCCAAGCCGACGATCAGCACGGACTTATCTTTCAGCCGTGCCTGCCCTTCTTCACCCACTTCCGCCAGCATCAGCTGGCGGCCGTATCGCAGATACTCTTTGTCACTAAGAGAAGCGGCATCAGAGCGCATGTTCAGCCTCCTGTATAACGGTGGCCGAGCGTGGCTCATCCCCCGCCCCCACGGCCACGAGTAGCCGCTCGGTCGCCCCCTGCCAGTCGTCGCTGGCAGTGATGGCCGAGACCAGCGCGATACTGCCGACCCCGCTTGCCTTGACCGCCGCCACCCGCTCCTCGTTGATGCCGCCGATGGCCACCGTCGGCCAATCGCACATCAGGGCGCGGTAGCGATGCAGCCGCACCAGCCCCTGCGGGCGCGAAGGCATCGCCTTGGTGTTGGTCGGGAAGATATGACCCAGCGCCATATAGGAGGGGGCCAGCTCGCGGGCCCGCATCAGCTCGAAGTAGCCGTGGGTAGAGATGCCAAGGCGCAGCCCGGCGGCCTGAATGGCGGCGAGATCGGCGGTCTCCATATCCTCCTGCCCCAGATGCACGCCCCAGGCGCCCGCCTCGATGGCCTGCTGCCAGTAGTCGTTGATAAAGAGCCGCGCCCCATGGCGGCGACCAAGCTCAACCGCATCGCGAATGGCCGGTGCCACCTGAGTGGCGGGCAGATTCTTGATCCGCAGCTGGATGGTCTTGACCCCCTGCCCCAGCAGGCGGCGCAGCCACTTGACCGAATCCACCACAGGATAGAGGCCGAGGTTGTGTTCGGTCGGCGCGAAGGGGCCCTGCGGCAGGCGGGCGCTGCTTGTCTCATAAAGCCCGAAACGACGGTCGAGCGGTGATCCCGCCAGCACGGCACGGGGGAAGTGGGCAAGATCGGTTGGCCAGCCGAGATGGGCGATGGGCCCTGGGCCTGCCCCCACTCCCTGCGCCGCCGCCAAGCCCTGTTGCAGGTAGGCACGAGCGAGGGTGATGGCATCCTCTACCGGATAATCCTGCGCCACCACGGCGGCGATGGCGCTGGCGTAACAGCAGCCGGTGCCATGGCCGTGGCGGGTATCGAGGCGCGGCGCGGCGAGCCAAAATTCACGTTGCTCATCCTGGTAGTAGTCGAGGCAGAGATCGCCGCTCCACTCCAGATGGCCGCCCTTGACCAGCACGGCGCGGGCGCCGAGTTCACGCAGACGGCGGGCGGCGAGGCGCACCAGTTCGGGACTGCTGACCGGCAGTCCGGTCAGGGCTTCCAGCTCGGGGCCGTTGGGGGTGATGAGCGACAGACGTGGCAACAGCTGCTCGCGCACCGCCTCCAGCATATTGGGCTCCGCCATCGGGGTGCCGGTGCTGGCGATGGCCACCGGATCGTAGACCACAAAGGGGGCCTCGATGGCCGCCAGTCGGCGGGCCAGCACCTCCACATGGAGCCGGGTCGGCAGCAGGCCGATCTTGATGGCGGCGGGCGGCAGATCGACGCCAAGGGCGTCGATCTGGGCGGTGAAGGTCTGCATCAGCACGGGGTCGACCATCTTCACCGCCACCGAGTTCTGGGCGGTAATGGCGGAGATGACCGAGCAGCCGTGCACGCCGAGGTCGTGCAATGTGTGCAAGTCGGCCTGAATGCCGGCACCGCCGCCGGAGTCGGAACCGGCGATGGTCCAGACCACAGGCAGCGAGTCGGTCACGGGCGACAAGTCGGCGGGGCTGACAGCCCCGCTTGCGCTGCTCACGCCTCCTCCCCTGCGGCCTGTTTGAGTGCCGCCGCCTGATGGTAGATCTCGCCACCGGTCTCCTTGAAGGTCTCAGCCATGCGGGCCATGCCGCTCTCCACCTGAGCCACTACCTGCTCCTGCTGGCCATCCATGCCGACCAGCTTGATCTCCACGGCTTCCAGCTTCGCCGCGTAGTCACGCACGTCCTGGGTGATCTTCATGGAGCAGAACTTGGGCCCGCACATGGAGCAGAAGTGAGCCACCTTGCCGGACTCCTGCGGCAGGGTTTCGTCGTGGTAGGCACGGGCGGTGTCGGGGTCGAGGGCCAGATTGAACTGATCCTCCCAGCGGAACTCGAAGCGTGCCTTGGACATGGCGTTGTCGCGGATCTGGGCCCCCGGGTGACCCTTGGCCAGATCGGCGGCGTGAGCGGCGATCTTGTAGGTGATAAGCCCCTGCTTCACATCCTCCTTGTTGGGCAGCCCCAGGTGTTCCTTGGGGGTCACGTAGCAGAGCATGGCGCAGCCGTACCAGCCGATGAGCGCGGCACCGATGCCGGAGGTGAAGTGATCGTAACCCGGCGCGATATCGGTGGTGAGCGGGCCCAGCGTATAGAACGGTGCCTCGTGGCAGTGCTCCAGCTGCTCGGTCATGTTGCGCTCGATCATGTGCATCGGCACATGACCAGGCCCCTCGATCATCACCTGCACGTCGTACTCCCACGCGATTTTGGTCAGCTCGCCAAGAGTCCGCAGCTCGGCAAACTGGGCCTCGTCGTTGGCGTCATAGACGGAGCCCGGACGCAGACCGTCGCCCAGCGACAGGGCCACGTCATAGGCGGCGCAGATCTCGCAGATTTCGCGGAAGTGCTGGTAGAGGAAGTTCTCTTTATGGTGGGAGAGGCACCACTTGGCCATGATACTGCCGCCGCGCGAGACGATGCCGGTGAGTCGCTTGGCGGTCATCGGCACGAAGCGCAGCAGGACGCCGGCGTGGATGGTGAAGTAGTCCACCCCCTGCTCGGCCTGCTCCAGCAGGGTATCGCGGAACAGCTCCCAGGTGAGGTCTTCGGCGATGCCGTTGGTCTTCTCCAGCGCCTGATAGATGGGCACGGTACCGATGGGCACCGGGCTGTTGCGCAGGATCCACTCGCGGGTCTCGTGGATATAGCGGCCGGTGGAGAGATCCATGACGGTGTCGGCGCCCCAGCGGGTGGACCAGACCAGCTTCTCCACCTCCTCTTCGATGCTGGAGGTGACCGCCGAGTTACCGATATTGGCGTTGATCTTCACCAGGAAATTGCGGCCGATGATCATCGGCTCCGCTTCCGGGTGGTTGATGTTGCTGGGGATAATGGCGCGACCAGCGGCCACCTCATCGCGCACGAATTCGGGGGTAATGTTCTGGGGCAAACGGGCACCAAAATCGCGGCCCGGATGCTGGGTACGCAACAGTTCGGAGCGCACCCGCTCACGCCCCATGTTTTCGCGAATGGCGATAAATTCCATCTCGGGAGTGACGATGCCAGCGCGGGCGTAGTGGAGCTGGGTGACCCGGCGACCCGGCTTGGCGCGGCGCGGTTTCGGCAGATGCTCGAAGCGCAGGTGATCCAGCCCCTCGTCGGCCAGCCGCTCCTGAGTGAAGGTAGAGCTGAGTCCCGGCAGTTCGTCGGTGTCACCCCGCTCCAGCACCCAGTTTTCCCGCAGGCGCGGCAAGCCGCGGCGCACGTCGATGGCGACCCCATCCTCCCCGTAACGGCCCGAGGTGTCGTAGACCGGCACCGGCTCGTTGGGCTCGAACTGAGGAGCCTCTTTGGTGCCGCCGACGAAGGTGTCGGCCAGCTGGATCTCACGCAGGGGAACACGAATATCGGCGCGGGAGCCTTCGATAAAGATGCGGCGGGAGTTGGGGTGAGCCATCCCCTTGAGGCTGTCGATAAAGGCCTGGGCGCTGGAGCGCTGCTCGCGGCGGCTGGATTTGGCGGTATCAGATACAGAAGTAGACATAGCAAAACTCACATTAACTGGTTGAAGTTATGGGTGTTTGCTTGTCTGGAGTTCGAGGAGAAGATGAACTTGCGGCGGGGTGTTTATCTCGGGAGGGAGTGCGTGCGGGATGGATCTCCGCTCTGCTGTTCTGCCACTTCCCGCTCTCTGCACGCTGTGGGCAAGGCGCCCCACATGCTGGAAAACCGGACGGGACAGACTCCCTCCTGTGCGCCCTGACCCATCAAGGGTGAGCCCTTTGATGAGCGGAAGAGGCTTGTTCCTCCTCCGGCGCGGTAACCCGCAAGTTACCCTTGTTCCCTTCGCAGGTTTTAACCTGATCAGGTTCCACGGATCCCGAATTAACGGTCTCAGCTTCGCGTCGTTCGACGGTCAGCACTCCGACAAGATGGCGCCAGTATAAGGGGGAAAATCTAAAGCACAAGCCGTTAACAATCTGGCCAACACGCCTCTTTCAACAAATGAGTGAACAATGCCTCGCCACGGAGCCACCCCAAACAAAGGTCAAACCTGCGTTGGCATCAACTTGGCACGCCATAGCTTTCTGTTGTGATCATTCAGGGACAAGAGGAGAAAAAGAGGGAAAATCGAGGGGCGCAGGGCAAACAGAAACTGGCCCCTATGAAAGGGGCCTGTGAGGGAGGTTATTGAACCGGAACTATGGTCAGGGATACGTTGCCAAACCCTTCGTTGGCAAGGGCCTCGCTGTCCAGATCCACGCCGGTCAGAGCCACACCTTCAGCAGAGGCGTTACGCAACTGGGCAGAGGCCGTGGAACGGGTCTGGGGCTGACCGATTTCGATATCGCCGGCAAACTGGCTCTCGGCATAGAAGTCACCGGTCACCGCCGAACGGATCGGGCGCAGCACACGACCCAGGTTATTCTGCATGGTCGACAAACCATACTCGCTGATGGTCCAGTTCCAGTCCCACCACTTCACTTCACCCGGGATATAACGCTTGTCCCACTGGTAGCGGATGCTGCTTGCCTTGTCGCGGAACGGGCCGACGGCAAAGGTGTGCTCCCAGGTCGGACGATTCTCCGGATGGGTATACCAGGCATTGCCGCCCCAACGCAGGAAGCCCTTCATGGTCAGGTCATAATTGACCTCGGCCTTGAACTCGTAGGGGTAGGAGATGTTGGACTTGTAGAGCGCAACCCGCACCGGCAGGCTGGAGTGAGGCGGCACCGTGGGGCGCGCTTCAACCGAGACGGTCTCGGTGGTCGAGCCCCCGTGTTGGGAAGCCCAGCTCTGGCTCGCCGCGATCTCGATGGCCAGTTCGGTTTCACCTACCAACGGCCACTGAAACTTGTTCTTGGTGGTCACCTTCTCGCTCAGGCTGTAGGTATCGGTTTTCGACCAGTTGGTGGCCTTGTCGTACTTCAGGGTCACCACCACCTGCTGGGGCAGGTCGGTGTAGTTGGTCGCATTGGCCGTGATGGTCTTGACCAGCTGCTTGCCGCTCTCGGTGACCTGACCATGGCTGAAGGAGTCGGGTTCCAGAGTATATGAGAAGTTGCTTACCTTGATGGAGCTCTTCTCTCCGCAACGATATCCGGAGCAGCCACCGTCATTATTTCCCTTTATCAACCAGCCATCGCCAACCCGGGTAACATCCATATCCTCCCCGACATAGGGACTATGATTTCCACCCACTCAGGCGTATCCCAAATAATGAGCGAGATAACTGATTGGCTTGATAAAATAATCATTGTCGTGGACAAGCCGCCATTGCACATCGACCTCATCACCCGCCGGAATATTCCAGTCAGAGAGTGTTGGTATTTCTCCGGAAACCGGTGAGTTGGGATAGCACCAGGTTTCTCCGGCAGTGCCCTGTTTGATTTCGCCATTATATCCCGGCCCCATAATCACCCAGCGATTAGCCAGCCCGGTGATCTGCCACTGCCCCATGCGGCTGACCAGATTACCCTTGATACTCATGGCTTCATCACGGGTCAGAGGACGGTAACCACTGGCACAGACGCCCGTGCCAAGACCCGCCCACTTGACCTGATCAGGGTAGACAGGTTCAGCCGCCTGCACCTGAGCGAGCATCAATGAATACGCCAAAAACGCCAGATTGGCGGTAATTATTCTATTCATCATTTATCCCTCTTTCAGACATACGATAATTGTTATTGTGTAGAAATATCCTTTTTCATTTGACAGGTATGGACTCCGACAAAACCTGACACAAATAAAATAAACCACCAAAAAACATCCATGACAAACAAAATAATGGTGATACAGGAAAATAATTAGAGCGATGACTTTATTGAGGGATAAATCATAAATATTGTGGCAGCCATTATTTAATGGCTGCCACAATATGGTGAAACCATATTAAATAAGAAGATGCTGAATTACTCTTCCGGATTGATCACTTCAATTCCCTGCAATATTCCATCCGCCGAACGGATCAATACCAGCTCGCTCCCGGCATGCAGATCGGCGGCTGAACCGTTGACCCAGTGCACCTGCGGATTGAGTGGCACTGTGCCCAGGGTTGCCAGCGTGAGCTGCCGTTCATCGAAGGATTGCAGGCGATCTTGCGCCCGCTGCCAGGGCTGATTGGCCAGCGGGGTTCTGGCGGCCAGCAGCTCGATCCGGGTGGCAACGCCATCAGCCACCAGCAGAGCGAGCTGGTCGCCGGGTTTGAGTGGCTGCGGCCAAATCTCCCCCTGCCGCCAGACGGCGGCACTGCCCTGCTCCACCTCGGCCCCCTGAAATTGCAGGCGGATGCCGTCGCTGTGCTCCAGCTCCACCAGCCACAATTCATCGGCTCCCGCCTGCGCCGCCCAGAGCGGTACACCCAGCATCCATGCACACCACTTTCTCGATTGTTCCATCTTCGTTCGTCCCTGAACAAAAAGCCCATGCTGGACAAGCATGGGCTTCATTCGGGAGCATTTCTAATCGGAACGCAGAGATCGGATCAGTCATCCTCGCGGCAGCGGCTCAGGCGCATGCCGTCAAACTTGCACTCCAGCTCCAGCCAGCGCCCTTCGAACGGCGCCAGACTGTTGTCCGAGGTGGTGTAGCCCCAGATCCGCCCCCCTTCCACCGGCCCTTCCAGATCCATCTCGTCCTTGTCATCTTCGTCGAGGGCCTCGACCTTGCGCACATAGCGCACGCCGTTCTCCACCACCCCCTTCATCTCGACCCAGGTACCGCCGAGATCATCCTCGTTGAGCCAATCCTTGAAGCGGGTCTGGTCGTCGATCACGAACGGCATGCCGTTGACCATCAACTGGCCAAGCTGCCAGGTGGTGCGGCCGGTCAGTTTGAATTCGGTCGCCTGTGCGGTGCCAAGTGGCAACAAGATCAGCAACAGGAGGGCGCAGAGAGACTTCTTCATCAGGGATCCTCGGGGTTACACTGGCAAACAGGATGCCGAATCCGGTGTGAAAAGAGCGTGAAACGCTCGCCAACCAGGAGAGCAAAGCATGAAGATTTTGGTAGTGGAAGACAATCCTCAGGTGGCGGAAACCATCATGGATTATCTGGAGCTGGCCGGTCACCGCCTCGATTGTGCCTATCACGGTCAGGCGGCGCTGCAACTGCTGGAGGAGCAGCGTTTCGACGTCATCATCATGGATGTGATGATGCCGCGCCTCGATGGCCTCAGCACGGTGGCGCGCCTGCGCGAGCAGGGGATTGCCACTCCCGTGCTGTTTCTCACCGCCCGCGACAGCCTGGAAGACAAGCTGGCAGGCTTCAAGGCGGGAGGGGATGACTATCTGGTCAAACCGTTCGCCATGGAGGAGCTGGAGGTGCGACTGCAAGCCCTCAGCCTGCGTGGCCCGCGCGGCGATGTGGGGGCCATCAGCTTTGGCGATCTGACGGTCGATGTCGCCAGCGGCCGCGCCACCCGCGCCGGTGAGCCCCTCAAGCTCGGCAAGATCCCGTTCCAAATCCTCGCCCTGCTGGCCCGCCGCGCCCCCGCCATCGTCAGCCGTCAGGAGGTGCTCGACACCGTCTGGGGCGATGAGGAGCCCGACTCCGATGCCCTGCGCAGCCATATCTACGCCCTGCGCAACGCGCTCGACAAGCCCTTCCCCACTCCCATGCTGGAGACCCTGCACGGTCAGGGCTATCGACTGGTGAGCGCATGAGCCTGCCGAGCCTGCGCCGCCGCCTGATCATGGCGCTCGGCGGCGCCGGGGTGGTGCTGCTGATCCTGCTCTCCGGCCTGATGCTGGTGGCCGAAGACAAGATGGAAGAGCTGAGCCTGCGCCACTGGCTGGAAGCCGAAGTGACCCGCTACAGCGATGACTGGCTGCGACTCGGCCCGGCGGCGGCGGCTCCAAGCCCCAGACAGTTCTCCAGCTACTGGACCGAGGCGGGACGCCTGCCGAAATGGCTGAAGCCCTACCAGACCCCCGGCTTTTTCGAGCATCAGCTGGGCAAGGAGGACAAACACTTTCTGGTGGCCCGTCACCCCTCCGGCGAGGGACTGCTCTATCTGGTCTTCAACGACGACGCCGACGACTACCTCGACCCCTACGAGGACAAGCTGCATCTGGCCACCCGGCTGATCGGGGTGACCCTGCTGCTGGGCTGCCTCGGCTTCGGCATCTGGCTGGTACGCCATATCACAGGGCCGCTGCAACGGCTGCAACAGAGGGTCGCCCACCTCACCCCGGATCAGGCGGATTTCGAGCCCGACGCCCCCTGGCAGGAGCTGCGGGATATCGAGCTGGCGCTGCTAGCCGGCAAGCAGGAGGTGAGCGCCGTATTCGCTCGCGAGCAGGAGTTCAGTCGCTTCGCCAGCCACGAGCTGCGCACCCCCAACATGGTGATCCAGGGCTCGGCCGCGCTGCTTGGCAAGGTGACAGATCTGCCCGCACCGGCCGCCCGCGCCACCACCCGTATCCGCGCCGCCGCCGACGAGATGGCGCTGCTCACCGAGACCTTCCTGCTGCTGGGCCGCAAGGAGGCGGTGGAGCGGCCACTGCAGCAGGTGACCCCGCTGATCCGTCAGGAGCTGGCCCGCCTCGCTCCGCTGTTGCAGCGGGAGGCCCTCGATATCCGGCTGAACCTGGACGAGAGCAGCGAAGTAAACGCCCCCCTCTCCCTGCTCGCCATCGCCCTCGGCAACCTGCTGAAAAATGCCCTGAGCTATGCCGAGGGACATATCGACATCGAGCTGTGTGGCCCGGTGCTCACCATCAGCAACCCGACGGCGGCGGCGCCGGATCAGATCCTCGGCTACGGCTGTGGCCTCACCATCATTCAGCGCATCTGCGAGAAGCTGGGCTGGCAGATCGACACCCGGCTGGAGGATGGAATTTTCAGCGCCCGGCTGGAGATGATCGCCAGCGAACCCACGAAGGCATAGCCCCCTCATCCCCGGCCCTTCTCCCGCAAGGGGAGAAGGGAGACAACAGACACTCCCCGGCAAGACCGCTGCACCAGCCAGATAGCAACAAGGCGCCCGAGGGCGCCCTGTTTCTATCTGACGGATGCAAGCCTGAGGCTCACTCCGCCGGTTTGTTCTTGCGGCTCGCCTTGAGTTCGAGGAACTCGATGATCTTGCCGGCTACATCCTTGCCGGAGGCGGCTTCCACCCCTTGCAGGCCGGGGGAGGAGTTGACCTCCAGCACCAGCGGGCCACGGGCGCTACGCAGGATATCCACCCCCGCTACATCCAGCCCCATGATCTTGGCGGCCTGTACGGCGGTTGCGCGCTCTTCCGGGGTGATCTTGATCGCCTCGGCGGTGCCGCCACGGTGCAGGTTGGAGCGAAACTCCCCCGGCTGCGCCTGACGGCGCATGGCGGCAACTACCTTGCCGTTGACCACCAGACAGCGGATATCGGCGCCATTGGCCTCGCGGATATACTCCTGCACCAGAATGTTGTTGTTGGTCTGGATAAAGGCCTCGATCACGCTCTCGGCGGCTTTCTGGGTCTCGCAGAGCACCACGCCAATCCCCTGGGTTCCCTCCAGCAGTTTCACCACCAGCGGCGCCCCGCCCACCATGGTGATGAGGTCGGGTACGTCGTGGGTGCTGTGGGCATAGCCGGTGATGGGCAGGCCGATGCCATGGCGGGAGAGCAGTTGCATCGCCCGCAGCTTGTCGCGGGAGCGGCTGATGGCCACCGAGCTGTTGAGGGCCATGGTGTTCATCATCTCGAACTGGCGCAGCACGGCGGTGCCGTAGGCGGTAATGCTGGCCCCGATCCGCGGGATCACGGCGTCATAGCTTCCCAGCTCCCCACCCTCGTAGTGAATGGAGGGGTTGTGGGAAGCGATATTCATATAGCAGCGCAGGGTGTCGAGCACCTCTACCTGATGGCCGCGTGCCTGTGCCACCTCGACCAGACGGCGGGTGGAGTAGTTTTTCGGCTCACGGGATAAAATGGCGATCTTCATGACAATTCCGCTAGAAGGCTATGCCTGGGCAGGATGGGGCGGGAGAGTATAAGGTGCCACAGCGCCAAGACAACGCCAATTGTTTATCCTGACAACAAGACAAACCACGCAAAACCGCACGCTACCACATCACTGTGACCAACAGGTTAAACGGCGGCTCTGCGCAGGTTGTTCAACCGGTGCAAGGATGCCGCCGTTTCTCGTTAAAGATCAACCGATGTCACGCGGGAGTCAGTTCAGGTTTGGCCCCAGCCAGCGCTCGGCCTCGGCCAGCGTCATCCCCTTGCGAACGGCGTAATCCTCCGCCTGATCTTGCTGGATCTGCGCCACCGCGAAGTATTTGCTCTCGGGATGAGAGAAGTACCAGCCCGACACCGCAGCCCCCGGCCACATAGCGTAGGATTCGGTCAGCTGCATGCCGATGGCCTGCTCGACATCCAGCAACTCCCAGATGCTCCCCTTCTCGGTGTGCTCCGGGCAGGCCGGATAACCGGGGGCCGGGCGGATACCCTGATAGTTCTCGCGGATCAACTCCTCGTTGCTGAGGGCCTCGTCGGGAGCATAACCCCAATGAACCTTGCGCACCTGCTCGTGCAGATACTCGGCAAAGGCTTCGGCGAGACGGTCGCACACCGCCTGAATGAGGATGGCGTTGTAGTCATCGTGCTGCGCCTTGTAGGCCTTGGCGATGGCCTCCTCACCGATGCCGCCGGTCACCGCGAAGGCACCGATCCAGTCGGGCTTGCCACTCTCTTTCGGCGCCACATAGTCCGCCAGACAGTAGTTGGGGAAGCCCTGCTTCTCGCTCTGCTGGCGCAGGTGGTGCAGCACCTTGATGACCTCGGTGCGGGACTCGTTGCTGTAAACCTCGATGCTGTCCCCTACCGAGTTGGCGGGGAACAGACCGATCACCCCGGCGCAGCGCACGCTCTGATCCTTTTCCAGTTGATCCAGCATGGCGTTGGCGTCGGCAAACAGCTTGGTCGCCTCCTCGCCAATGATCTCGTCCTCGAGGATGCGCGGATACTTGCCTGCCAGCTCCCAGCTGAGGAAGAACGGCGTCCAGTCGATGTAGGGGCGCAACACCGAAATGGCCACATCTTCGAACTTCTGCACCCCGAGCTCGTGGGGCTTCGGCGGCTGGTAGCCAACCCAGTCCAGCTGGTGCCGGTTGGCGCGGGCATGAGCCAGACTGACCGGACGGGAGCGCGGCTGCTTGCGGGCATGCTGATCCCGAGCGATCTCGTACTCCTTGTCGATGCGGGCGACAAACGCCTCCTTCAGATCCGGACTAAGCAGGCTCTGGGCCACCCCCACCGCGCGGGAGGCGTTGGAGACATAGACCACTGGCTCCGAGTAGTTCTGTTCGATCTTCACCGCAGTGTGCGCCTTGGAGGTGGTGGCACCACCGATCAGCAACGGCAGCTTGAAGCCCTGACGCTCCATCTCTTTGGCCACGTGCACCATCTCGTCCAGCGACGGGGTGATGAGACCCGACAGCCCGATGATATCGGCGCCGACCTCCCGCGCAGTCTTGAGAATCGTCTCGCAGGAGACCATGACACCGAGGTCGACGATCTCGAAGTTGTTGCACTGCAGCACCACCCCGACGATGTTCTTGCCGATGTCGTGCACATCACCCTTGACGGTGGCCAGCACGATTTTGCCATTGCTGGAGCCGCCCGATTTTTCCGCCTCGATATAGGGCTGCAGATAGGCCACCGCCCGCTTCATCACCCGGGCCGATTTCACCACCTGCGGCAGGAACATCTTGCCCGCGCCGAACAGGTCGCCGACCACGTTCATACCATCCATCAGCGGCCCTTCGATGACGTGCAGCGGCTTCTCCGCGCCAGCGCGTGCCTCTTCGGTATCCTCTTCGATAAAGTCGGTGATCCCCTTGACCAGTGCGTGCTCCAGCCGTTTGCCCACCGGCCAGCTGCGCCACTCCTGATCCCGCGGATCCTCCGCCTGGGCACCGGCACCGCGATACTTCTCGGCGATGGCCAGCAGCTCTTCGGTGGCGTTGTCATTGAGGTTGAGCACCACCGCCTCGACCTTCTCTTTCAGCTCGGCCGGAATGTCTTCATAGATGGCGAGCTGGCCGGCATTGACGATCCCCATGTCCATACCGTTCTTGATGGCGTGGTAGAGGAATACGGCGTGAATGGCTTCGCGCACCGGCTCGTTGCCGCGAAACGAAAACGAGACGTTGGAGACGCCGCCGGAGATCATGGCGTGGGGCAGGTGCGTTTTGATGTCCTTCACCGCCTCGATGAAGTCCACCGCGTAGTTGTTGTGCTCATCAATGCCGGTCGCTACCGCGAAGATATTGGGGTCGAAGATGATGTCTTCCGGCGGGAAACCGACCTGATCCACCAGGATCCGGTAGGCACGCTGGCAGATCTCGAACTTGCGGGCGCGGGTGTCGGCCTGACCCACCTCATCGAACGCCATCACGATGACGGCTGCGCCGTAACGGCGCAGCAGTTTCGCCTGCTGGATAAACTTCTCCTCCCCCTCCTTCATGGAGATGGAGTTGACCACCGGCTTGCCCTGCACGCACTTGAGGCCCGCTTCCAGCACCTCCCACTTGGAGGAATCGATCATCACAGGCACCCGGGCGATATCCGGCTCACCGGCGATGAGGTTCAGGAAGCGCACCATGGCCGCTTCGGCGTCCAGCATCCCTTCGTCCATGTTGATGTCGATGATCTGGGCGCCGTTCTCTACCTGCTGCTTGGCAACATCGAGCGCCTCGTCGTAGAGCCCCTCCTTGATCAGCCGCTTGAACTTGGCCGAACCGGTGACGTTGGTGCGCTCCCCCACGTTCACGAACATGGACTCGGGGGTGATGATCAGGGGCTCGAGGCCCGACAGGCGGCAGGCCACCGGCAGCTCGGGCAGCACACGCGGCTTGATGCCCGCCACAGCGTCCGCCATGGCGCGGATATGGGTCGGGGTGGTACCGCAACAGCCACCGACCAGGTTGAGAAAGCCGCTTTGGGCCCACTCGCGGATATGCTCCGCCATCTCACCCGCATCGAGGTCGTACTCGCCGAACGCATTGGGCAGACCGGCGTTGGGGTGGGCACTGACATGGGTCTCGCTGATGCGCGACAGCTCCTCCACATACTGGCGAAGCTCATCGGGTCCCAACGCACAGTTGAGGCCGAACGACACCGGTTTTACGTGGCGCAGGGAGTGGTAGAAGGCTTCGGTGGTCTGGCCGGAGAGGGTACGACCGGAGGCATCGGTAATGGTGCCGGAGATCATCACCGGCAGGCTGTAGCCCAGCGCCTCGAACACCCCTTCCACCGCGAAGGCGGCGGCCTTGGCGTTGAGGGTATCGAAGATGGTCTCGATCAGTATGATGTCGGCGCCGCCCTCGATCAGGGCGTGGGTCGATTCGGTGTAAGCGGCCACCAGCTGGTCATAGGTGACGTTGCGCTTGCCGGGATCGTTTACATCCGGCGAGATGGAGGCAGTGCGGTTGGTGGGACCCAGAACCCCTGCCACAAAGCGCGGCTTGGCGGGATCTTTTGCCGTCCACTCGTCTGCCACGGCGCGGGCCAGACGGGCGGCTTCACGGTTGATCTCGGCCGAGAACTCTTCCATCTCGTAATCGGCCATGGCGATGCGAGTGGCGTTGAAGGTGTTGGTCTCGAGAATGTCGGCCCCGGCAGCGCAATACTGCTCGTGGATCTCGCGGATCACCGCCGGACGGGTCAGCACCAGCAGATCGTTGTTGCCCTTGATGTCGGTATGCCAGTTGGCAAACCGCTCACCCCGATAATCCGCCTCCCCCAGCTTGTAGCCCTGGATCATGGTGCCCATGGCCCCGTCGATGATCAGGATCCGCTCCCTGAGGCAGGCTTCCAGCTTCTTTGTTACGTCCGACTGCTTGCTCGGCTCTCTGCTCGACATTACGTTCGACACCGCGTGTTCCTCTTACATCCATGCAACTGCGTAAACAGCATCCTAACAGCAAACAAATAAAATGGAAATCTAGCCGTCTATCAGTCCAAATGCGCCACCATATACTCATTTATGGGTAATGAGTAACATAGGGCCCGAGAGTAACCTATGCCCGTCCTGCATAGGGATACGTGCTTGCTGTCTACCAACGAGAAAAAAATAACTATGAGCGTCTACTACACACTCTGTTTTCTGGCAGCGTTGGCGATTTTTATCGCCTTTGCCAACCAGTATGTTGTGAAGATCCAGACCACCATCGCCATTACTGCGGGCTCCATGCTGATCTCCGCACTGCTGGTGCTGTTTGGCAAACTGGGTTGGTTCAATCTGGAACCTCTTGCCGTCAAGACCATGGAGAGCATCGACTTCCAGAACTTCCTGCTGAAGGGGATTCTGGGCTTCCTGCTGTTCGCCGGTGGCCTTGGCATCAACCTCAAGGCGCTGCGTAGCCAGAAGTGGGAGATCACCATTCTGGCCATCATTGCCACCCTGCTCTCCACCTTCCTCATCGGCTACGGCTTCTGGTTTATCGCCAAGCTGCTGGGCTGGGAGTTGCCGCTGGTCTACTGCATGCTGTTCGGCGCGCTGATCTCCCCCACTGACCCGATTGCCGTACTGGCCATCGTCAAGAAGATGAAAGCGCCACCCCAGATCGCCATCCAGATCGAAGGGGAATCCCTGTTCAACGACGGCGTTGGCCTCGTCATCTTCGCTACCGTGTTTGCCGTCGCCTTTGGCGGTGTCGAGCCCACCTTTGGTAGCGTAGCCGGTCTGTTCCTGCACGAAGCCCTCGGCGGCATCCTGTTCGGTGCCGTGCTGGGCCTCATCGCCCACGTGATGATCAGCGCCACCGACGACGGTTCATTGGAGCTGCTGCTGACCCTCTGCATCCCGACCGCCGGTTTCGCCTTTGCCAACATGATCGGCGTCTCCGGCGCACTGGCCATGGTGGTCACCGGCATCATGATCGGCAACTGGACCCGTCACTCCGGCTTCTCAGAGCAGAGCAGCCATCACCTGGATCACTTCTGGGAGTTGATGGACCAGTTCCTCAACGCCCTGCTGTTCCTGCTGATCGGTCTGGCGCTGGTACTGCTGGATCTCGCCTGGCGTGACTGGATCCTGCTGGTCATTGCGGTGCCGCTCTGCCTGGGCGCCCGCTTTATCAGCGTGTCGCTGCCCTATGTGGCTTTCCGCCGATTCCGCAATTACAACACCTTCTCGGTGCGGATCCTCACTTGGGGTGGCCTGCGCGGTGGTCTGGCCATGGCGATGGCGCTGGCACTCCCCTCCGGCGTCATGATGATCCCGGAACATGGCGTCGACCTGCGGGAGGTCATCCTGGTGATGACCTACTCGGTGGTGATGTTCTCTATCGTGGTGCAAGGCATGACCATCACCCCGATGATCACGGCCGCCAAGAAGGCCTGTGGCGACTACTGAGTCGGCCCACTGTGCTGGTTGCAGAATGAGAGAGGGCTCCCGTCGGGAGCCCTCTTTTTATGGCGGATAGATGCGAATATTTGCTGCTGATAGCCCCCTTGATTACACAGAGGAAAAGCGTACTGACTTCAACATCGGCAAATTATTGTTTGCTTTTTATTCATTTCGAGGAGAGAATGCGCGCCGGCTAGTTAATCAGCCCTGTTTATGTTTATCCTGCAATGCTTCACCTCACGATGAATCCTGCCAGTACCCGCATAACCTTCTTCTGATTTACTCGCCTTGAGAACCGTCAGGCTGTCTGCCTGCGTTGCCCGGCTCTCACGGTGCAGACCCGATCTGCCCACCCAATTTGATTTATGCATCAGCATATTCCTTGAAAGTGCAGACGCCCTTTAACCGGGCTGGGTATTCCTGCGCGCTTGTCGTTCACCCAATCGACCGCGCCCATTGACCTGACATTTGCCAATACAAGGAGCAAACACCTAATTTATATAGAGAAATACCATGATGAAAGCAGTACAAACACACAAGCCCCTGCGTCGCAGCAAGCCCATCAACCTGCCTGTGCAAGAGCACGACAGTGATGCGTTTCTGATCCAGTTCAGCACCCGCTTCAGCGGCGGTTTCGCCATCTCCTGTGATGGTATCGCTGGCGAGTTCTCCATCGAAGACCTCAACTGACGTTTCACCTTGTCCAAATAAAACCTGCCTTGCCTCCTAAAGCCCCATGATATATAAGGCCCAGTGAGAATCATTGTCCTATCTTGTGATAGGTTGTGATATCAGTTAGGGATACATATGTGGGGTTTTTTATGGGGTTTAGTGAGGTTTTGAAATGGCACTAGGGATCACCTCGCTCAGAAAAATGCTCGGCACCAAGCATGATGGCTCCAAGCCAATCCGGAAGGTTGACCGCGGAGATGGGTTAAATGCGTTCTGGCATCCGAGCGGAAAGGTAAGCTTTGTCTTTCGCTATCGCTTCGATGGCAAAAATCTGGAAGTTACCCTGGGGAAGTTCACCAACAACAACGCAGGGATCGACCTTGAAGAAGCTCGTCGAAAGACAGAACAGTGCAAAGGATGGTTAGCCGCTGGCCACAATCCAGCACTGATGCTCAAATTGGCCAAAGAAGAACGGCTAAAACCAGTGACGGTAAAAGATGCGATTTGTTACTGGCTTGATAACTACGCAGCCCAGAACAGGAAGAACGCCCCAAAAATCAGGCTGCTATTCCAAAAGTGGCTCTTTCCCAAGATAGGCGATCTCCCCCTGGCCGATTGTGAAACCAGACATTGGCTGGTGGTCTTTGATGAATGTAACAAGCAGGCACCTGTTTCTGCTGGCATGCTCTTCCAGATCTCAAAACAAGCACTGAAGTATTGCCGTGTTCGGCGCTACGCAACCTCGGACGCACTCAATGACCTGACCATTGCAGATGTAGGTAAACGAGGTGGGAAAAAGGATCGTGTTCTAAGCCTCACGGAAATCCACACACTCATGGAGTGGATCAAAAGCCCCTCCTCCAACTCCTATTATCGTACACTATCGCTTTTGCTACTGACTTTTGGCGCAAGAACGGGAGAAGTACGGGAATCTCATATCACGGAGTGGGACTTGTCCGCTGGGATATGGACTGTTCCAATCGAACACTCAAAAACAAATCACAAGATTGTTCGCGCCATACCAGAACAGATCAAACCTGTAATAACTGAACTAATCGCTCAAGCGAAACAGAACAAAACCCACTATCTCCTCGGCTCGCTGAAGAAACTGAATACTGTGTCCACCTATGGCCATAAGTTATCAGTGAGGCTTGGTCATACCCCCTTTTGGACCTTTCACGACTTGCGACGATCGCTAGCCACCCATCTCACCGCTGCAGGCATTGCACCCCATGTTATCGAGATCATCTCGGGCCATAGCCTTAAAGGTGTAATGAGCCACTACATCCATGATCATCGCCTGTCAGAACAGAAAGTTGCTCTGGAACGATGGCAGTCAATGATCTGGAACTGTCCCACCAGCGATAATGTCACCCCCCTTCGCCATGCAGATAGACAGTAACTGGTTGTATATAAATTCAACAGTTTTCATCGCGCTATTTATATTCAAGGGCTCATCTATGGCAACAAGAAAAGAACGAACCCGCCACCCCCCAACTTGGTTCAAACTGGATTCATACGAGAGCTTGCTGGAGGTGACGAACAACCAACTATGTGAAGAAGCCTTTTACAGAGCCTATAAATTGACGCATTTTTGCGATCTATCAAATCTGATTACACGACTAGCTTCTGGTCAAATTTGTTTGCGGCACGAACCACGAAGCCGAGTTTTTGCAGTCCAATCAGATGCTCAACTGCCATCGTCGCAATCAATCCGTCCTATCTCGATTATGGCGTTAAGCGATCTGCATCAACTGATCGAAAAGCAATTTCCTACGACGATTCAGGATGAAAAAGATAGGTTTGCTAACGGGGAGCCCGCGTTGGTTAACCTGCATGCCAGTGTCGCGGCTGCAATGCCACATCATGTAACACAGGTGCTGAATGACATTGATCTCAGCGCAGCAGATGAGGATATTCTTGCCGACCTGAAGGCATTACTCCCCATATGGCGGGAACAACTAGGTTGTCCACAGCCAAATCAATCTAAGCGCAACAGCATCATCAAGAACATCATTGAACAAAGCATCATTCCAATGCTGGATTTGATGCTCTGGGCTCGCCATAACGGCTTCCAGTACACGGATGATCAATTAGCCGACATCCTGTATCCCAGCCACCTGGGCAATCCAGACAATCCGATAACAGCCAAACACATCAGTGATACTCGGCGGCCAAATGCACTTAAATTTGCTGAACATGACTATCAAGCTGCCATCAGAAGATGGTGTGATCAGGGACATGGAACTAAGATTGTCAAACATGAATTGAGTTAAAACAGTAAGTTACAAATCTGCCGCTCACTTTTAAACCAACTTCCCGAAATTTTATCTGTCTGTTTTTCGGAGGTGTAAAAAATCCGTCTCGCTAACATTGCCTCTATCAAATCAAACGAGACGAGGTGAGCAATGATTTCTCAAAAAATCCTATCCATTACAGCAGTTTGTGAACTTGTAGGACGCAATCGTCGAACCCTGTGGGCATGGGTTCGCGATGGCGTGTTTCCTGAACCGATTAAGGTTCACGGTAAAACCGTAGGGTGGCCTGAATCGGTTTACCAGAAATGGGTAGCAGAGCTGATGGAGGGGCAATAATGGCTAGAGCTCCATTTAGCTATCGCAGTCTAGCCGCTGCAGATAGCGGCACACTGCAACCAATACTCAAACATAAAGACCTGCAACGAGTACTGGGATGCTCAAGAACGACGATCTATCGCTGGATCGAATTATCCAAACTTCCCGCACCGCTTAAGCATAACAACGGGCGGGTCATGGGATGGACCAGGCAGCAGATTGAAGCTTGGTTAACGGCACACTGAAGCCACAATAGGAGGCAATCGCCTCCTTTATTTGGCACCGAATGTAACAAACTGGAACATTAAAGCCGTTTTTTCTGAATCAGAAAACACCACAGAAAAACCGTCCGACCATCAATGACGGGGGGTAGCTGTCTTCGGTATTCACCCGAACCGCTAGGATATTAATAATATATGCCCAATATTAATAATAACTCGTCTTTAACATTGCCCCTCAACTATGAGTATCAAGGCCATGCTTGGGCCGTAATCAATCACATCCATATCAGGCGAGAGATCATGGATGGCATTTTTCAATTACTAGAAAAGTTCTTCAGCAAAACCAGCAAGCTTACAGCCATTCGTATGGAGCTAAAAATGAAGCAGGGGACAATAGACAACCAGCCAATCAGCCATTTCTTCAAACAGCTTAAACCCAAACTGATCCGACATTATGGTCCCTGCTACCACGGCTATATCTGGGTCAGAGAGAAAGCAAGGTCAAAAGCCCAACACTACCACTTGGCACTGCTACTAGATGGGCAAAAGGTTAAACACTCAGACAATGTTTACCGTTTAGCCAAGGCGGAATGGACATATGGTTATCTTTCACTACCTGAGAACCCTTTTTATCACGTTCATCATGACCGTCTAGACGAACATCGGCTGCTGATCTACCGCTTGAGCTATTTGGCCAAAGCAGAAACAAAAGGAGATCGGCCACCAGCAGTCAAGGACTACCAAGTCAGCCGCAGCATCAGGATACAGTAAATAATGAAAAGCCGAATTTATGCACCAAGAATACCAAATCGTATTAGGAAACCGAAAGAAATGGGGTTCTGTGAACGCAAGGTATTCTGGCGTTACCATCAAGAGAACTTTGCCACTCTGGTGCTGCTGCAAGGTATTAGCATAAAGACGTATGCCGAGCTATACCGTCTCGACATACGTCTGACATATGTGAAATTCCAACCGCTGGGGGCAGCCACTCTGAGGTACAGGTTTTGGGAACAACAACGCCAGCAGTTTCAGACTGAACGAGCCCAGACTGGCATTACCGTTGAGGCATATATCCAGGCCCATAAACTGCAACATAAGACAGCTAGGCTTGAGTTGAACCGCCAACCGATGGGTGAGAAGTGGGCCATACACTGCCGCCGTTACGAGTGGCAGTACGATAGCAGAGGAATCACCATTGCCCAGTATGCGGTAGAGAACAATTTGAATCCCTCCACCGCCCGGCGCTACATACGAAAAAAACGATCATTTTCAGGCCATCGCAAGGTCTGAAAAACCATGTAAAAAATTACCAATGTAAAAATATTAATAAATTTCAAAGTGTTAAGAGCATGTTCAACGATCGCTTTTCAATGCCCCGATCCCTCAGTGATCACTAAAACGATCCTTTCACTCTCGCACATGCCTTAGCTCTAGCTCTCTCTCGAGAGAGCCTTTCGCGATGACAGCGTAGAGTGCGATCTCGCCGTATCTAGTAATGACATATGTGAGACTCGATAGGGTTTTGTTTCCATTGAAGTGATAGCCTAGTCAATATTTATCAATCAGTTAACAACGATATGGAACAACTTAACCGAGCCCTTGCCTTACACCAGTTACTATTGGACTTCCGTTACCCTGTTCCACGCTCCGTCATACTCGAACGACTTGCGTGCTCAGCCAGCACTTTCAAACGGCTGCTGGAATTGCTGCGAGACCGTTATCAGGCGCCAATAATCTGGGACCCGACCGCTCGTGGTTATCGTTACGATACCGATGATGGTCGATTTACCTTGCCGGGCGTCTGGCTTACCGAATCGGAAGCCTTTGCGCTCTTGATGGCCAATCGCCTGCTGCAGGATGTGCAACCGGGTCTGCAGCAGCAGGGGGTGGCTCAGTTGCAGGCACGTATCGGAGATTTGCTGGGTCCCCAGTGGCAGAATGAAGCTGACCGCCTGCGTGTGGAAAGCATCGGGCGCCAATACGTGTCCCCAGAGCTATTCCTACCTCTGGTACAAACGCTGTTTTCCAGGCGTCAACTCCACTTTCTCTATCACCCCACACAACATCAGTCCGAAGAGCGTCAAGTATCGCCACAGCGTCTCTGCTGGTATCGGGACAACTGGTATCTGCTTGCCTGGTGTCATGGACGAGAGGCCCTGCGCCTCTTTGCCTTGAGTCGAATAGTCGAACCCAAATCGCTGGATGAAGCCGCCTGCGAATGTGGGACACCAGAGCTGGATGCACTCTTTGCAAATGGCTATGGCATCTTCGCCGGAGCTGATTTGCAACAGGCCGAACTGCGCTTTGACCCATCTGCTACCCCTTGGGTCAGAGATGTGCAGTGGCACCGGGAGCAGCTCCAGACCATAGAGCCAAGCGGTCATATTCGTCTCACTTTCCCCTATGCCGATCAACGCGAACTGGTACGCGACCTGATGCGCTTTAGTGGCGAGGTTGAGGTACTTGCGCCACTTGAACTACGTCAGAGTGTGATAGCGGCCATGGAAGCCGGATTAAAAAAACACGAGGCAGTGGCACCACTGGCTCAGCCGGTGAGCCAGTGAGAGGGGAATAATGACAGTCGAGAGTCACACTTGAGTGCCGGAGGCGACCCCGCAATGGATGGAGTAAATGAGCCTGTTCTGTTTTCAAACCTAGACCCACAGGCTGCGGTTCTCTGGGCCAAGAGTGGCGAGGATCAAGGCCACCCTTTGCTGGCTCACATGCTAGATGTCGCGGCGGTAGCAGAAGCTATCCTCGAGCTTGAACCCGCCACTACCCATCAACACCTGGCCAGTCAATTTGGTATGTCGGTTGAGGGTGCTCCCCGTTGGCTGGCGACGCTTGCTGGTTTGCATGATGTGGGCAAGGCCATCCCGGGATTCCAAGCCAAATGGGAGCAAGGGCAGGCACTTGCCAAGGCTCAAGGACTGACCTTTGCCAGTACATCGCTGCGCAGTAATCGCCATGACTGTGCCTCGACCGCCATTTTGAAAAAATGGCTACCGGTACACACAGGTGCCGAGACCCCTTGGTGCCTGAATGTGGCTGAGGCGGTTGGAGCTCATCACGGTTACCCGTTGACCACAAAGGAGGTTGGGGATGGCTTGCCGCTGCGTGAAGATAAGGCATGGCAGCAAGCCCGGCAGGCATTGCTCGATACCTACTGGAAGGTGCTGACCCCATCAGGAGTGATTACCGCTGACGAACTGGCGCTACCTGCCATCAATTGGCTGGCAGGGCTGACTTCTATTTCCGACTGGATCGGCTCTAACCCCGAGTGGTTTCCCCTCGGTATTCGTCACGACGATCTCAGGCAACACTACCTCCATGCCAAAAGACTGGCTCATGAGGCGCTGACGGCGATCGGCTGGCGTTCCTTTTCACCTTTGCTAGCAGAACCCGTCCCACTTGATAGGCAACTTGGCCAAATGTTGGCTGCCGATAAGCCTGTCATACCACGAGCCCTGCAGAGCCAGGGTATAGAGTTGTTACAAGCGAGCCAAGGGCCCGCTTTGCTGCTGGTGGAGGCCCCCATGGGGGAGGGCAAGACAGAGCTCGCCTTTATGGCGCATCTGCACTTGCAGCGTACGAATGGCCATCGCGGCTTCTATCTGGCCTTGCCAACCCAGGCCACCGGCAATGCACTGTTTGCCCGTGCTCGCCAGTTTATGGATGCTTTTGCTCACGGGCCGACGCCCGATTTGCAATTGATCCATGGTGGCGCCGCCCGTCAGGAGATGATGGCCGCGCTCAAGGATGTGTGGGGTGAGGATGGCAAACAGCGTGAAGGGGTCGAGGCCGCCCGCTGGTTTTCTCGTCGCAAGCGTCCGTTGATCGCCCCCTATGGGGTGGGCACCATCGATCAGGCGCTTTTCTCCGTGCTCAATGTCAAACACCACTTCGTGCGTTTGTGGGGGCTGGCCAATCGAGTGGTGGTGCTCGATGAAGTTCATGCCTACGACACCTATACCGAAGGGCTGATTGAAGCGCTGCTGCGCTGGCTAAAAGGCCTGGGCTGCTCAGTTATCCTGATGAGTGCCACCCTGCCAACCAAGCGTCGTGATGGTTTGCTCAAGGCATGGCGGGTTGACCCTGCAGTGCTGCCAGAGCTTGCCTATCCGCGGCTGGTGCTTGCCGATGACAGGGGCCTCGACTGGGATGACCAGATAGAAAGCCGAATGATGGAGCCCGTCCGGTTGGCCGGATGCGGTACTACACCCGAGGAGTTGCTCTGCGTAGCACTTGAGGCCCTGACCCACGGCGGTTGCGGCGCCATCATCGTCAATACGGTCGAGCGGGCGCAGCAGCTCTATAGCCTGCTCAAGGCCAAGGCGCCGGAAGATCTCACCCTGCAGATTTTTCATGCCCGTTTCCCGTCCGATGAACGGGCACAGCGAGAAGCTGCCGTGCTCTCCACCTTTGGAAAAGAGGGGAAGCGTCCAGCCCGGGCCCTGTTGGTGGCAACCCAAGTTGTCGAGCAATCTTTGGACATTGATTTTGACTTTTTAATCAGCGATCTCGCCCCGGTCGATCTGCTATTGCAGCGGGTGGGGCGCTTGCATCGCCATCAGCGCCCAGCCCGCCCCGAGCCTCATCGTCAGCCGGTGTTGACAGTAGCCGGACTCTTACCCGGTGAATTACCCGATTTGGCGACCACCCGTTGGCGCTTTGTCTACGATCCCTACCTGCTCGCCATGACCTGGGTGCGGCTCCTCGGCGAAACCAGCTTGCAACTGCCCCAGGATATCGATCGGCTGGTTCAGGCCGTCTATGGCGATGGGGAGTTGCCCGATTCGGTGAGTGAGGCGCTACGCCAATATATCGAGGAATACAGCTACGCCACTTATCTGGCTGCAGAGCAACACCAGCGGCAGCTGGCCCGCAATATTGTTATCAGGGCCGATGCAGATCCGGGTACTGCCTATTCGAACAAGCCCAGAGGTTACGAAGAGGGGGAGGGCGAGGACAAAGGTTTAATTAACTGCACCCGGCTGGGCAAACCCAGCGTCACCGTGATCCCGCTCTTTGTCTCTGACAAGGGGGTGGCCTTGACGCCTGATGCTGAGCCCTTCGCGCTCGATGCAACTCTTTCAACTGAACTGGCCTGCCAGCTCTGCGCCCGCCAGCTCAGCCTCTCCAATCAGGCCCTGGTTAAGGCCATCAAGCAGCAACCCGACGTGCAAGCCTTTGCTCAGAGCCCGCTGCTTCGCTACAGCTACCCGTTGTTGCTCGATAGGGAAGGAAGGGGGCGGTTGGATGGCGGGCTGGTGGTTCGGCTCGATGGGGAGTTGGGGCTTATCTACCGGAACAGGGAATAACCAAAGGAGTGACAATGACAATGCGTTTTAATCTGCTCGACGAGCCCTGGCTGCCGGTCAGGATGCTAAGTGGCGAGGTCAGGGAGCTGGGCTTGTTGGCCCTTTTTGAGCAGGCGCCGCAGATAGTGGCCTTGGCTGAGACGGCGCCGCCATCCTTGATGGCTCAATATCGTCTGCTGCTCGCTATCACTCATCGCGCGTTAAGTGCACAGACCCCGAACTGGGGGCAACGGGAGTTGCGTCATTGGTATAGTCAGGGACTCCCCACAGAGGCCATCATCGCCTACCTGGAAACATGGCGCGATCGCTTCTGGTTGTTTCACCCCGATCATCCATTTATGCAGGTGGCCGAGTTAGCCACAGCTCCCGAGACCCGTGACAAGTTCAAACCCTGGACCCAGATTGATCTGGCCAGCGTCAGCGGTAATGCTCCAGTCGTGTTTAACCACTCTCTGGATACAGTGCCGGGGGCCATCTTCCCGTCTCATGCCATTCGTCACCTGCTTGGTTTTTTACAGTGCACGCCGGGTGGTTTGATTCAAGTGTTTCGAGTATCAGACAAAATGGGCCCGCTAACCGATACGGCGGCCACCTTGCCTCTGGGGGATACCCTGGCCCAAACCCTTATCTTGGGTTTACATCCTGCCTCCCCTGATGGACATGAAGACCAGCCATGCTGGGAGCGGCCAGAACTGACCGTTGCCAATCTGAAAGCGGCGGCTGTGCTCGCCACTGGCCCCAACGATCGCTATACCCGTCAGACTCGCGCTGTGCTCTTTCACCGCGAAGAGGATGGTGCCATCCGCTGGTTGCGTTTTGCAGCAGGCATGGGGCTTGAAGAGGATTCACATGCCCCCGACCCCATGGCGAGCTTTCGGGAGGGGAGCAACGAGCCGGTACGCCTTACTTTTAGTGAAGGGCGAGCTCTGTGGCGCGATCTGCCAGCTCTATTGCCTGATGGGGGCTCACGTCCGGCAGCCATCCTTGAAAATGCCACCCGTTTAAAGAAATCGCTAGGCAGCAAACACCTGAAGTTACTTGTGGCAGGGCTGGCGTGCAAGCAGGCCAAGTTGCTGCGTTGGCGAGTCGAGCAGCTAGAGCTGCCGCAGGCTCTGCTGGATCAACCCGAGGTGACCCGAGCGGCCCGCATGATGTTGGAGATGGCCGAGACCCTGTTTGCGTCGTTTAAAGGAGCCGCAGTGCAGCTGATTGCGGATACCCTGCCAGACAGTCAGCAGAAAGATACCCGTAGCCGTGCTCGCACCCTGTTTGATGCAGGCCCCGCTACACCGATCTTCTTTGCCCGCGCCGAGCGCGCCCTGATGGCGACCCTAGCTCTTATCGAACAAGACCCCGATGCCGCGGAGAGGCAATGGCAGCAAGTGCTGAAAGAGGCGGCTATTGCTGCTTGGGAAGCACAACTGACCTGCTTGGGAGGTGGTGCCAGCGTATGGCGTGCCAATGCCAAGGTTCAGTCCCGCTTGTGGTTTGCCATTCGGGAGCAACTGACAGCCCTTAACGAAACAGGAGAAGTTCAATGAGTGATCAGCCCTTTGTTGATTATCTGCAGCGACTCGCACAGAGCAACCGTGGGGCGTTGGCCGAACTACGCCGCAGTCTCACCTTTGCCCCCGGCACGGCGCCGCGCGTCTTTCCCTACGTTGAGCCCTTTATCGCAGCAGACGAGCATCCTGATTCTGCCCGTCGTCAGTCGCACTACCTGGTGGCGGGGCTGTTTGCACTTCATCCACAGCATAGCGAGGTGACCTTGGCCAAGGCGATGGGGGCTCTCTATCGCAAGCAAGAACAAAGCCCATCCATCGAGGGGCGTTTTATCGCGCTGCTTGAGTGTGATGGCGAGACCTTGGCCGAGCCGTTACGCCACTGTGTCACCTTGTTGAGATCCCATGGTATGGCCATCGATTATCAGCGGCTGCTTTGGGATCTCACCGACTGGCTTAACCCCACTAACCCTGAGCGACTCGACCAATTGCGTCGCCGGTGGGCCACTGATTTCTACCGTGTAGCTGCCCATATCGCTTCAAACGACTAAATCTTCAAGGAGAGAAATTATGACCCTGTTTGTTGAACTGCATCTTATCCAGAACTTCGCCCCTTCCAATCTGAACCGTGATGATACCGGAGCACCCAAGGATGCAATCTTTGGTGGCCAGCGCCGAGCCAGACTTAGCAGCCAATGCCAGAAAAAATCGGTACGGGATTTGTTCAAAACATCGAATCTCATTGAAGCCGAACATCTGGGTACGCGAACCCGACATTTGGATCGTCTAGTGAAGGAAGAGCTTGAAAAGATAGGGGTAACTACAACCTCTACATTCAACGAGATCATCAAGCAAGCGTTGAAAAAGAAGAAAGATAAAGAAGAAAAAGAGACGGATAAAGAAGATGAAGCTTCGCCTGAAGCAACGCTCTCTTACCTGCTTTATATTTCAATGCCTGAAGTGAATGCACTGAAAGATCTCATATCTTCTCATGCAGAAGAAATAGTAAGCCTGAGTAATAAGAAAAAACTCAAACCGACCGATATATCTAAACAGTTCAAATCTGAACTGGAAGCATTACTTCATAGAAGTCGAGCTGTTGATATTGCCCTCTTTGGCCGAATGCTGGCCGACTTGCCTCAGGTGAATCAGGATGCTGCCTGTCAGGTAGCCCATGCCATAAGCACTCACAGGGTCGAGCGCGACTTTGACTACTTTACTGCTGTCGATGACGTGGGTGGCCCTGACGAAACCGGTGCAGGCATGATTGGCCAGGTCGAGTTCAACTCCGCTACCTTCTACCGCTATGCCGCGCTTGATGTGAGCAAGTTGTTGCAGAACCTGCAAGATGACAAGGAGCTGACAGCATCGGCCATTGAGTCTTTGATCCAGTCGATGGTCCGAGCCATACCGACTGGCAAACAAAACAGCTTCGCTGCCCACAACCTGCCTGAGTTTATCGGGGTTAGCCTGCGTAAAAGCCCTCTCAATCTGGCCAATGCCTTCGAGCGTCCGATCCAGCCGCGCCACGACAAGAGCCTCACCGAACAGTCTGTGGCGGCGCTTGGTGAGTACGAGAGCAAGCTGGCCCCCGTCTACGGAGATGCAACCGATCGCTGGGCCCATATCGATCTCACTGGCAAGTGGCAGCTCGAGAACAGTCAGGCCCGCAGCTCGGTAAGCGACTTGGCTGCTTGGGTACGCGATGTCGTCGAGACCCAGTGGGGAGAGTAACATGCCGACACTGCTACTGCGGCTGCAAGGGCCTATGCAATCCTGGGGGACTACTAGCCGCTTTGATGAACGCGACACCCAGCTGGAGCCTTCCAAATCGGGAGTGCTCGGGCTAATCTGCGCCGCCCTGGGGCGGGATCGAAGCGAGTCTGTCGATGATCTTGCGGCCCTTCAGATGGGGGTGAGGGTGGACAGGGAAGGGGTTGTGTTGCGCGATTATCAGACGGCCACCGGTATCGTTAACGCGGCTGGCAAGGTCGATATGAAGCGCACCGTGGTCAGCCCACGCTACTACTTGAGCGATGCCGCTTTTCTGGTTGGTTTTGAAGGGGAACGAGCTCTGCTCGATCAAATCCATCAGGCACTGAAAACGCCCCATTGGCCTCTTAGCTTGGGCCGCAAGGGGTGTTTGCCGTCACCGCCAGTGTATCTGCCTGATGGTGTGCGAGATAGCGCTTTGCTGGAAGCTCTGCGCGACTATCCCGAGTTGATCAAGGGGGCTGGTCTGCAAGTGCGTCGCTTGTTGTTGGAGGCGACAGAAGGGACGGTTCGCCTCGATCAACCGATAGCCCCTTTTGCAGATCGCCGCTTTGGCCCCCGTTTTGTGCTCACTGAGCAACTGGAGCCTGAGGAGGTGTCATGTCCCTGAATCAATTGCATCTGAGTCGATTGATCTTGAACCCAAGAAGCAAGGAGGCACGTCGTGACCTGGCCAATCCCTACGAGCTTCATCGTACCTTGGCCAGGGCTTTTGCTCCCGACGAAGAGACCGCGCCTGCACGCTTCTTGTGGCGTCTCGAGGCAACAGCCAATTGGCAACAGCCTCAACTGCTGGTGCAATCTCAAACCGAAGGGAACTGGGGGCCGTTACGCGATCTGCCTTACTACCTGCAAGGGGAAGTTCAAGAGAAGCGCTTTGCACCCGAGCAATGGCTTGAACAAGGTCTTTCCTATCGCTTTCGCCTGCAGGCTAACCCGACGGTAACCCGTGATGGCAAACGCAGAGGGCTGTGTAGCGAGGAAGAGCAGTTGGCTTGGCTTGCTCGGCAAGGAGATCGTCACGGTTTTAGTCTTGTCCATGCACTGGTCAGTAGCTCTGTGATGCAGCATGGGCGGAAGGGAACAAGCCGTCTTAGTGTCTTGACTGCGACCTTCGAGGGTTACTTGCAGGTTGTCGAGCCTGATGTCTTGCGAGCCGCCCTGTGTGCCGGTATCGGCCCAGCCAAGTCGCTGGGTTGCGGCTTGCTTTCTTTGGGAAAAGCCTGATGCTCCCCCCTCTAAAGCCACTCCCAATCAAGGATCGCCGGGCCATGCTGTTTCTTAAATATGGCCAGCTCGATGTGATCGACGGCGCCTTTGTGCTGGTGGACAAAGAGGGGGTACGCACTCACATACCCATTGGTACTGTCGCCTGTCTGATGCTAGAGCCCGGCACTCGGGTCTCTCACGCAGCCGTCAAGCTGGCAGCAATGGCTGGTACTCTGCTGGTTTGGGTAGGGGAGGCCGGGGTGAGGCTCTATGCTGCAGGTCAACCGGGAGGTGCCCGATCCGACCGGCTACTCTTTCAGGCCAAACTTGCACTGGATGAAGAGCTGCGTCTCAAAGTAGTACGCAAGATGTTTGAGCTGCGCTTTGGCGAGCCACCTCCCAGCCGTCGTTCAGTAGACCAGTTGCGTGGGATCGAAGGGGCCAGGGTGCGTGAGACCTACAAACTGTTGGCTGCTCGATATGGGGTTAAGTGGCAGGGGAGACGCTATGATCCCAAGGATTGGGAGAAGGGCGACCTGCCCAATCAATGTATTAGCGCCGCCACATCCTGCCTCTATGGCATCACTGAGGCGGCCATCCTGGCTGCCGGGTATGCCCCCGCCATCGGCTTTATCCATAGTGGCAAGCCGCTCTCGTTTGTCTACGACATAGCCGACATCATCAAATTTGAAACCGTGGTGCCCCAGGCGTTTGAGATCGCAGCTAGGGGCGATGCCAACCCTGATCGCGCAGTACGCTTGGCTTGTCGCGACAGTTTTAACAAACTGCGCACCTTGGAAAAGCTGATCCCGCTAATTGAAGAGGTGCTTGCTGCAGGGGGGATCACCCCGCCTGAGCCTCCCAAGGATGCTCAGCCGCCCGCCATTCCCGAACCGATCGGCATGGGGGACGCCGGTCACAGGAGTCAGTGATGAGCATGTTGGTCGTCGTGACCGAAGATGTGCCCTCACGTTTGCGTGGTCGGCTGGCTATCTGGTTGCTGGAGGTCCGTGCAGGTGTGTATGTGGGAGATGTCTCGCGCCGTGCACGAGAGATGATCTGGCAGCAGTGTGAGGCATTGGTTGAGCAGGGCAATATCGTGATGGCATGGTCTGCTAACAACGACTCAGGGTTTGACTTTCAAACCTTGGGAGCAAATAGAAGGATGCCGGTGGACTTGGATGGCTGCCGGTTAGTCTCATTTCTACCCTTTGAAAATCAATAGGTTATTGTTCATTAACAATCTGGATTAGTTGGTGGCTTTTTTATGGTTTGAAAAAGCCATTTAAATCAATAACATCCATTAAGTCTGCTCCCCGCGCACGTGGGGATGAACCGCCAGTTCTCAAGGTTGATTCGTTCATGCCTGACTGCTCCCCGCGCACGTGGGGATGAACCGTCACGCCAGATCGGCATGACCTACTACTTCGCCTGCTCCCCGCGCACGTGGGGATGAACCGATCGTCGCGCACATTGCCAATTTGCGGACTCACTGCTCCCCGCGCACGTGGGGATGAACCGGCTCCGAGCCCAAGGGCGCCACCTGGGCAACCCTGCTCCCCGCGCACGTGGGGATGAACCGGATCTTCTGGTTTTCCGCCGCCGCCATCACCGCTGCTCCCCGCGCACGTGGGGATGAACCGGGCCAGCAGACAGACGGGGCATATAGATTCGACTGCTCCCCGCGCACGTGGGGATGAACCGTCAGTAGACGGCGAGGACGGCCCTGTGGCCCTCTGCTCCCCGCGCACGTGGGGATGAACCGCTCATAAAGCCGCTCGATCACCAAACTGTACGCTGCTCCCCGCGCACGTGGGGATGAACCGCTGTCTCAGCCGATCGTCCGTCCGCCAGAGGACTGCTCCCCGCGCACGTGGGGATGAACCGTTTGCATGTCGATTCTTCCTATGGATTGATTACCTGCTCCCCGCGCACGTGGGGATGAACCAGTGGCGGTCGCGCTCTGGCCGTGGGTTTGAACCTGCTCCCCGCGCACGTGGGGATGAACCGCAGCTGCGCCCGCGCTAATCCGATAGGTGATACTGCTCCCCGCGCACGTGGGGATGAACCGGGGTTGGGCTGATCCAGCAACTATTTGCCCGCCTGCTCCCCGCGCACGTGGGGATGAACCGGGCATTGGCTGGACGCTCACCAGCCTCTCTTACTGCTCCCCGCGCACGTGGGGATGAACCGGCAAGCAGAGGAGTTGATCCGCGTATTAGATGCTGCTCCCCGCGCACGTGGGGATGAACCGATCTATTCGAATGGTTGAATATTGCTGATTAACTGCTCCCCGCGCACGTGGGGATGAACCGGTCACCTCAAGCTGCAGGGGTTGGATATCGCGCTGCTCCCCGCGCACGTGGGGATGAACCGCGATTGTGGCAGACAATTTAGATGCCCTGCTACTGCTCCCCGCGCACGTGGGGATGAACCGGCGAGTAGTTAGGTCATACTTCTGCATAGCCCCTGCTCCCCGCGCACGTGGGGATGAACCGGTTCCGGCCTACACCAGCGCCTTCCTGAACCACTGCTCCCCGCGTACGTGGGGATGAACCGCCTGCGGCGCTCAGCGTGAGAGCTGCGATTGCCTGCTCCCCGCGTACGTGGGGATGAACCGGTCGGCTGAGGCAGGCCAGCATTGAGCATCTCCTGCTCCCCGCGTACGTGGGGATGAACCGACGCAGCTTCATGCCGCGCTCCAGCCCATCGCCTGCTCCCCGCGTACGTGGGGATGAACCGTCGATGAAAGCCCGTGTCAGAACCTATATTCGCTGCTCCCCGCGTACGTGGGGATGAACCGATCCGGCTTGAGTATCAAGGGAGCGTACAGAACTGCTCCCCGCGTACGTGGGGATGAACCGTGAATTTTCCAAAATTCTGATTGAGCCACGAACTGCTCCCCGCGTACGTGGGGATGAACCGCGCTATACCATCAATGGTGAGTTTGATCTGCCCTGCTCCCCGCGTACGTGGGGATGAACCGCCATGTTGTCGTGAGTCTGGCCAGCCACAGAGCTGCTCCCCGCGTACGTGGGGATGAACCGTTTGTACTGCCAGGCGGGACCATCTGCAACCGCTGCTCCCCGCGTACGTGGGGATGAACCGATGAAGCCCTGTGCGATGTACAAGGGGAATGGCTGCTCCCCGCGTACGTGGGGATGAACCGCTGATTCTCCATCTCGTAGTCTTTGGCATAGACTGCTCCCCGCGTACGTGGGGATGAACCGGCTGCGTCGAGAGGCCGTGATGTGATGTACCTCTGCTCCCCGCGTACGTGGGGATGAACCGATCGCAGTCGAAGTCGTCCCGTATGGCCACCTCTGCTCCCCGCGTACGTGGGGATGAACCGCAAACTTAATCATATGGAGTTTGGCGGTAAGCCTGCTCCCCGCGCACGTGGGGATGAACCGATGACGATGCGGTATGCCCACTTTGCCCCCGACAGCTCCCCGCACCCGTGGGGATGAACCGGTAACAGTTACCGTTTTTTCTGCCTGTCTGGCCTGTTCCCCGTATCCGCGGGGATGAACCGATTTATCAGGGAGCTGGCATGTCGTCCGCTCAAGGTTCCCCGCGCCCGCGGGGATGAACCGCGGAAAGAGGCGCAGCGCCAGAGCGAGGGCCCCTGCACCCCACGTCTGTTGGGATGAACCTTGTGACATGCGCAAAAAACGCCGCTGTGTAAACTATTCCCCACACATGTGGGGATGAACCGTAGATGGTCGAGGCGTAGTCAGCCTCTTTAGACCGTTCCCCGCGCACGTGGGAATGAACCTAGTGACCACCGGGCCAGAACGGTTAGGGTGCACGCAAATAGCAGCAACAATAAGGATTTCAATAAGATGGTTTTTCACCCTGCAGATTTACATAAAAAACGTTCCCGTCGCCTGCGCAAAAAGCTGCACCTTGGTGAGTTTCAGGAGTTTGGTCTTACGCTGGCGTTTACCTTTGACCCGCAGCAAACAGACTTTGAGGAGGCGCTCGATCGCTGGATCGAGTTTGTCGAATCACAAGAGTGGGGCTTTGGTGGTGGAAGTGATATGGCGGGCAGTGTAATAGAGAGCTATCTCTGCCGGTTCGAGCGCGGCACACTAACCGCAGCCGATCGGGGACAGGCGGGCAAGTGGTTGGCCAGTCAGCCTTGGGTTGTATCCCATCAAATCCACCCATTGAGCGATGCCTGGTATGGCACATGGGAAGATGAATCCACCACCGTGTTATCAGACCCCTATAAGAAGGAAACTCCCATGAGCGATGACAAAATCTACTTTCCCAACGAGGTGATAGGGCTGCAATTCGTGCAAGGTCTTTCATTGCTGGCAGCCTGGCGTAACTATCGGGGCCTGAGTCAAACTGATTTGGCTGAGCGGGTGGATATTTCAATGAGTGAGCTGGTGGCCATGGAGCAACCGGACTACCAATTCACCCACCAGCAACTCGTACTGCTGGCGGATGCACTCGGTATTCAGCACGAACATCTGACCGATTAACTGAGCAGGCTGGTCATGCTCCGCCGAGCCTAAAACTTGCTAGATTTTTTACATGCGGGGTTTTTTGTGGGGCTTAACAGGCCAAACAGACAATAATAAATACACAAAGCCAAAAAAATTAATAACTTACAATAAGCAGGCGATTTCTCCATCGAAGACCTCAACTGATCCTGCCTGCCCTCCGGCAGCGCCCGATGCAGACAGGCCGCAACTCACGGCGGCCTCTTTGCTTCTCTCACGCCTTTAGCCAGACCCGGCCTCTTGCTTGTCACTCAGCCTGACAGCCACCTCACCATTCGCTTCCCCGCTCTCTGACCTTGATCACTGCTCCAGCAGCAGGCACTCATCGGCATCTTCGCTCAACTTGACCAGTCGACTGCGCACCAGCCCCAGCTTGGCCAGCAGGCCGATGGATCGCTCGTTACCCGGGGTGACGATGGCGACCACCTGCCCGATCCCCAACCGGCTTTTGCCATCGGCAAGGGCGGCCTGCGCCGCTTCAATGGCGTAGCCCTGACCGCGATATTGCGGCAGGAAGGCGTAACCGATATCGACCAGCTCCAGGGTGTCGCGCTTGATCAAACCGCAGATACCGAGGCTGGCACCGTCCTCCTTGCGCTCCACCAGATAGAGTCCGTGACCATAGCGGGCATAGCTGACCGCCGGCCCCTGCTGGATATACTCCTGCGCCTGCTCGAGGGTGCGAATGCCCCGATCACCGATGTAACGATAAAAGTCGCCGTCATTGAGCAGCTCAAGGATGAAGGGGGCGTCGGTAGCGATCATTTCACGCAGGATCAGGCGGGAGGAGGCAATCATGGCAAGGGCTCTCAAACGGAAAGTGAAGGGCAAAGAGTGCCCCGTCACTCCCGGGCTGGCAAGCCTGTGGCACCGTTGGCCATGAAAAAGGGGCCGCGTTGGCCCCTGACAAGATGGGATAAACGGGCTCAGGCAGCCAGCAACCCGGCGTAGCCATTACCCTGCTCGCGCAGTGCAGTGAACTGGGCGGCACAATCGGCCCAGCTCAGCCCCAGTGCATCTGCCACCTTGTGGGGCCACTCGGGTGGCGCCTCTTCCCCCACATCAGATTGCGCTGCCAGCACGATCGCCAGATGGATCAACCCGGCCTCGGGAGAGAACTCCTTGGCCAGCATGGGGTTGTAGTGATACTCCACCGCGTTGCTGATTGTCTCGGGGAACTTCCAGTAGCGTGCCATGGCCGCCCCGACCTGGGCATAGTTGAAGCCAACCACCAGCTCTTCCGCCTTGGCCCGCCCCTTGTGCAACTCCAGATCGTGAATGTGGTGGACAGTGTTTTCCGGCAGGCCCACATGCATCACCAGTCGGCCGAGATCGTAGAGCAGGGCGCAGGTAAAGACCTCATCCCCCTTCATCCCCTTCTTCACCGCCAGACGACGCGCCAGCTCCGCCACATTGAAGACGCAGCCCCAGAAATGTTTGAGGTCAATGCCGGGCACCGCAGTGACCGATTCGGTCAGCCCGCAGGCCAGCACCATGTTGCGCACCATCGCCAGTCCAAGCCGCACCGCGGCCTCATTGACGGTGCCGATCTGACGACTGCTGCCGAATTTGGCCGAGTTGGCCAGACGCAACAACTTGGCGGAGATGACAGGGTCCTTGTTGATCAACTTGCTGATCTTGAGCAGATCCGGATCCTTTTCATTGAAGGTCTGGATCAAATCGCGCATCACTTCCGGGATCTGGGGCAGTAGCTTGGGCTCGGCCAGCAGGGAATCTATCGTGGGCATAGGCGTGTCCATCCATGTTATCTGTGTTCCAACCTGTTTGCCGTGGCAAACTCCTCCTAATTATGGGTAACAAATGGCCTCCCCATCGGATTGTTTATTCGCTGGTCATTCAAGGTGTTAGTCACATTCAGGCTATACTGGCCGCCACATTCACTGTTGCGGATATCCCATGAACGACACTCAGGAATTTTTTGATGAAGACGCGCTGCTGGAGATGGTGGAGAACCAGCTCAACGACGGTCACCCGCCCCACGTGAAAGCTACCTTGATGAGACTGGTGATGAAGGGCACCCCGCGAGAAGAGGCGCTGCAATATATCGCCTGTGCCCTCGGTGCCGAGTTGATGGCGATGGAGGCCGATCAGGGCCCCTTCAATCTGACCCGTTACGGCGAGTTCCTCGACAGCCTGCCCGAGATGCCGTGGGCAGACGAGTGACCCGAGCTGGATAACCGATGCAAAAAGGGCGGGTGCCAATGGCCCCGCCCTTGTTGCATGGATCAGCTCCGGATCAGAACTGGGAATTGATGATCACCTCTTCCCCCAGCGCCCCTGCCAACGGCAGTGGCCGATAGCTGGAGTTGGCGGCCCGCAGCAGACGAATGCCGCGAATGCCGACCTCCTGCGCCGCCTTGATATCCCCGTCGGCGTCGCCGTAGAAGAGCTTCATCTGCTTATCCTTGAGCCACTGCACCTTGGTGTTCTGGCCCGGCTGATCACCGGCGAAGATCACCGGATTGAGCTGGTCGGCCGGAATATTCATGGTCTGCTGCAAGGTCTGGCTCACGGTTTCGGTCTTGGTGGCCGAGCGACCGGTGACGAAATAGATGTGGTCACCACGCTTGAGATGCATGGCGATGAGCGCCTTGCCCACCTCTTTCGGCATGCTGAACGCATCCCAGCCGTTATTCATCTTCTCCCAGAAGGCGGGGTTCTTCAGATAGCTCTCGTCGTTGGGTGAGAACTCCTGCTTGCCGCGATAAAAACCCGGGCTGGAGAAGAGCAAGGTATCGTCGATATCAAACCCGACTGCCATCGGGGGCAGGCCATCCAGACTCTTGGCAATCTGCTCCACCGACACCCAGTGGATTGGCGCCTGCTGGGCCAAAGTGACGGTGGTGACACCGGCAGGGATAGGCTGAACGGTAGCGGCTTGACCCGCCACGGCAGGCAGAGAGAGGGCGGCAGCCAGCAAGGAGGCAAGCAGCGCCGGACGAGAGATGTGTTTCATAAGGCAGGTTGTCATCTTCAATCAAAAGAGGGGGCCAATAGTGCCCCCATCCCGCCTCTCAAATCTGTGAATGCGCCAGCAAAAGGGAGCATTTGACGCCCGATAATTAATCTTCGATTGGCAGCAAATCGGTAAAGACAAAGCCGTCGCGCAGCACTGTCTCGCCGACCCGAATGCCGAGCGGACGGGAGAACATGGGGCCATCATAGGCCAGGGTGTGAAACTCGCCGTTCTCGCCGCACGGATCGACCCCCTCCGGCAGCGCCGCCAGCAGTTCCTCGTCAAAGTCGTGGCCCCCCAGGCTGGCATCCAGCTTGTTCGGGTCGAGAGCACTGATCCGCGCCTTCAACCCGGCGGCTACCATCTGCGGCGCCAGTTCACGGGTATTGCTGCCCCACAGCGGGAACAGTGGTTCGATGCCAGTGCCTGCCAGCTGCTTTTCACGGTAGGCGCGCACATCCTCGAGGAACAAGTCGCCAAAGGCCATATGGCGGATCCCCTGTGCCACCACATCGGCGATAAAGCCGGTCATGATGCGGGCGTAATCCTCGTTGCTGCAGGGCCAGGGCAGATCGATGGTGATGAGGGGCAGCCCGACGCAGGCGGCCTGCTCGGTCAACAGTTGCTTGCGCACCCCATGCATCGCCACCCGCTCGAATGCCTGATTGAGGGTGGTAAACAGCCCCACCACCTCGATGGCGGGATCTTGCCGCAACTGATGCAGTGCCCATGCGCAATCCTTGCCGCTGCTCCAGGAGAGCAGTACCCGTTTCTTTTCCATCATTCCTCCGCCAGCGGGGCATTCGGATTGCCCCAAAAAGATGCAAGACAGTGTTGCGAATTGCGCGATTTACACACAAGAGGCAGGCAGCATACTCTCGATCACCTGTATATGCCCCTTGCACGGGGTGACAATAACTAAAAAAACCGATGGGAAACATACGGATATGACCACGACCATACAACAACACGATCACGCCCGCCCCCTCAATCGACAGGATTACAAAACCCTGAGTCTGGCTGCCCTCGGCGGCGCGCTGGAGTTTTACGACTTCATCATTTTCGTCTTTTTCGCCGTGGTCATCGGCGAGCTGTTTTTCCCGGCCGACATTCCCGAGTGGCTGCGCCAGTTCCAGACCTTCGGCATCTTCGCCGCCGGTTATCTGGCCCGCCCGCTTGGCGGTATCATCATGGCCCACTTTGGCGATCTCATCGGTCGCAAGCGGATGTTCACCCTCAGCATCATCATGATGGCGCTGCCGACCCTGTTGATCGGTCTGCTGCCCACCTATGCAGTGCTCGGCATCGGCGCCCCCATCGCTCTGCTGGGACTGCGGATCCTGCAAGGCGCCGCCATCGGCGGTGAAGTGCCCGGCGCCTGGGTGTTTGTCGCCGAGCACGTCCCTGCCCGTCGGGTCGGGGTCGCCTGCGGCACGCTCACGGCGGGATTGACGGCCGGCATCCTGCTCGGCTCCCTCATCGCCACTGCGGTCAACAAGAGCCTGACCCCGGCCGAAGTGAGCGAGTGGGGCTGGCGAGTGCCCTTCCTGCTCGGCGGTATCTTCGGCATCGTCGCCATGTACCTGCGTCGCTGGTTGCACGAAACCCCGGTCTTCGCCGAGATGAAAGCCAACAAGACCCTGGCTGACGAACTACCCCTCAAGTCGGTACTGCGCAACCACAAGAGCAGCGTGGTGGTCTCCATGCTGCTCACCTGGCTGCTCTCCGCCGGTATCGTGGTGGTGATCCTGATGACCCCCACCTATCTGCAGAAGGTTTATGGCATCAGCCCGGCCGACGCCCTGACCGCCAACTCGCTGGCCATCGTGGCCCTGACCCTCGGCTGCATCGTTTATGGTCGACTGATCGACCTGCTGGGCAGCGGTCTCACCTTCATGTTCGGCTCCCTGCTGCTGGCGGGCTCCAGCTACGCCTTCTATCACGGTCTGGCGGCCGGTACGGGCCAGCTGGTGCCGCTCTACATGCTGGCAGGCTTTGCGGTCGGGATTGTCGGCGCCGTGCCTTACGTGATGGTCAACGCCTTCCCGCCGGTGGTGCGCTTCTCCGGTCTGTCATTCTCCTACAACGTGGCCTACGCCATCTTCGGTGGCCTCACCCCGATGGCGGTGACCCTCTGGATGAAGAGCGACATGCTGGCCCCCTCCCACTATGTGGTAAGCCTGTCGGTGCTGGGTTTCGCCATCGGTCTCTGGCTCTGGTTCCAGCAACGGGCCATCCGGCAGCAGCAAGCGCCGCAAGCGGCCTGACCCGAACAACAAGCCCCGGTATCTGCCGGGGCTTTTTTGTACTGCTTATGTTCAGTTTCGCCAGCATAAGATAGCCTCCCTCTGGGGCCTGCCACCCGCATCGCCCCATGACGTCCAACTCTTTATCCGAGGCTCAAGATGTTCTTTCAGGTCGTATTACTCACCTTGCTGGCGCTGTTGCCCATGGTCAACCCGCCCACCACGGCCACCCTGCTGCTGGGGCTGAGCAAGGGGATGTCGCGCGAACACGTGCGCCGTCAGGTCAATCTGGCCGCCATCTATCTGTTTTGCACCCTCTGCATCACCTTCTTTATCGGATCCTCGATCCTGGATCTGTTCGGGATCTCCATTCCGGGCTTGCGCCTGGCCGGTGGCCTCATCATCGGATTTATCGGCTTTCGCATGCTGTTCCCCGCCCCCAGCCAGCAGAGCGGGGTCGACATCAACCAGAGCATCGCCTTCGTACCGCTCACCATGCCCAGCATGTGCGGACCAGGTACCATGGCGCTGGTAATAAGCGGGGCAGCCCAGATCGCCGAGCTGCCTGACGAGTACAACCGCCTCACCATCTACGCCGGTGTGGTAACGGCGTTTGCCCTGATGAGCCTGATCAGCTGGGGAGTATTGAAGCTGGCGGACCCGGTCTGCAAGATCCTGGGCGCCACCGGCATCGATGCCATGACCCGCATCATGGGCTTCCTGCTGGTCTGCATGGGTATGCAGTTTTGCATCAACGGCATCAAGGAAGTGGCGCAGGATCCGGTATTCCACGGCGGCCAGGCTGTGCAAACCGCACCGGCGCTCCCAAAGGCTTCCGGCACGTTTGATCAGTTGCCGCAAAAGCCCACCGGCTCTGATTGAAAACGGTATCAAAAAGTCCCTGACGATCTGCACTGATCTTGTTCCTGATCATGTTATTGACACACAAATGAGTTAGTTTGTTTTTCATACAGACTTTATTCAGATGGACGCTGATAGGTTTGTTGATGAATACCCACTCAACTTCAGGAGAGTATGCAGATGGACAAGATGCTGACCGAAATAGGGAGCCATAGCCTGTTTCACGAGTACCTGAACGTGGTTGGGATTGCGAGCCCATCCCTCGCCAAGATCGAGCAACACTGGGAATATAAAGATCAAGAGCAGCTGGTTGCCAAAATCCAGATCGACAAACAGGGTAACGCTCGCTATTTCATCGACGCCCGCGCCATATCCGTCAACTGATACCGAATAACCCGCCAGCCCCGGTCCACCGACCGGGGCTTTTTGTTGCCAGTGGTTCCCTGAATAGCAAAACCCCGGCAAGAGCCGGGGTTTGAATGCGTCGGGTTACGCCGTTGCGCGGCTAACCAAAACCTACGAAGTGCCACCCACGGTGAGCTGATCCAATTTTAAGGTGGGTTGGCCGACACCGACTGGTACGCTCTGCCCCTCCTTGCCGCAGATGCCAACCCCGCGATCCAGCGCAAGATCGCTGCCCACCATGGAGACCTGGCTCATCGCCTCGGGGCCGTTGCCGATCAGGGTCGCGCCCTTGATGGGGGCGGTGATCTTGCCATCCTCGATGAGGTAGGCCTCGGAGGCGGAGAAGACAAACTTGCCGGAGGTGATGTCCACCTGACCGCCACCGAAGTTGGGGGCATAAATGCCCTTCTTCACCGAGGCGATGATCTCGGCCGGATCGTACTGACCCGCCAGCATGTAGGTGTTGGTCATGCGCGGCATCGGCATGGCAGCGTAGGATTCGCGGCGCCCGTTGCCGGTGAGTGGCACGCCCATCAGGCGAGCGTTCTGCTTATCTTGCAGATAACCCTTGAGGATACCGTTCTCGATCAGCACGTTGTAGCCACCCGGCGTCCCCTCGTCATCGATGGAGACGGAACCACGGCGACCCGGCAAAGTGCCATCATCGACGATGGTACAGTGTTTGGAAGCCACCTGCTCGCCGATGCGGCCAGCAAATGCGGAAGATCCCTTGCGGTTGAAATCCCCCTCCAGACCATGACCCACCGCTTCGTGCAGCAGCACGCCGGGCCAGCCGGAGCCCAACACCACCGGCATGGTACCGGCTGGCGCGTCGATGGCTTCGAGGTTGACCAGCGCCTGACGCACCGCTTCACGCACATAGCCAAAGGCGCGGCTCTCCAGCCCGTCCAGTTCGAGGAACCAGTCGTAACCAAAGCGCCCGCCGCCACCGGCACTGCCACGCTCGCGGCGATCGCCCTTCTCGGCGATCACGGTCACCGACAGACGCACCAGCGGACGCACATCGGCGGCCAGGGTGCCGTCGGTAGCGGCCACCAGCACCTCTTCGTAGACGCCGCTGATGGAGGCCATCACCTGATTGATGGCGGGATCCAGACTTCTGGCGAACTTGTCCATCTGCTCCAGCAGAGCGATCTTCTGGTGCTTGTCGAGGGTCTGCAGCGGATCCATGGCCGGATAGAGCAGGTTCGCTTCGGTGCGGGCCCACGCCTTCACCTTGCCGTGAGCACCGGCAGCGGCGATGCCGCGAGCAGCAGTCACCGACTGTTGCAGCGCCAGCAGGCTCAGCTCGTCCGAGTAGGCGAAACCGGTCTTTTCGCCGCTGACGGCGCGCACCCCCACACCCTGATCGATGTTATAGCTGCCATCCTTGACGATGCCATCTTCCAGCATCCAGGACTCGTGCCAGCTGCGCTGGAAATAGAGATCGCCGAACTCGACCTGATGACTCATCAGGCTGCCGAGCAGCTGCTGCAGGCGCCCTTCATCGAGGTCGTTCGGGGCCAACAGGGAGGCACTAACCTGGCTCAATAGACTCAATCTTCTTCTCCACTCTCGTAGCGAGCTGTTTTAAATCGTCTTGCCGACGGGTTGGCAACAAGCCACACCATCACAACAAACGGGCATGCTCCAGCACGGACAAACGGCTGCGTTTCAATTTTTCACCACACCATCAGAGCAAACGGGCGTGTTGCAGCACTGGCATGGTGCGTTTCAATTCGTCGATAAGCCCGGGCTCCATCTTCGCCAGCACGGTGCCGCGCCCGCACTCTTTGCTCGCCAGCACTCGGCCCCAGGGGTCGATCACCATGCTGTGGCCCCAGGTCTGGCGCCCCGTCTCGTGGGTGCCGCCCTGATTGGCAGCGACTACGTAGCACTGGTTTTCGATGGCGCGAGCCCGCAGCAGTGGCTCCCAGTGCGCCTCGCCGGTCACGGCGGTAAAGGCGGCAGGTACCAGCAGCACGCGGGCACCGGCACGGGCCAACTGGCGGTAGAGCTCGGGAAAGCGCAAATCATAACAGATCGAGAGGGCGAGGGGACCAAAGGGAGAATCCACCAGCACAGGCGCCTCCCCCGGGCTGAAGGTCTCCGACTCACGGTAGCGACCGTGATTGTCCGCCACATCCACGTCGAACAGGTGGATCTTGTGGTAGTGGCTCCTGAGCTCACCGCTTGGATCAAACACCAGCGAGCTGGTGTGGATATGGTCTGAACCGGCGATGGTGGTCGGCATAGCCCCCGCCACCAGCCAGATGCCGTACTCTCGGGCCCATGCGGCCAGTTGTTGCTGGATGGGCGCGGCTCCGCCCAGATCGGGGCTGGGGTCGGGGCCAATTGCCTCGGCACCATCCAGATAGCCCTGCCGTTCACCAAACAGGGCAAAGTTCTCCGGCAGCAGCACCAGCAGTGGCCGCTCTTTGGGCAAGGCCGCCAGCTCGGCGGCGATCTGCTCCCGGTTATCCTGCCAGCGACGGCCAGATACCAGCTGTATTGCGGCTAACCACATGACTCTCTCCTTGTCCGCGTTAATCACGATCCACAATATTCGGGTCTTTATCCATCTCGGCCAGCAGCTTGCGAAGATGATGCCTGACCAAGCCACGCTGGCCCCGTTCCGCCCATTTGAGGCAATCGAACAACTCCCACACCAGGCCATCCCCTTCAGCCATATAGGCAGGAAAGTCCCAATGGCTTGGGGCAGGGCCAGATACCTCAAGCGCACCAAGGGAGAAAGTTTTATCGAACAGTGGCAAATAAGGTTTGGCAAGGGGGAACTCAGCCCCCCGATCAAGGATGTGGATCTCGATGCTGGACATGTCGAGAAATATGAAGCGCCAGTATGAACAGACCTCTTCATGTCTTCCTTGCCAGCAGTGAAAGATGGGCCGATCCCCCACAATGGTGCGCACCAGTTCGTCTCCCTGCTTATGGAAGCCGGGCTCGGCCAGCAGCAAGAGATCGACATCGGATACCCGGTCTGCCTTGCCCTTGGCGAGCGACCCAACCACTACCCCGGCATCAATCGCAGGATGGGCTGCGCCATGTTTCATAACCGACTCCAGCAGTGCGCGCTGCAGTGGCGGGATGGCAGCCCAGTGCTCATCCACCATCATAACGGCCCCTCTGACACAACCCGATCCCCCGCCTGCAGGGTGTAATCCAGTACAATGATTCGCTCCAGCACAGGACGGAAGATGGCCTTGAGGGCATCGTGATCAGGATGGGGCAGATAGCGTTGGCGAGCCGCTTCGTCGGCGAAGGTCATCAGTACGCTGTGGGTAAAGCCACCATCCCTCCCCTCCGGGCTGTCATTCTCCCCCCACTCCACGGCGGTCACGCCGCTGACCTGATGGGGAATGGCGAGAAAAGCGTTACGCACCGCGTCTATCCGGGCAGGCTGGGTGTCCGGCTTGAAGGCGATCAGCAGGATATGTCGGATCATGGCTCACTCCTTGTGATGGTGCCGGGCCGCTCGCTCAGCGCTGAGCCGGCCCCGCGTGTTTGGGGCTCAGCAGGAAAGGGGTCACCTCTTGGGTCGGCAGGCTGGGGGCAACGGCATCTACCGCCTCTTTCTGCTGCTGGTTGAGCTTGATGCGCGCGCGATCGCGCCCCGCCTCGATCAGCTTGGGTGCGTCGAGCGGGCCCGAGATGCGAAAATCGATGCGGGTCACCACATCCACTACCGGCTCCAGCAGTTTGGAGAGGGCCAGCACATAGAGACCCGTGACCGGCGTGATGGAGAAGGCCGCCACCACCGGCAGGGTGCCCCCCAGATTGGGGGAAAAACTCAGCTCGTAGTCGAGCCGCCAGCGCACCAGATCGGCGATCCCCTCGCCGCGCAGGTTGCCTGCCGCCCCCTTCATATAGAAATCATCGTTGCTGACCTGCCCCTGCTTGATGGTGGCTGAGGCGGACATGGACTCGAAGTAGAAGCCCTTGTCGAACACATCGCGAAAATCGAGCCGCAGCTTGCGCAGCAGGGAATCGAGGCTGAGCAGGGAGAGCAGTCGCGCCCCCTTGTCGTTGACCTCGCGCAGAGTGCCGCCCTCCAGCTGATAGTTGGCACTTCCCCCCAGAGTCGGCAGGCTCGGGCGGTAGGGCACATCCTGCCAGTTCAGATCAAAAGCGAGGGAGCCGGGGGCATCGCCGATGGGCGAGGTGTAGCCGAGCCGCTTGAGCAGCAGCTCGCTGTTGTTGCTGGTCAGCTTGCCACGGGCGCGGGTCTCCATCCGGTGGCCATCGGCCAGCCAGTCGACGCTGCCGGTGAGCTGACTCCCCGCCAGCCGCACATCCAGCCCCTTGAGGGTCACCTTGTTGGCGCCGGGCACCAGCTCCCCTTTCACTTCCCCAAGAGGTAGCTCGCCAAAGCGGCAATCGACACAGCTCACCTTCAACCAGGGGATGGATGCCATGATGGCGTTGTCCTGTTTGGCATCGGGATCCGGGCTGAGATCCGAACTCTTGCCGGACCAGTAGATGCGGGCAAACTTGGCATCCACCGGGCGATTGGCCACTGCGGGCAGGCGGATCACTCCCATCACGTCGGGGCTGTCGATCATCACTTCGGTCGCCTGATTGGTCGGCCCCACGGTGAAACGCGCCGCCTTGAGGGTGGCACTGCCGATATAGGCGCGAGCCAGCTGTCCATCCACCCACCACTCCTGCGGCAGGAAGGCCGGGCCAACCACCGCATTGCCAGTCTGGTTCTGCGCTGGCAACCACTGCTTGAGTCTGGCCAGCCAGCCACCGACATCGGCCTCCTGCTGGTTGATGGCGAGCAGCATGGGGGCATCGCGCATTACCCGGGCGCCCGGCTGACCCACATCGACCCGCACCCGGCTGAGATAAGGTACCCCTTCGCCGTAGACCAGTCGGGTCTGCATATCCACATCAGCCCCCAGTACGGCACGAATGTCGGCGCTGCCATCCCGGCCACGGGCGATCACCTTGAGCGGCAGCCGGCTGGCGCTGCTCTTGGCCAGCGGCAGCGGCAGATCCAGCGCCATCCCCTGCAGGTTGGAGTCGAGCGCCAGCTGGAAACTGAACGGCTTGCTGTCGGGCAGGGTCAACCCGAGCTTGCCGCCCCAGTTACTGCGGCCGTTGAGAATGCCGAATGAAGAGATGGCGGCGGGTTGGCGGCGACTATCCCACTGCCCCTTGAAATCGAGGTCGACCTGATAGTGATCCGGATGCTGGCGCCCCTGATAGTCGAGGGTCAGCGGCTGGTTCCACAAACTCGCCTTGAGGTTGCTGAAGCGGGTCTGTTCGTTGTCATATTCGAGACGCCCCTGCACCTTCTCCAGCGGCAGATCCAGACTGGCGACCCGCACCTTGTTGTTGCTGAAGGTGGCATCACCGCTCGCCTTCACCTCGCTCTCGCCATCGAGAGGAATATCGAGCTTGACCGAACCGGCCATCGGGCCGCGGATCTCGATCTCCCGCAGCGCCTGACCTACCGAACTTCCCAGCGGGGAGTCCTGCAGGTAGTCGCTGATGGCCTTGCCCTCCCCCTGCACCTTGGCATCCACATAGAGGTGGGCACCCGGGGAGAGATCCGGGATCCAGGCATGTACCGAGTCAGAGCTCGCCTTGCCGAGTTTGGTGGATCGGCTGCGCATATCGAGGCCGGCATTCTGGAACAACAGGTCGATCTGCAGGTCGGTAAGCGGTTGCCAACCGGGGAAGAACTCGTAGGTGGCCTGCTCCAGCGGCACCGCCACCTGGAATATGCCCTTGCCGTTGTCGTAGGGGAAATCCCGAAACTCCCCATACCAGAGCAGGTCGGCCCCCTTGGCCTTGCCCCCCTTGATGGCGCCGCTCAGGTAATCCACCAGCCCCTTGTCCATCGCCTGCAGCGGGAAGTAGCGATCCGCATGGCCCGCATTCTTCACATCGATGCGGCCGGTCAAGGCGAGGAAAGGGTGCTCGAACAGATCGAGGCGGAAACGGCTGGCCAGGGTCAGATCCGGGTTATCCAGCGCGATATCCTGCCCGTAGAGCACCCAGCCCTGTTCCTCGCGCCACCAGTCGAGGCGGGCCGAGAAGTTGTCGACCGGGATCGGCATCTTGAAGTGACGGGCGGGATCCACCTTGTCGTTCGCCAGCGCCAATCTGGCGCTACCGCCGGTCGGGGTAAGCCAGAACTCGCCGTTGAGATCCTGCATCCCGGGTATATCCTGCCAGGCCTTGAGACGCACCTTGCTGAAGCGGCCACTGAGGGAGAGACCCTGCCAGTCGGCGTTGGCCAGCAGCGTCAGATCCTGCACCGAACCCTGCGGATTGGTCTGGCGCAGGGTCTCGCAGAGTGTGGGGTAGAGCGCCGAGACCAGCTGACTGATCTGGGTGATCTTGTCGAACTCTATGCTGGGCAGATAGCCCTGCACCCGATCCCCGATCCGCTCCAGCTGCAAGCGGCTCTGCAACCAGGGTTTGCCATCCAGCTTGAAGGTGACGTTGTGGCTGGCCAGCTGCCAGTCGGTGCCCTCACGGCGCAGCTGGATCTTGCCGCCATCGAGACCGAAACGGTGCATCTCCCCTTTCTTGGGATCCTTCCAGATCAGGTAGTTGTTGCCAAACGCCAGCAGGGTATTGCCCAGCTTGCCGCTGTCAAACTCGCTCCAGAGCTGGAAGTCGAGCTGACCGGCAACCTTGGGTTCGCCCGCATGGATCTTGGCCAGGGTCGGGGTGATATCGAGCTGGCGGGCCCCCAGATAGAGTTGACCCTTGAGGCGATCGAGCCGGGCAGTCGGGGCGTCCACATCCAGAATCAGATCGATGGTGCTCTCACCCACCCCGTTGATGAGGTAAGCCTTGCCTACCCCCTGATGGCGCTTGCCACGGTTCTGCCAGCGCAGTTGGGCGATGTCGAGGGCGCGCAGATCACCGAGGGAGGTGGTGACGCTGAGGCGGGTATTGTGCACATCGAAGGTGGAGAGCTGGGTCAGCAGAAAGCGCAGCAGGGCGCCCTGCTGGGGATCGCCGGAGGGGCTCTCGTCAGCCGGTTGGCGCAAGTCGATGGTGATATCGCCATCGCTCAGGATCAGCTCGCCAAACACCGGCTTTAGCTCGTTAATAGTGCGCCAGAAGTCGAGATGCACCCAGGCTTTGCCGAGCTGTACGGCAAAACGCCCCGAATCCGGGGCGATGGCGAGTTGCTGCAGTTCGAGGGCGGGCCCGGACTGTGTCCAGTCCAGCCCCACTTGCTCCACGCTGACCTTGAGTTGTGAATCACCCAGCAGAGTGTGGATCAGACTCTCCCGGTATTGATTCAGCAAAGGGCCCCCGACCCGTACCAAGGTGACCAGCATGGCCATCAGTACGAACAGGACCCCCAGGGCCAACCAGCCCCGACTCAGCCAGCGATAGACCAATTACATCATCACCACGTCGAACTGCTCCTGACCACAGAGGGGTTCGCTCACTACCCGCACCTGCTTGCCGATGAACACTTCCAGCTCCGCCAGACTGTGGGACTCCTCGCCATGGAGGTAGTCGGCCACGGCCGGGGCAGCGTAGACGGTAAACTGATCCGCATCGTAGGCACGATTGACCCGGATGATCTCCCGCAGGATCTCGAAGCAGACCGACTCCACCGTCTTGACCCGGCCGCGCCCCTTGCACTCGGGGCACTCGGAGCAGAGCACATGCTCCAGACTCTCGCGGGTGCGCTTGCGGGTCATCTCCACCAGGCCGAGCTGGGAGAAGCCGTTGACGTTGGTCTTGGCACGATCCTTTGAGAGCGCCTGCTCCAGACTGTGCAGCACTCGGCGGCGGTGATCCTCCGACTGCATGTCGATGAAGTCGATGATGATAATGCCGCCGAGATTGCGCAGGCGCAGATGGCGGGCGATGGCCGCCGTCGCCTCGACGTTGGTGTTGAAGATGGTCTCTTCCAGATTGCGATGGCCGACAAAGGCGCCGGTGTTGATATCCACCGTGGTCATGGCTTCGGTCTGGTCGATGATGAGGTAGCCGCCAGATTTCAGCTCTACCTTGCGCTCCAGCGCCCGCTGGATCTCGTTCTCCACGTCGTAGAGATCGAAGATGGGCGACTCGCCAGGATAGTACTCTAGCTTGCTGGCCAGCTCCGGCACGTACTCTTCGGTGAAGCGCTTGAGCTGATCGAAGCTCTGGCGGGAATCAACGCGGATCTTGTCGAGCTCGGCACCGACGAAGTCGCGCACAACCCGAAAGGCCAGACTGGGATCCTCGTAGAGGATCTTGCAGGGGGGATACTTCTGCTTGCGCTCGAGGATCTTGCGCCACAGACGCTTAAGGAAGGCTGCATCCTGCTCCAGCTCCTGCTCCCCCACCCCTTCGGCGGCGGTGCGAATGATGTAGCCACCCAGCTCGTCCACATAACCGGCCACGGTGCGCTTGAGGCGCTCCCGCTCTGCTTCGGACTCGATACGTTGGGAGACACCGACGTGGGCGCTGCCCGGCATAAAGACCAGATAGCGGGATGGCAGGGTGATATCGGTAGTGAGACGGGCACCCTTGGTACCCAGCGGATCTTTCACCACCTGCACCATGATGTCCTGCCCCTGACGCACCAGCTCGGCGATGTTACCGACCTGGAACTGCTCCTTCTCCTTCACCGCCACACACTCGGTGTGAGGGACGATATCAGAGGCGTGTAAAAAGGCTGCCTTGTCCATGCCGATATCGACGAAGGCCGCCTGCATGCCGGGCAGCACCCGGCTGATCTTGCCTTTGTAGATATTGCCCACGATGCCGCGTTTGGCCTGACGTTCTACATGCACTTCCTGCAGCAGACCGTTTTCGACCAGAGCGACCCGAGTTTCGGAGGGGGTAACGTTAACCAGCAGTTCTACCGACATAAGTAACCTTGCCTGTTCCAGTTTTGAATTCTATAGAGCCAATCCGGTACAACGCGCGCAAGGGAGAAACGCAGCAGAGCACAGCTGACGGGAAATTATTTGAGCTGTTCCAGATGATGCTTGATCAGCAAGTCTGTCTCCAGCAAGGGCAGGCCGACCACGGCGCTATAGCTCCCTTCGATGCGGCTGACAAACTTGCCGGCAATACCCTGAATGCCATAAGCCCCGGCCTTGTCACAGGGCTCACCGGTCTGCCAGTAGGCCTCGATCTCGGCCTCGTCCAGCTTGCGAAACGCCACGTTGGTGGTGACCAGACGCACGTCACAACGATCCTTGCTGGCCAGCGCCACCGCCGTCATCACCTGATGCACCTTGCCGGAGAGGGACTCCAGCATATCTTTGGCATCCAGCAGGTCGGACGGTTTCTCCAGTACCCGGTCGCCCAGCACCACTATGGTGTCGGCACCCAGCACCGGCAACGCCGTCGGCGCACACGCCACGCCCGCCATCGCCTTGTCACGGGCGAGGCGGCAGACGTAATCCTGCGCCTTTTCCCCCTCTTCCCGCTGCTCGGGCACATCCAGTTTCAGCACCTCGAAGCGGTAGCCAATCTGGGTCAGCAGTTCACGGCGACGGGGAGAAGCCGAGGCGAGATAGAGTTGTGGTTCGTTGTTTTTGTTCATATTTACCTGATATTGAAGCGGCGCCGCACCTTGCGCAGTACCAGAAACACCCAAGGCCATATTAGCATCGTCGTCAACGTCGACCAAAAGTAGGAGAAGTTGAGACTGGCCTGGCTGAACAGATGCTCGGCCCAGAATACCGTCATTTTACCCACCAGCGAGAGGCCACCGATGATCAGTGCCTGCTGCCAGAGGGAGAAGTTGCGGATCTTCTGGAACTGGAAGGCCGCCAGGTAGGTGGTGATGGCCATCGCCATCGCCCGCACGCCGAGGGTGCTGCCAAGCAGCACATCCAGCAGCAGGCCCGCCACCCAGGCGGTGCCGACGTTGGTCCGATGCGGCAAGGCCAGCGCCCAGTAAATGAGCACCATGGCCAGCCAGTCCGGACGGAAGGGGTCAAATTCGAAAGGAAGCGGCAGGATCGACAGGCTCAAGGCCAGCAGGATCGAGATCCAGATCCAGATCCTGCCGCTGGCGGGTTCTAGCATCAGCGGGTGGCTCCTGCGGCGGACGCAGCGGGAGCCGCCCGTTCGCCATCCTCATCATGTACTTCAGGCTTCTTGTCGGTCCACAGCAGCAGCAGATAGCGCAGTCTGTCCAGCTCCACCAGCGGCTTGGCCTCGACCTGAGCGAAGGGCTTGCCCTCCACATACTCGGAGCGGGTCACAGTCGCCACCGGATAGCCTTCCGGGAAACGGCCACCCAGACCGGAGGTGACCAGCAGGTCACCCACCTGAATATCGGTATTGCGCGGCAGGTTGCGCAGCTCAAGCTTGTCGAGCTCGCCACTGCCGGAAGCAATAGCACGCAAGTCGTTGCGCAGCACCCGCACCGGAATGCCATGGCTGGAGTCGGTGATCAGCAGCACGCGACTGGTGGTGGAGCCCACATGGAGCACCTGACCAATCACCCCCTGATCGTTAATCACCGCCTGACCGTTGTAGACGCCATCCAGCGCCCCCTTGTTGATCAGCACCTGATGGCTGAAGGGGTCGGAATCCACCGACAGCAGCTCGGCCACCATCTTGCGGGACTCCTTGTGCACCGGCGAACCCAGCAGCTCACGCAGCCGCTGGTTCTCGTGTTCCAGCTGATCCATTTTGAGCAGACGGGCCCGCAGGGTAAACAGCTGTTGCTCCTGCTGCTTGGTCTGCTCGATGAGATCGGCACGGGTCTGCACCTGGGTCGACATGGTGTCGAGCAGGGTACCCGGCGCATTGGCCATGTATTGCAGGGGACTGACTAACGAACTGAGGTAGACGCGGACATGGGTAAACACACCGAAGCGGGAATCCGCGACGATGGCAGCGATGGAGATGATGACGGCGAGAAACAACCGTAACTGAAGCGAAGGGCCTCTACCAAAAATGGGTTTCATGGGTCGTCAAAAAAGAGCCGGCACGCTGGCCGGCTTTGGGTCTTATTCGTAGTGGAACAGATCGCCACCGTGCATATCGATCAACTCCAGCGCCTTGCCGCCGCCACGGGCCACACAGGTGAGGGGATCTTCGGCCACGACGACAGGAATGCCGGTCTCTTCCATCAGCAGACGGTCGATATCTTTCAACAGTGCGCCACCACCAGTCAGCACCATGCCGCGCTCGGAGATGTCGGAAGCCAGTTCCGGCGGAGACTGCTCCAGCGCCACCATGACGGCAGCCACGATACCGGACAGCGGCTCTTGCAGCGCTTCCAGGATTTCGTTGGAGTTGAGAGTGAAGCTGCGCGGTACACCTTCAGCCAGGTTGCGACCACGCACTTCAATCTCGCGCACCTCTTCGCCCGGATAGGCGGAGCCGATCTCGTGCTTGATGCGCTCGGCAGTCGCTTCACCGATCAGGCTGCCGTAGTTGCGACGGACGTAGCTAATGATCGCTTCGTCAAACTTGTCGCCACCGATACGGACGGACTGGGAGTAGACCACACCGTTCAGAGAGATGATGGCCACTTCAGTGGTACCACCACCGATATCAACCACCATGGAACCGGTCGCTTCGGATACCGGCAGGCCGGCACCTATGGCAGCAGCCATAGGCTCATCGATCAGGTAGACCTCACGGGCACCGGCGCCCAGTGCGGACTCCTTGATGGCGCGACGCTCAACCTGAGTTGAACCGCACGGTACACACACCAGCACACGCGGGCTGGGGCGGAAATAGTTGTTGTCGTGAACCTGCTTGATGAAGTGCTGCAGCATCTTCTCGGTCACGTAGAAATCGGCGATCACGCCGTCTTTCATCGGGCGGATTGCGGAAATGTTGCCCGGGGTACGGCCCAGCATCTGCTTGGCGGCATGACCGACAGCAGCGACCGATTTGGCGTTCCCGCGCTCTTGGCGAATGGCGACAACTGAGGGTTCGTTAAGGACGATCCCTTGATCTTTTACATAGATCAGGGTGTTGGCAGTTCCCAAATCGATCGACAGATCGTTGGAAAAGACGCCTCTGAGCTTTTTGAACATGGCTACGGGAAATCCTAAGAATTTGGAGGTGCAGAAAACCGGCTAACTTTACCAATGCCCACCCCAATGGGCAAGCGCTCAAACTGTCGCCAATCAATCAGGCGCGACAAAAATGCGAGTCATCACTCACTCGCACACGCTTGCAAACACTAATAAACAAGGATTTAGGGGGATGCTGTTGAGCCAACCCCCCTTACACATCAATTACTGCAATACTTCGCGCCGATAAATAATTCTGTCATTACCCCGGCTGGAGCCGAAAATGGCCTCACCTTGCAGGTTGCCGTCATTGGCACTCGTTGGGTCAGACAACCAGAGGGGCTGCGACGGCTGTTTTGCCAATTCGACCTTGTAGGGGATGCGCACCGAGATGTCCGGCTTGGCAAAGTGGAACAGGATCTCCCCGTCCTTCGCCAGTGCAGCATCCCCACCCGGTGCAGAAGTACCCAACCCCAGCTTGATCTTGCGACCCGCCCCCAGATTCAGCTCGCGAGTCGCCGCATCAAAGGTGTGGCTCGGATTGAGGAAAGTGAACCCCTGATTGGCCAAAGAGAGCTGGGTACATTGATCTTCCTTGTTTTGCAGCCAGTTGCCCGCTTCGTAATATTGCATCTGCAGTGGAATGGCCAGCGGCGCCGCAGCCAGCCCTGCAGCCATACCAGCTTGCAGGCGACCGTACAACAACTTTTGAGTACCCAGCAGCACCGCATTACACCCAAAACCGGAACATGCCCCAGCTACAGCAGTATTCATATTTGGATTAGCCAACAGTGTATTGCCGCCATCCTTATCATCGACTTTGATACCAAAGCTCAACGTGGCAAAAGGTGCTTCTGGACTCGCGGCGCGATCAAAACGGGTATTCAGCCCCAAAGGAGACTGCTGATTGATACTGGCGACACCATTTGCCCAACTGAGCGATGGCGACAACGTAATACGCTGGTCACGCGCAATGCCATCCAAAGCATTAGCCGCCACCATCTCAGCAACACCTTTAGCGAACGCCCCCTTATAGTTCTGTGTCGTCCCTTTCTGCAGATTGCGTGCAGTGAGGACAAAACCGCTGGCAAAGGGCTGACTCATGTATGTAAAGGCATTGCAGGCTGGAGTGATAAAACCGCCGCTCAAACTGTAATCCCAAGGCACAAAACGACCGATGGGCGAGCTCCAGCGCTGCACTGTCTCAAGTTGGGGAGATTCATCCTGATAAGCGGGATAAGGCACAAAATTGCTGACGCCTAACTGAATCACCCCTACCTCCGACCAATTCACCACCACATTATTTGCCACTCCGTTCGCCAACGAGATTGCAGTTGGCGAGAATGTTCCGGTGCCGCCAGCTGCCGGCGCTAACAGCGCCCAAGAGATCGCTTTATTACTGGTCGCAAAACCAGGGGTTAGCTGATCCTGCTCATTGAGGGCACGCGCTTGCAGAGTAAAGGACTCGCCCGCTTTACGATAGACAGGGCATGCTGCATATGTATTGTCGTTACTGCCCGAGCAGCCACTTTGTCCTTGTGCCTGGAGTGCGATCGCTTTAGGAATCACAGCAACCGTATCACTACCGGTCAGCTTAAGGGTGCCGGTGACATCATTCTTCTGGAAAGTAGCATCCAGTCGCAACACCCCCGCATCCGGATATTGCAACGTCAACTGACCAACCCCGTTGCCATCAAACAGTACGTTAACGTTCCCACTTGGCGATATTGTGCTGCCATTGATCGTCGGCACTGCATTGCTGGCAGTATCAGACACGACCTTGGTAGAGCCGAATTGCAGGGTCTGATTTCCTGTCAATAATGGAACGCATACCTTAGTTGCTCCAACATCGCTGGATTTAATGGCTCGAATCGTCGAGTTTGTTGAACTACCGGCATAAAAGGTGGAGAAATCAAACTGCAGAGCAGCATCGGAAAAATTCATAGAACAACTGCTATCAAGCACACCATCGCGATAACAACGTAATAGCGCCGAGGGATTTGCGCTTGATAACCCAATGACAACACTCTTGGCAGCCAGAGAAGATAATGTGATATCAGCTGTTCCTGAACTACCCAAGCTGACCGGGTTACTACTCCATCCGTTGCTCGGCGTCATACTGACACTGGCATTACCGTTATAAAGTTGGCTACAACTGTTATCAAGACACGCGGCAAGCCGAACCTGTGCGGGTTCACACGTCAATGAGGAAGAAGGATAATAAACCTCATAATGGTCAACAACCGCCGTAGCTGTACATTGGAAAGATTGGCTATCGATGCGCGAGTTATTGCCTAACACCACGGATTTACCATTCACGCGCCCCATTAAATATGAAGCAGAAGATAAGTTAATAGTTTTAGCTGAGCTATCTGCTTGATAGACCATCCCGGATAGGGTTGAACCATTGGCTAAATATGCACTATCATAAACAACCATCAGTAACTTACTGATGTCACCAGAAATATTTGAGCCAGGACTGTTAATGTAGCTGGCCGATCCCATATCGAGATTTTTAACAAATATACGAACCGGGCCATCAACAATGATCGATGTATCATTATTCATCTTCAATGTTTCGATCCAGTAATCGCCAGCGGCCAACTTCACCGTATAATCTCTACCACCACGCCCACTTCCCAAGTCAAGAACTTTAATGCTAATACCCGAGTTCTCGATATTTATTTGTGACTGATGAGCTGTGCTAATTGTCCCAAACTGATTTCCCTCCACGGCAGTGAGAAAACGCGTTTCGGCAAAACCAACGGAAATGTTACTACCTGCACTTAATGGAAACCGGGAAGAGGGAGCGCCAGACCAGCTATTTACCATACCTGCAGCAACACAAGCGCTATTATCACAGTTTAGACCAGATGTACCTTTTATCTGACCATTTGGACCGTATCCAAGGCGACCCCCTTGAGAACCAAATAACTGCCCTGCCGTATAATTCGTATTCCCTGAGAAGTCAATTCTGTCGCTACTTTCTCGACCTTGGGCTGGATAAGGAAAAACCTGTGTACATAAATCATCAAGTACAGGAATATCATTTTTAGGCGTGTAACGCAGGATCATATCATCCCAGCTTATATCATCCCTATCTCTGGCATTTACTGTTTCGATCCATAATTCGTAATTACCAGCAGCAAGCTCATAGTTTATATTCCAATTGACATCCCCATTGCTATTGAAGTAATAAACCAATGGTGTGCATACACTACCAACTGGACGGATAAACATGCGTGAACCGTTATTCACGCCCCAATCACGCAAGTTATATAACGTGAGTGCATTCAATTGTGACCGCTTATTAAGCGTGAATTGATACAATATATAAGTACCGTTTGGCGCGGGGGGATACCAGCGAGTAGCATCAGTATTCTCACCTATATGGGAACGTTCAATAAAATGGAACGCTGTCGTAGCACCATTGGTTACCAACCTTATATCTTTGAATGAAAAGTCATCCCAGTCTCTACAATAAGGGTCATACGCCCCCCAATAGTACCCATTTGAAAAACAACCACCCCAAACAGCCATCTTGTACTCACCGGGGTTTAGCAACCATCCGCCATAACGAGATACCCTATCCCGTGAATAGTCATTAGCCCTCTCATTCAGCACTACATTTCCTAGGCTGTCCCAAATAACAAAATTAGCTCCTGCATCCAAACCAGTAGCGCTCTCAAGCCGGAGCTCGGATAAGGTCACAGGGTGACTAATATAAAAATGGATAGGGTTGACAGGTATGTAAGCCGAAAATCGAGTCGAAACCAAGGTAGTTGGACGAAGGGCATTACTTGTATTATCACCAATCAAAAACTGTCCAGGTAAAACAATATCTGCTCGAGCCAACTGAGAGACCAAAAGCAGCAGCCATAGCAAAAAACACTTCATTTTTTGGCTCATATCTGGCCTCCATCATAAGCTTCGACCATCAGGGTTCGGCTCACGGCAAAATCAGGGTTGGCACTGTTAAGGTCCGAGCTGCCACAGGTTCCGACACTCTCGAGACGATAGCCATTGGTCACAGATCCGTTGTAGGTCACCGGCACCGTGGCGCAACGAACCACAGCCTGACAGTTGGTCAGCCCTGGATTGCCGGCAAAGCTCAGTGGGCTGCTTGCCAGACAGACCGCAGGTGGGATCGGTTGGGCAAGCGTGCGCTTGGGGAACAACCGATAGAGAGCCACTTCCAGCCCGCTCTGGGCGGCCAGCAGAGCCCGCACGCTGCGCACCTCCACGGTATTTTTCTCGCCGCTATCGACCAGAAAACGGCCCATGGCAGCCGCCAGCAGTGCCATCACCACAATCACAAACAGGGCGATCATCAAGGCACTGCCTCGCATCCGTCCGAAAGCCTGTGGATCAGGGCACATTGAACACCTCTATCTTGTGGTTGAAGGTGACCGACTCCCCCTTGCGCTCGAAGACAAAGCGCATGCCAAACTCCCCTTCGGCGTTAAACGCCGAGGTTTCCCGATAGAAGGTGCCAATACGAAGGGAATCCGCCATCAACACGCCCTGTGCAGGTAAGGGGGCTCCAATGGGGGCTGTGGCACGGGTCAGCGTGTTTCCTTCCACACAGTAGCGAACCTGCTGGTTGGCAAAGTAGACCCGGCTGCCGGGAGAGAGGCCAGTCAGACTCTCGGTGCTGGTATAGCGGATAGTTTGTGCTCCGGATACGGGTGTCAGAACATCGGTAACCCTGGCTACACAACGGCCATAATCGCAGCCTGCCGTAAGAGAACTGACATTTTTGTCCGGCACGGGGAATACAATCAGCTGATCGTCTTTTTTAACGGCGGTGGCATCCACATCCAGCGGATTGGCAGCAGAAGCCGGGGTCGCCATTACCAGCTCAAGGGTGGCCGTGCTCCCAGACATGGCGCGGTTAAGTGCCAGATAGCGGCTGGAGGTGCTGATGGGCCAGAACCGCAAACAGGCACCGGTGTCGTCCCATGTCCCGCCAGTAGTCTCGATCCGCTCCGAGCCCGGCACCGCATCACGCAATTCGCGGTTAAGCCGCTCCATGGCGAAGCGGGCATCGCTCATCAGTTGCTCACGGCTGCTGGCATCGCCATAAATCTGGGTACCGATACCGATAAACTGGCTGGTAAAGGTCGCCATAATCCCGAGCAGCAGGATGACCATCACCAGCTCGACCAGGGTAAAGCCACGGTTACCCCGAGGTTTGCGGTCGGTTCGATTGGCCGCCAGGCTTAATCTGGCGCCGGAGTTGGCTAGGGGCGCGGATATTCTGGTAGAGAGGCAACCCCCAACAGCAGAGCGATCCATCAGTAGTTCCCCCGGTAGAAGGAGAAGTCGAACACACTCTGATCCGGTAGCTTGATCTGCAGATCAATACGCTTGCCCACAGAGCAGGGGGCGACACAACTCTTGAAGGTGCCGTCGCTGAAATCGGCTCCACTCACCGCAATTTTCACCTGATAGTTGCGATACTCCTCGCTGCTGACTCCCATCGCAGTCTGAGTCAGCGTGTTGGCATCCACCCAGTTACCTACGGTATCGAAATCATCCACATCGTTATAGGCATAGGATGCGGGCTCGCCATCCGGACCATAACTGGTGGAGCAGGAAGAGATGGTCACCCCTGCCACCTGCTCGCCACAACGATAACGACCACCGTTATGATCCGAATGTTCATCAAACGACTTTTGCAAGATCTCGCCGGAGAGGCGCTGGGCCAGCTGGGCGGCGCGTACCTGCTGCACCGGGTCTACCGCCTGCGGCGCCTGATTAATAAGCAACCCCAAAATGCCGGTCAAGGCCACCGCCAGCAGCACGATGCCAACGATCAGCTCAATCAGGGTGAAACCACGCTTAAGGGATCTCATGGATATATCCCTCTGACTCAATCTGGATACGGCTGGTTTCGCGACCATCACTCACCAGCAAGGTACAACCGGTGGCGCAGCTGCCTAGCGGTCTGCCCATCTGATCGAAGCGCAACACGAAGTTGTTGCTGTTATTGAGGGAGATAGACATACCGGCAGAGGGGGTCACCAGCCGACCACGGCTGCGCAGATTGTCGGTCCAGCCACTGCTCAGATCATCGCTGGCGGGGCACGCTGCATAAGTACGGTGGGCAAAATGGGGGGAGGCAAGCACCAGCTGGGTGCAGCGGTTGGCGGGCTCATGCATATTGACGGTCTGCACCAGCCGCAAGCGGGTCAGCAGCTCGTCACGTACGGTTTGAGTTTCAAAGCCGCCTTTGCCCAGCCATTTGGGCACGGCAAAGGCGGCCAGAATCCCGAGTAACAGGATCACCAGTACCAGTTCAATCAGGGTAAAGCCTTTGGTGGCAGGTTTTGGATTATTCATGCCCGTCATAGTAAAAGCGAGGCTTAAGCCTCGCTTTTGATCAACCGCTTAAGCACACTTACCGCCAGTAACCTCACCTTTTTTGACCATGGCAGCAGCCGTTGCACTACTGGCCTCGGTGTAGATTACACAAGGGGAACTATTAACTGCATTACCATCCTTATCTGTTGAATAGAATTGATAGGTAGGTGGTGTAGATTTATCATCAAGAATCTCACCTTTCCAAGCTCCATCAAGGCTAATTGCCTTTTCAATGCCAGCCGAGGCTGCAGTCGGATACCCAAAGTGAGTGGCGACAACTCCCCCTGCAGATTCTACTGAAGGCGCTGGATTATCTGTTTTCTCAGCCTTCTCTTCCCCTTCAAGAGCAGATTTACTGTAAACCAGTTGCATTGCACTACTGATACCCGAAAGTACACCATCTGCAGCGGCCTTCTTGGCATCATCCTGCAGATTCAGGAACTTGGGTGCAGCGGTGACCGCCAGAATACCCAGAATGATGATCACGATAACCAGTTCGATCAGGGTAAAACCCGCCTGTTTTTTCATTTCACTTTCCTCTGTCAGTTAATATTGGTGGTCACCTGACCGGACGCCGGACGGTAACTGAAACTCATAAATGCATCAGTCTTGCCTTGCGGATCCTGATACTTGCCATCACTGCCCTTACTCAAACTATTGACCAAATAGTAACGGCAGACCGAATCCAGTCCATTACTGCTTACTGTGGCATAGTATTTCAGGTCATTGCCGCTACCGCGCACTTCATTGAAGCTGGCCGTAGCCTTGGGCGGGTTTTGCAGTAACCCCTCCCAAATATTGAGACAACGTTCGGCGGTCAGATTGGCCGGACCCACATCGGGATTACCGCTTGCAATGGTATCCATCGGATAGCCGGGCGACAGCTCGCCGTTGCTGACCTGGGTCTCGGTCGGTGTGGTCAGATAGAAGCGACTACCGTCATAGAACACGGTATTGAGACTGTCCTGTTTGGCGCGACCTTCCGCCTCCCATTGCGCCCGCACCAGCGAAACGCCGGTAGCAAAACCGCCAGAGACCCCTTCCACGCTGGCCTTTTTCGCTTCGTCAGTCACATCGAGAAAGCGCGGCAGTGCAGTCACCGCCAGGATCCCCAGGATCACGATAACGATCACCAGCTCAATGAGGGAAAAGCCGGCAGACTGTCTCCTCATCCCGTTTTCCGGCATTGTTGGTGCCATTGGTTTCATTGTCATGCTCCCTCCGTAATGCCCCACATTATTTCATGCAGGCCCAAAAAAATCATGTAGTTGGGTCATATGATTAGTTTCATTCAAGGCTTTTTCATCACCCGCCCGTCAGAAAACTGATAAACCAGCCAATAACCATCCCACCCCATCTCGCAGCCATTGCCATCGGGGCGGGCCAGAACCTGCAGGGGAGGCATGCCCCCCTTCGTCTCACCCATCAGAGCCAGCCACAACTGACGGCAATTTTCCGAAGGAGATTGCAGCGGCACCAGCCCCAGAGGCCAACCCCGGGCGTCAAACTGCCACCCCTTGCCGGCGACATGCAGTGTCTGCGGGCGCCGCTCATCGAGCCAAATGCCGTGCAAACGCTGTGCCCGCTCGGCAAATTGCTCCCCCAGCAAAGTGAGGGTGAGCTGCTGCGCCTCTTCCCGGTGGCCCTGATAGCTGCGCACCAGGGTCGCCACGATCACCATCAGCAGGATGATCACGGCGATCCGCCGATATCCGGTCAGCCAGCGATCATCTTGCTGCGTCTGTCTGTTCATCCAGCCCTCGACTCCACCGATCACTTGCCTCTTACGGCTCTCATCATGTCCCACCATTCAAGCGTGAAGATGCCGAGTTACTTGCCGCGAACTGCGCGCATCATGTCCCACATGGGGGTGAAGATACCCAGTGCCAGGATCAGTACCATTACTGCCACGATCCCGATCAGGATCGGCTCGATGCGGGCGGTGAGACTCTTGAGGTCATAATCCACCTCCCGCTCGTAATACTCGGCCGCTTCGTGCAGCAGGTCATCGACCTGACCTGTCTCCTCCCCCACGGCGATCATCTGCATCACCAGAGGGGTGAACAGGCCGCTGCTGCTGGCGGTGCGCAGCAGGCTCTCGCCCCGCTCGATACCGGCGCGCATATCCCGCACTCGCCCCGCCATATAGGCGTTATCCACCGCATCGGCCACCAGGGTCAGCGCGGTGTTCAGCGGCACTCCTGCCTTGAGCATCATGGAAAAACTGCGGGCAAAACGGGCCAGCAGGGAGCGCTCTATGATGGTGCCGACGATCGGCAACTTGAGCTGCCAGCGGTGCCAGGTCAGCTTGCCCTTGGTGGTGGCGACCCAGCGGCGCCAACCGAACACCATCCCAGCCAGAATGGCGAGCAGCAGCCACCAATAGTTGACAAAAAAGTGCGAGGTAGCGAGCAGAATGCGGGTCGCCAGCGGCAATTCCACCCCGAATTTGGCGAACATGCCGGCAAACACCGGGATCACCATGATATTGAGGATCACCATGGCGATGCCGATGGCGATCATCACGAAGCTGGGGTAGCGCATGGCGGTCTTGATCCGCTTGCGGGTCTCCAGCTCAAGCTCGAAATAGTTGGCGAGCTGCAAAAAGGACTCTTCCAGCTGACCTGTGTTCTCACCCACATGGATGATGGCGACAAACAGGCTGCTGAATACCTTGGGGTGCGCCTGCATCGAGCTGGAGAGCGGGCGACCGTTGCCAAGATCTTCCCCCAGCGAGTGAAGCGCCCGCTTGAGCGGCTTGCTGTGAGTGCTCTCCTCCAGCCCGGCGATGGCACGCAGGATCGGGATTCCGGCCCGGGTCAGGGCATACATCTGGCGGCTGAAGATCACCAGCTCATCCAGCTTGACGCCCCCTTCCAGCAACAGTGACCAGTCGATGGCGGCGGACTTGGCATTGCCCGGTTTGAGTTCGGTGGGCATCACCCCGCGGCGCATCAGCTGCTCGGCGGCCGCCATCTCGTTGGCCGCTTCGACCACGCCACTGGTGGCGTTGCCCTGGCTGTCACGCCCCTTGTAAGCAAAGTTAGCCATCGCTTACCCCAAATCCTCGGCCAATCGCAGCACCTCGTCCACCGAGGTGATCCCCTGACGGGCATAATCGAGGGCTGTGAGGGCCAGCGGCCGATAGTGTTCATGTTGACGGGCCGCCTTGGCGAACCCTTCCGCATCGTTGCGGCGCAGGGCATCCATCATCGGCTGATCCAGCTCCAGCAGCTCGTAGACCCCGATCCGGCCGGAATAACCGGTAAAGTTGCAGCTCTGACAACCCCGCCCCTTGTGATAGGTGTGTTGGCCGGGCGCCTCGCCGGAGAGTACGGTGAGCCAGGTGGCCTGCCCTTCGTCTGGCGCCTTCTCCTCGACGCAGTGCTCACATACCCGCCGCACCAGCCGCTGGGCGACCACTGCCCGCAGGGCACTCGCCACCAGATAGCCGGGCGCCCCCATGTCGATAAGGCGCAAGGCACTGGTCACCGCATCGTTGGTGTGCAGTGTGGTCAGCACCAGGTGACCTGTGATGGCGCCACGCAGACCGATCTCAACCGTCTCGTTGTCCCGCATCTCCCCCACCAGCAGGATATCCGGATCCTGACGCAGGGTGGAGCGCAGCACGTTGGAGAAGGTGAGGCCAATCTTGGGGTTGACCTGCACCTGATTGACACGGGAGAGACGATACTCCACCGGGTCTTCTACCGTGATGATCTTGTTGCTGGACTGGTTGAGCTCGGAGAGGGCGCCATAGAGGGTGGTGGTCTTGCCGCTACCGGTCGGGCCGGTCACCAGAATCATCCCGTGCGGCCGTTTGAGCTGGCGACGGAAACGGGTCAGGATCTCCGGCGGCATGCCGGTCTCGGTCAGCGACAGGATGCCTGAGGATTGATCCAGCAGACGCATCACCACAGACTCGCCATACTGCACCGGCATAGTGGACATCCGCACATCCACATCGCGACCGCGCACCTTCATATTGAAACGGCCATCCTGCGGCAAGCGCTTCTCGGAGATATCGAGCCCCGCCACCAGCTTGAGGCGCAGCACCAGCGCTTGGGCGATGCGCACCTCGTTGAGGATGTTCTCGTGGAGGATACCGTCGATCCGCTGGCGAATCCGCAGCACCTTCTCGTCCGGTTCGATGTGGATATCCGACGCCCCCACCTGCACCGCATCCTCGAACAGGGAGCGCAGCAGCTTGGCCACCGTCGCCTCCCCCTCGTCGTTGGCCCCTAGGTTACTGGAGCCCAGCTCAAAGCCGGAGTCCTGATACTCCTCCTGCAGCTGTTCGGCGAAACTTTCAATCTCGCGGGTACGGCGATAGAGGCGGTCGAAATACTCCAGCAGCTGCCCTTCCCGCGCCACCGCCAGCACCATGATGCGCGGGCTGAGCAGGGCGGCGACGGCATCCAGTGCGCTCAGATCCGCCGGGTCCGACATGGCTACCGTCACCTTGTCGTCGGTAAGGTTGACCGCCAGCGCCCGATAACGGCGCGCCTGCACTTCGGGCAGCAGCGGCACCGCGGCGGCATCGATGGTGAGGTTGTTGAGATCGAAGAAGGGCACATCCAGCTGGCGGGCGAGGAACTGCAACAGCTGCACCTCGCTGATAAAGCCGAGGTCGATGAGGGTGGTGCCCAGCTTTCGGCCGGTCTGACGCTGCTGCTGCAGGGCAAGCTGCAGCTGATCATCAGAGATGATCTGCTCTTGTACCAGCAGGTCGCCGAGGCGCATTTTCAGTCTGGGTTGTGCCATGTTTGCTCCGATCTGTGTTACTTCACACCCGTTGCCGCATCCGATTAGGCTTAGCTAATCGAACCTGCTGTTTATCAAGGGGTTAGTTGGCCAATTCGTTGTTCCAGCCAGTTGGTCGACGCCTCGCCGAGGTTGCCGTGCAACAAAGCGTTGCGATAGGCATCGAGCGCCCGCTGGCTGTGGCCCTGACCATCCTCGGCCACGCCGAGACCAAGCCACCAGCGGCCCTGATCCGGCTGCTGACGCAGCAGCTTCACATAGAGCGCCGCCGCATCGGCATTCTGTCCCAACTCCTGAGTCAGCCCGGCCCAGGTGGCGTAGTAGTCCATGTTGCTGGCGAGATCCGGCTGATAGCCGGACAGCCAGCCAAGCGCCTGCTGCTGCTGCCCCTCACTGATGGCAAGGCGGGCCAGTAGCAGACGAAAATCGGCCTGTTGGGGATCGAGCCGGATCCCCTCTTCCAGCAGCTGACGCGCCTCGGTCAGGCGGCCCTCGCCGTAGAGCAGCCCCGCCAGCTGCTCGCGCGCCCCCTGGTTGTAGGGATCGTGGGCCAGCACCTGATAGTAGTTGTCCTGCGCGTCCCGCAGGCTTCCCTTGGCCATGGCGGTCGTCGCCTTGCGCTCCGCCAGCGCCGCCAGCTCCTTGGCCGACAGCTCCACCGTCTCGATCTTCAATACGCTCGGTTTGCGCGGTGCGCTGGCGACGGCCTGCTGCTCTGCCGCCAGTTCGGCGTAAAGCTCGGGCTGCAGCTCTTCATTGGTCGGCTCGGACTCGTCAACATCGCTGGAGGCATCAAAGGGCGCACCGTCGGCCATGCCATCCGAGTCACTCTCGCCTGCCTCATCATTCACCTCATCCTGACTTGGCAACGGCAGCGCGGCCGCCACCTCGACCGGCTCGGGCTGGCTGACCGGCGCGGCGGCCCTTACCACCACATCGGGAGTCACCGCATCGGGAGCTAGCACTTCGCTGGCAGCCGAGACGATATGGGTCTGCTGCCAGTAGATCCAGGTTCGCCAACCAAGGATCCCCAGTGCCAGACCGCAGATCAGGGTCAACAGCAACATCCACCATCCCTGCTGGCGCGCAGGGGCAATATAGACGGCAGCACCTTCGGATCCTTGCTGGCGCCGGTCCAGATCTTTCAGCATCTGGTTGATAACGCTCATGGCCAGACTCCATAAGCCAGGGCGCACCCCAGCAACAGTAACAGGGGCCACCAGCGCCGTGGCGCAAAGCGGCTGGCATCATCGGTATCGCGAATGGCGAGCCGTACCAGACGGCTATCGACTTGACGCACACCCTGACCATAGGCCAGCATCAGGCACTTCTGCGCCAGGATATTGATCAGTCTCGGGATCCCTCGCGATGCGCGCCACAACAGACGCATGGCGCGACCAGCAAACAGCGGTGCCCCGCGGTAACCGGAGACCTGCAATCTGTGCTCCAGATAGGCGCGAGTCTCGTCAAAACGCAGCGGCCGCAGGCAGTAGGAGAAGCCAATCCGCTGGCGCAGTTGGCGCAGATGCGGCTTGGCCAGTCTGGTATCCAGCTCCGGCTGGCCGAACAGCACGATCTGCAGCAGCTTGCTCGATTCGGTCTCGAGATTGCCGAACAGGCGGATCGCCTCCAGCGTCTCGTCCGGCAGCGCTTGCGCCTCGTCGAGCAGCACCACCACCCTGCTGCCCTGCTGGTGCAGGCTGATCAGGTGACGATGGATACGATCGGTCAGATCCAGCTCGCTCTGATCCTGTACCGCCAACCCCAACTCCAGCGCCAGCGCGATGCGCAGCTCGGCCGGAGTGAGATGGGGATTGGGCAACCAGGCAAGCCGCACCGGACGCGCTTCCGAACCCAGCTCGCTGAGCAGCTTGCGGCAGAGCAGGGTCTTGCCGGTGCCTACCTCGCCGGTCACCTTGATAAAGCCCTCCCCCTGCGCCAGCGCCCAGTTGAGCACCTGCAGTGCCTCTTCGTGAGGCGGCAAGCCGTAGTAGAAGCCGGTATTGGGAGTGAGGCTGAACGGTGCCTCCTGCAGGCCGAAGTGGGTCAGGTACATGGGACCTCACCTGCCACGGCAAACAAGCAGCCTGTGCAGTCAAGACTGCACAGGCCGTTCGGAATAAGGGTGACCGTATCTGGTGTCATGGGTCAGCCCTTGGCCGGATACCACTTGTCGAGCAGCTCGGAGGAGCGTTGCAGCTCGTTTTGCCAGGTATCTTTCTCCACCACGGTCGGTTTGAGCATGATCACCAGCTCCACCTTCTTGGTGCTCTCGCGGCGGTTGGTAAAGGCTTCACCCACCCAGGGAATATCCCCCAGCAGCGGTACCTTGCTGACGCTCTCCTGCTTGTCGGTCTTCATCAGGCCGCCGATAACGATGATGTCACCGTTATTGGCCTGCACTACGGTATCGGACTCTCGAATGGAGCTTTTCGCCAACGGCAACACCAGCGTATCGCTGTCTGTCACCTTTATGGTCTTGGTTTGCTCTTCAGTATCGATAACGGAGGGATGGATATGCAGCAGCACCTTCCCCTCTTCATCGATCTGTGGTGTTACATCCAAAGAGATACCTGAGAAGAAAGGGGTCAACTCTACATTGGGAGTTGTTCGGTCACCGCTCGTCGTGCTCACGGTTGTTGTCGATGCATTGGTGACAAAATATTCGTCCGTCCCCACCTTGATCACCGCCTTCTGGTTATTGGTCGCGGTGACACGGGGGCTGGAGAGGGTATTCACATCGCCCTGGGTCTTGAGCAGGTTGACCGCCACATTGAAGTTGCCGTCAGAGACCTTGAAACCGGCGCCGCCACCCAGTGCAGTGAAGATCTGATTAGGGGTGGTGGGTAACTGGGTATTGGCCAGTGAACCGCCACCGGTAATCCCCTTGTTGCCATCCCAGCTGGCGGAGAGACCGCTCCAGTCCACCCCCTGCTCATACCCTTCGTTGAGGGCAACTTCGATGATCCGCGCCTCCAGCACCACCTGCCGCTTGAGGTGACTCTCGGACTGGGTCAGGAATTCACGCACAGCCTTGAGCTCTTTCGGGTAAGCGCGAATGGTGACCAGACCCGCCTGCGGGCTGGTGATCACCGCGCGACCATCACCCGTGCCAATCAGGGTCTGCAGAGAGTCGCGCAGATCGGTCCAGTAGTCGCTGTTGGTATCGGTCTCGATACGGGTGCCATTGCTGCTGTTGCCGTTCGAGTTGTTGCCGGAGGAGTTATTGGTGCTGTTGTTGTTCGATGCACTGTCAAAACTGCTGTCGCTGCTGTTATTGCTGTCATTGGCGGTCACCCCGCCTGTGCTGACCGAGGTGCGGGAGAGGCCACGACGGGACATCATCAGGTAGTTGACCGGGATGGTTTCGGTACGCAGACCCGCCGGATAGATATGGAAGACATTGCCCTTGCGCTGCACGTCGAAGCCGTACATGTCGCCCACCACCGCCAGCACTTCCGGCAGAGTCACATCCTTGAGCTCGACGGAAACCAGCCCGGCCACCCCGGGGTGAACCGCCACGCTGTAGCGGGAGCCCTTGAACAGAGAACCGAAAAACTCCACCGCCTCCACGTCGTGAGCCGCGATACGCAGCCGCTTCTCCGGCATGCCGACCGGCATCTGCGGCCGGTTCAGCTGCAGCAATTCACTTTGCACCGATTTGGGCAACGCGGTCAGAGGGGCAGCCTGTTTCTGCTGTTCGTTTATGGCCTGTTTGAGGGCATCCTTCGCCTGGGTCGGCTCGGGGTGCTGATACGTGGTACAGCCTGCAGCCATCATGGCCACGGTGATCAGACAGAGACGGTGTTTTTTCATGTAATTAGGGCACCCTGACTTGCAATTAAACTCGATAAAGCCGATTCACCTCTCGAGAGGCAAGCACGACTCAAACCCGGATCTTGCTGGCAAACAGTGTTACCGCATGGCGTTTTCCCGCCTTTTCCAGCACCACGGCATCGGCATTGATGGCCACCAGCGTATAGCCGTCCACCTGTTGTCCGACCCGATAACTCTTGCCATTGAGTACCGCCAGTGCCGGGCCATTGCCCAGCACGACACTCTGCAGCTTCGGCAAACCGGCGCTGCTCTCGCCGGTCGCACGGGCGCCAACAGCCACATCCGCCAGTGGCGCAGTGGGATCCTGCAATACCTCGACCTGCTCCGCCTGTACCAGCAAGCTGAACAGGCAACAGCACAACGCAAACACTCTAGCCACGGATAAACTCCTTGCTGGTACTCAGGGTGTAGATCTCCATCTCCACCACCGCGCCGGGATAGGCCTTGACCTGATAGTCGAACTGCTTCCAGTAGAAGTGACGCGGCAAGGCTTCTAGCGCTTTAAGATATTGATACACATCGAAATAGCCGCCTTCAAGCTGAAGCCGGATACCATGCTTGTAGAGATTGACCTTGTGCTCCCCCGCCATCAGCGGGGTCGGCTCCAGCGAACTGAGGGCCAGCATGTGAAGGTTGGCAGAGCGGGAGAGCAGCGCCTCCAGCACCAGCGGCATCTCGTGCGCCGGGATCAGATCGACGGTCTGGGCCTTGAGCTCATCGTCGATCCGGGCCAGATCCGCTTCGACCTGCGCCAGCTGGTCGCGAACTCCCTGATTGGGATCCCGCTTGAGCCGGGCCTGCTTGCCGAGGTTTTCCAGCTCCATGATCTCGAGGTCGCGCTCGGCGGCGCTCAGGGCCATGCGATCCTGTTGCAGACGGGTATCTGCACCATCGATCCAGCCGTAAATGCCAGCCACGCCCAGCAGTACCAGACCAGTCAGCAGGATCAACACCCGCTCCCGCTGGCTCAACACGGCGATACGCTGGCCCCATGCCTGCCATTGTGTTTTCAGGTTCATCAGGGTTTCTCCCGCGCAATGCCGCTCAACTGGAAGGTCAGACGGCCCTCCTTGTCACGACTGAGGGTCAGCTCACCAAACTCCTTACCCACCAGACTCGGGGTCTGCTTGAAGCGGTTGACCCAGGCCGGCACATCCTGACTGCGTCCGGCAAAGCCGGAGAGGTTGATCCGCCCTTCGTTGATCTCGATGCGCTGCAACGAGAGATTGCTGTTGCGAATGCGGGAAAGATCCGCCATCACGCTGGCATAGCCCTGGGATTTTTGCAGGGTCAGGCTGCCCAATTGGCGCATCAGCCCCTGCTTGGCCGTCAGCTCATCCTGCTTGTTGACCAGTTGCTGTTGCAGCCGGGGATCTGCCTGATGGCGCGCCAGCTCGGCGTCGAGCCGCTGCGCCTCGCTGCGCTTGAGTTCCAGCTCGGCAGAGCGCTGCGCCAGCGCCCGGCTGACCTGCTGCTGCTGCCAGCTGTAACCGATCCCCGTCAACAGGATCAGCAGCAGCGCAAAGCTCCATACCAGCGCCATCTGATTGAGGCTGGCCCACTGCCGCTTGGGTCGAAACTCGGCGCCATAGAGGTTTATCTGACGTTTCATCACGCATCCTCCCCGATGGCGGCGGCGTAAGCCGAGAGGTATTCAACGCCGGCCAGCACCGCCTTGTTGGCCATGGCGGAGACGGCAAAGCCGAAGGTCTGCTCCATGTGGCGCACCAGGGTACCGATAAAGGGCGAGGCGACGGCAAACTGCATCTGCCCCAGCTCGGGCAATTTCAGCTGGCCCGCCAGATAGTCGAGGGAGCGCTGGATCTCCAGCGCCAGTGAATCGAGCAGCATGCTGTCCGGCTCATGTTCGCCAGTCAGGCTGGTGAAACCGCGCAGCTGGCGGGAGAAGCAGAGCCCGCCCTGATGGAAGACCAGCAGTTGCAGATCCTGCCCCTTGGGCTGCCACAGCAGCATGCGCACCGTGTCATCCGCGTCATAGAGAGAGGTCAGCGCCAATTCGTCACTGATGATGGATTGCAGGGTCGCGATGCCGTTGATGGCATCGGCCAGCTGTTGCACCCGGCTCTTGGGCAGGCAGATCACATTGATGCGCGGGCGACCGGCAGGCGGGGTGGGCAAGTCCACATAATCCATCGCCAGTTGCAGCACGGGTTCGCTGACATAATCCTTGATGGCCCAGGGGAGCGCCCCCACCATCTCGGCGTCAGGCACGGCAGGCTTGTCGATCTGGATCTGTTGATAAAGGCTGGCGGCGAGGGCCACCCGCACCGTAGACTTGGCCAGCCCATGACGGCTGAACAGCTCGTTCATGGCCACTGCCCACTCCTGTGGGCCGTTGATGGTGCGCGTCGCGAAGACGGGGGGATTGCCCACCGCAGCCAGCATGATCCTGTCATTGGCCAGCAAGAGCCCGACCTGGCGGCTTGGCGTCGACCGTCTGAACAGTTGTTTCATGTAAGCCCGCCCATCAATAGTGATTAAATGTATGAAATATTAACATAAACAGCAGATTAGCCTCCAGATTAAAAGACGGACTCACCATTGCAAGCCAACCTTTCCGCCGAGTCAGAGGGTCAAGCCATCCTCCCTTCCCCCTTGCAACGCCTCCACCATCCGTTGCTGACCCGCTATGGTGTCGAGCTGTGGTGCAAGCGTGATGATCTGATCCATCCGGCCATCTCCGGCAACAAGTGGCGCAAGCTCAAGTACCATCTGCTGCATGCCAAAGAGCACGGCAAACGGCATCTGCTCTCGTTTGGCGGCGCCTACTCCAATCATATCCACGCGCTGGCGGCAGCGGGGTGCCAATCTGGTCTTCGTACTACCGGTATCATACGGGGCGAATATGACGCCGTCAGTAACTCTACCCTGCGGGATGCCCGGCACTGGGGCATGGATCTCGTTTTTGTCGACCGCCAGAGTTACCGGCGACGACAGGATCCCGACTGGCTGGCCCAATTCGGTGCACCCGATACCCTGATCGTGCCGGAAGGAGGCAGCAGCCCGCTGGCCATCCCCGGCGTGGCAGAACTGGTCGGCGAAGTGCCCTTCTCGCCGGATCTCTGGGTACTGCCTTGCGCCAGCGGCGGCACTCTGGCGGGCCTGATCGCCGGCAAACGGGATCGGGAGCAGATCCTTGCGATTGCGGTACTGAAAGGAGGCTGCTTTATCGCTGACGAGGTGTGTCGCCTCCATCCCGCGGCTGCCAATATCCCCGGCTGGCGCATCGCGCTCGATCACCACGATGGTGGCTACGCCAAATTCAGTCCGACCCTCTGGCAGTGGGTGCAGGATTTCAGCGCCACAACCGATCTGCCCCTTGAACCCATCTACAGCGGCAAGGCGATGTGGGGTCTGTTTCGCGAGCTGGCTGCGGGCCGTATCGCCCCCGGCAGCAAGATTGTCTTTATCCACACTGGCGGCATGCAAGGGCTCGCCGGGCTGCGGGAGCAGGGGCGACTGTGATCCCCGCCTGACGGCAACCGCAAACAGCATCGCAAACAACAGAGGGTCGCCCCAAGGCGACCCTCTGTTGTTTATCTCAATCACCAGCCGGTTCCAGCACCAGCCGCTGGGGCTCGGCAAACCAGGGCCCCTGCCCGGCATGCACCCCGAGGTGGCGCAGCATCTTCCACTCGTCGCCACTCTCCACCCCCACTGCCAGCACCCGGGTGCGGGTATTGGCGCAGCCGCCTACCAGACTGCGGACCGCCATCTGGTTGACCTGACGGGCATGGATCTCCCGCACCAGGCTGGGGTGCAACTTGAGGAAGTTGATCTCGAACTCCTTGATGTACTGGGTGCTCACCACATCCTGACCGGCATGATCGATGGCCAGCTGGCAGCCCAGCATCCGCAGGGAGCGCAGCGGCCGCTTGAGCGCCTCGAAGTGACGGGTCACCTGGGATTCGGAGAGTTGCAGGATCAGCCGCTCGTTGGTGCTGCGCGGCAGCTGGAACAGGGCGAAGAAGAGCCAGCGCTGGAACTCGCGGTTGAGCAGGCTCTGGGCACTGAGGGTCAGGCTGATGGGGCAGCTCTGCTCGGAGCGCTGGCGCAGCAGGGTGAGGGTCTGCTCCGCCACCAACCGATCCAATTGCAGCAACAAGCCAACCTTCTCCGCCATCGGCATGAAAATCCCCGCCTGCAAAGCCCGCCCCTGCTCATCGTGCAGATAGGTGAGCAGCTCCTGCTGCAGCACCACCTGCCCCCGATCCTGCTGGATCGGCTGGGTATAAAATTCGATACCGTGCTCTTCGAGACGGCGGCTGATCAGGGTGCGCCAGCGTACCGTGCCCTTGCTGCTCTGCTCCTCATCCAGCTGCTTCTCGTAGAGGAACCAGCCGTTGTGCCCCTGCAGACGGGCGCTCTTGAGGGCCAGCTCAGCCTCCTCCTGCACCTTGAGCAGGCTGTCTTGTGCCTGATAACAGACGGCGCCGAGATAGACCGCCGTCTCGGGGTTGACCTCCTGCGGCCAGTGCAGCCGTTGCAGGCTCTTGAGCAGCTGGCTGGCGCTATCCACCATCTCGCTCTCGGACATATTGGGCAGCAACACCGCAAAGACCTGACCGGCGTAGCGGGCCTGCAGGGCGCCGTTATGCTTGCGCACGAAGGCACCTATGGTAGCGCTCGCCTCCATCATCAAATCGTGCCCCAGCAGCTCGAACTGATCGGCCTCCAGCTCCTCCAGACAGGCGAGATCGATCAGCAGCACGCCGCCGCTCATCACGCTCGCCTCCATGATGGCGCTCTCCAGCCGGTTGTCGAAAAACAGCCGGTTGCCGATGCCGGTCATCTTGTCGACGAAAGCGTTACTGCGAATGAAGTTGTCGAAGCGGCTGCGCTCCTTGCGAGCATCTGCCAGCTCGGCGAGCAGATGATCGAGGGCCTGACTGGCGGCCACCGGCCACTCTTCGGCGGGGTCATGGCTCAGTTTGGAGAGCTTGTCATCGAGGATCAGCTGGGCGCGAATGCCCAGCAGCTCGGCCCCTCGCAACTGCTGGCGCAGCCAGCGGATGGAGTACCAGAGACCGAACACCACGATAAAGATGCCCAGCGAGATGCCGGACATCGCCTTGATGGAGTATTCCGCCTCCTTGAAGGGGCGCTCCAGTTTGAAGTTGGCCTGCATGCCGGCCTGATGGGGCAGCGGGTGGCTGTATGGCACCAGCAGCTGCTCGTCGACCGGATTGCGCACATCGCGGAACCAGTAGACCCGCTGGTTATTCTGGCGCACCTCCAGCTCTACCACATGGGCAGCCCGCAGCAGGGTAGGCAGCCAGTGGCTCATATCTTCCATGTCGTGAGCAACATCGAGCTGCTTGTCGATCACTTCGACCAGCGCATCGACCTTCTTTTGCTGCAACTCCATACCCAGCTCGCGAAAGCTGAACACCCCGCCAATCAGCACGGTCGCCATGGCTGCGATCACGCAAAGGGTGATAAATGAGACAAGCTGTGTAGTGAGTTTCATGCGCCTTTCCGTATGCCCAGCATCATCCATGTCGCCTCATGGTAGCAGCGGCGATCGGGCCACAGCTATGGATGAAGATCCCGCTTCTGCAATTTAAGCGGGCAAGCATAACCCAAAGCAGAGGGAGAATACCAAGGGTGACGGGCTGCAGACGCGGGAAAGGGCGGGATGACAGACAGAAAAATGGTCCCTCAAAGGGGACCAAAAGGAACACTCATATCAAAACTAACACTCTGTGCTACTGACAAAAAACAGATACAGGAGTATTGAACACACGGTGAGTCAAACCGCAGGGCTACTCTAATGCAGTTCGGATAAGCTGAGCAATTGTCATTTATGACAGGTCAGCGATTGAATCTAGCCAAAGTTAATAATAAACACATTTAAAATCATGTAGTTAAAAAATCAATCAACAAGTGTGACAACTCGGACTCAAATTGATTGCACTAATGCTCTATGATGGCAAAGTCCATTTGTGTCTCATGAAACTGGCAGGTACTTCCTTTGCGTAAATCACCCGTCTGGATCGCTCTGTTGCTGTTCGTCCTGCCTGTCGTGGGCAGCCAGTTTCTCGGCCTGTGGTTTGCCAAGCCGATGGCCTTTCATCTGCTGGAAGAGAAGGTTGCCGAGCTCAAGGGAGCCATGGCCGTACGCCACCGGGAGCTGGATGCCGCCATCAACAAACAACTGGCACAATTTGAGTTCAACTGCGGCGCCAAAGACATGGAGCTGCTGCGCGATCCGCGCTTCTACAGCGCTCATATCCGCCTGCAAGGGTTGGAGCTCGCTTCCGGCAACAGCTGCTCCAGCCTGGGGGTGGAGATCCCGCTGATCAAAGAGCTCCAGAATAGCGGGCAGAAGTTCGGCAAACTGGGGATCACCGCCACAGTGGCCAAATACAATACCGAACAGGAGCTGGTGGCCTTTTACCGATCCGGTGACAACCTCGCCTACTGGGTGCTGGATAACAGCTGGAGCCACGACCTGCTGCAACACCCCTGCAGCCACTGCTTCTATCTGGAGTTCAGCCGACAGGATAACGATGCAAGCACAGTCCACTTTCCCCGTGGCGACAAGGAGATCAAGCAGGAAGAGAGCAATATCAGCCTCAGTTTCTTCGATCCCAATGAACTCACCAAACAGACGGTCTGGGCGGGAAAAGCGCTGGAGCAATATGCCCATGACCAACTCAATCACTACGGTCTCTGGTTCGGTATCGCACTCGGCGCCCTGTTAAGCGTCACATACTGGCTGCTGCGCAGCTATCGGCGCTCCCTCAAGGGACTGCTGCAAACAGGATTGATACGCAAGGAATTTATTCCCCTCTACCAGCCGATAGTGGATGCCCGTACCCACCAAGTGGTGGGATTCGAGGCGCTGCTGCGCTGGCAGCGGGGAAACGAGCTGATCCCCCCGGGCACCTTTATCGAATATGCAGAGGAGCAAGGACTGATCCTGCCGATGACCGAACAGTTGCTGGAGCAGGTGATCACCGACCTGCCGCAGCTGGCACCGGAGCAGTGGGTCAGCGTCAATCTGGTGGCGGCCCATATCGAGCAGCCCCTGCTGCGCACCTTGCTCGCTCACAGCCAAAACCCCTCACCCACCCGGCTCACCTTCGAGCTGACGGAGCGCAAGCCGATCCTCGACATCAAGGCGGCCACCGAGGAGATCACCCTGCTGCAACAGATGGGGTATCACTTCAAGCTGGATGATTTTGGTACCGGCTACGGCGGCTTTGCCTATCTGCAGAGCCTGGGGATCCGCCAGATCAAGATCGACAAGATGTTCGTCGATACCATAGGCACCAACGACCTCAAGCGCAGCGTATTGGATGCCATCATCGTCTTCGGTCGGGAATCGGGCATGGAGATGATCGCCGAAGGGGTCGAGAGCCAGCTGCAGATCGACTATCTGAGCCAGCACGGCGTCTATCTGATCCAGGGCTACTTCTTCGGCAAACCCATGCCGCTGAAGATACTGACCCACTGGCAACGGGAGTGGCAGCTGCAACACCAGCAGGCCAGCTAACACAGAGATGGCAGGATCTGGCCGTGAAACGGTTTGGCCAGCAGCTCGACATCATCAGGTTGATGCTGGCGGTAGCGCCGTAACCCAGCCCGGCCATCAGGCGGATAAAGCCTCCTGCAAGCCCTGGCCAGGCTCCATGGTGAAATCAAACCGTCTCCTGCCACCCCTTATTTACATTCAGCAACAAAATGATCTGCCCTGACGGGGATAACAACCTTTATCATAAGGAGCCGGTTATTGCGCAACCGATAACCGTGCAGCCTGTTTATGTCATCCGGTCGTCAAGACCCCCAATAGAGAACCATTGCCTATGAAGACAGTTATCCGGCAAGAGATTGCCCTGCCCGTTGGCCTGCTGACCCTGCTCTTTTTCAAGACCCTGGGCAGTGACCAGCTGACAGAGACAACTCCGCTCGGGATCTATCTTCCGGTTTCGGCGGCACTACTGGCCATCGTCACCTGGGCCATCTTCTCGGTGGTGCGCCACTCCGATGCCCTCGCCATCAAGCTGGGCGAGCCCTTCGGCACCCTGATCCTCACCCTCTCGGTCATCTCGCTGGAGGTGGTGATGATCTCCTCGGTGATGCTGACCGGCGAGCCCAACCCCACCATGGCCCGCGATACCATGTTTGCGGTAGTGATGCTGGTGAGTACCGGTCTGGTGGGCTTCACCCTGCTGTTTGGCGGCTGGCGCTACCACACCCAGAGCTTCAATCTGGACGGAGTGAAATCCTATCTGGTGGCCATCATCCCGCTGGCCCTGCTCTGTCTGGTGCTGCCCAACTTCACCGAGGGTGGTGCAATCGGCAGTATGTCGCGCGCCATGTCGTGGATGCTGATCATCATCTCGATCCTGCTCTACGGGGTCTTTCTGCTCATCCAGACCCGCAGCCACAGCCACTTCTTCGTCGACAGCGATCACGAGGATTACGAGGAGCACCACGGCCCGCTGCAGAGCAACGTCTATCACACCATCCTGCTGCTCGCCTACCTGCTGGTGGTAATCCTGCTGGCCAAGACCCTGGCCATCCCCATCAACTACGGGGTACATGTCATGGACGCGCCCGCCGCACTGGGCGGCTTTATCGTCGCCTGCATCGTGCTGGCCCCCGAAGCGGTCGGGGCCATCAAGGCCGCCTTCAACAACCAGTTGCAGCGGGCGATGAACCTCTACTTCGGCTCGGTGCTGGCCACCATAGCTCTCACCGTGCCCGCCGTGCTCTTTATCGGCTCCATGCTGGGTCAGGAGGTGCGCCTGGGCCTCTCCCCCGCCGATATGGTGCTGCTGGTCACGACCTTGATGGTCTGTAAAGTGACCTTCAGCAGCGGCCGCACCAATGTGCTCCATGGTGCGACCCATCTGGTGTTATTCGTGGTCTATCTGTTCCTGATGTTCGAGCACGAATAACCGCGTTCAACCAACGTCAGACACGCAAAGACCGCCCGATTGGGCGGTCTTTTGTTATCTGCTCCCGGACCTCACCGGCGCCAGTGAAGTGGCTTCCCCCTCATCCCCAACCCTTCTCCCGCCAGGAGAGAAGGGTGACCAAGGCTTACAGACTGGGCAGCACCCCAGTCGGGATCAGGTCGTTGTAGCTGGCACGGCCCAGCAGGGCGGCGGCCGCTTCGATATCCGGCGCGAAGTACCTGTCCTTGTCGTAGAAGCTCACCTCTGCCCGCAGTCGTCCCTTGGCCAGCTCGATCAGCTCGGTACTGCGCAGGGGAGCACGAAAATCCAGTCCTTGCGCTGCCGCCAGAAGTTCAACTGCCAAAATGCCGCGGGTGTTCTCCGCCATGTCCGCCAGCCGACGACCGGCGAAGGTGGCCATGGAGACGTGATCCTCCTGATTGGCCGACGTAGGCAGGCTGTCCACCGAGGCGGGGTGGGCCAGGGTCTTGTTCTCGGAGGCCAGCGCCGCCGAGGTGACCTGAGCGATCATAAAGCCCGAATTCACCCCGCCGTTGTTGACCAGAAACGCCGGCAGACCGGACATCCGCGAGTCGATCAACAGCGCCATGCGCCGCTCTGAAAGGGAGCCGATCTCGGCGATGGCCAGCGCCAGATTATCGGCAGCGAAGGCGACCGGCTCGGCATGGAAGTTGCCGCCGGAGATGATCTCCTCGTCATCGGCAAACACCAGCGGGTTGTCGGAGACCGCATTGGCCTCGCACACCAGCACCTCGGCGGCCTGACGGATCTGGGTCAGGCAGGCACCCATCACCTGCGGCTGGCAGCGCAATGAGTAGGGATCCTGTACCTTCTCGCAGTTGTGATGGGACATGCCGATCTCGCTGCCATCCACCAGCAGGTGGCGATAGCAGGCGGCCGCGTCGATCTGGCCACGCTGACCACGCACCACGTGGATGCGTGCATCGAACGGCCGGCGGCTGCCAAGCGCCGCCTCCACGCTCATGGCGCCGATGGTGATGGCACCGGCATAGAGATCCTCGGCATGGAACAGCCCTTCCAGCGCGAAGGCGGTGCTCGCCTGAGTGCCGTTGAGCAGCGCCAATCCTTCTTTGGGCGCCAGCGCGATAGGCTCGAGCCCGGCAATTTTCAGCGCAGTAGCGGCGTCGATCAGCTCGCCCTTGTGGCGGGCCTTGCCTTCACCGATCAGCAGGCAGCTCATATGAGCCAGCGGCGCCAGATCGCCGGAGGCACCGACGGAGCCCTTCTTCGGGACTACCGGATAGACTTCGGCGTTGATAAGGGTCATCAAGGCCTCAAGCACCGTCAGCCGGATGCCGGAGAAGCCGCGCGCCAGCGAGTTGAGCTTGAGCACCATCATCAACCGAACGGTGGCGTCATCCATATAGGTGCCGATGCCCGCAGCGTGGGAAAGCACGATGGATCGCTGCAGCTCGTCGAGCTGATCCACCGGAATGCGGGTGTTGGCCAGCAGGCCAAAGCCGGTGTTGATGCCGTACACCACGCGTCCCTGCTCGATCACCCGGGAGACAGTGGCGGCAGAGGCGTGGATCGCCGGCAACGCCGCCGGATCCAGTGCAATATGTACCGGCTCGCGGCTGACGCGGCGCAGGGTGGCAAGATCCAGCTCGCCCGGGGTAATAGTCAATTCAAACATGGTGTTACACCTTTCCTTTGACACCGTTGGCGCCGTCAATCATCGGCAGATCCAGTTTCGCCTCATGGGCACAGTTGATGGCAATCTCGTAGCCGGCATCCGCGTGGCGCATCACCCCGGTGGCCGGATCGTTGCGCAGCACCCGACCGACGCGGCGGGCAGCGTCATCGGAGCCGTCACAGACGATCACCACGCCGGAGTGCTGGGAGAAGCCCATGCCGACCCCGCCGCCGTGATGCAGCGAAACCCAGGTCGCGCCACCGGCGGTGTTGAGCAGGGCGTTGAGCAGCGGCCAGTCGGAGACGGCATCGGAGCCATCCATCATCGACTCGGTCTCGCGGTTCGGGCTCGCCACCGAGCCGGAATCCAGATGGTCGCGACCGATGACGATGGGGGCTTTCAGCTCGCCGTTTTTCACCATCTCGTTGAAGGCCAGACCGAGCCGTACCCGATCCTTGACCCCGACCCAGCAGATCCGCGCCGGCAGCCCCTGAAACGCGATGCGCTCGCGGGCCATGTCGAGCCAGTTGTGCAGGTGAGGATCATCGGGGATCAGCTCTTTCACCTTCTGATCGGTCTTGTAGATATCTTCCGGATCGCCGGAGAGGGCCACCCAGCGGAACGGGCCTATCCCCTCGCAAAACAGCGGGCGGATATAGGCGGGGACGAAGCCGGGGAAGTCGAAGGCGTTCGCCACCCCCTCCTCAAGCGCCATCTGACGGATGTTGTTGCCGTAATCCAAAGTCGCCGCGCCGCGCTCTTGCAGGGTCAGCATCGCCTCCACCTGACGGGCCATGGAGCGACGGGCGGCCACGTTTACCTCGTTCGGTGCACTCTTTTGCAGCTCGCGCCACTTTGCCACGCTCCAGCCCTGCGGCAGATAGCCGTGCACCGGGTCGTGGGCGGAGGTCTGGTCGGTCACCACATCCGGGGTGATACCACGGGCCACCAGCTCGGCGAACACGTCGGCGGCGTTGCCGAGCAGACCGACGGAGACGGCGGTACCGCCCTCTTTGGCCTCCTCGACCATGGCTAGCGCCTCATCCAGGCTGTGGGCCTTCTTGTCCACATAACGGGTGCGCAGACGAAAATCGATGCGGGTCTCGTCGCACTCCACGGCGATCATCGAGAAGCCGGCCATGGTGGCGGCCAGCGGCTGGGCACCGCCCATGCCGCCCAAGCCACCGGTCAGGATCCAGCGCCCTTTGGGTTCACCGTTGAAGTGCTGGTTGGCCACCGCGAAGAAGGTCTCGTAGGTGCCCTGCACGATCCCCTGAGTGCCGATGTAGATCCAGGAGCCGGCGGTCATCTGGCCGTACATCATCAGGCCCTTTTTATCGAGCTCGTTGAAGTGCTCCCAGTTGGCCCAGTGCGGCACCAGATTGGAGTTGGCGATCAGCACCCGCGGCGCATCCTTGTGGGTCTGGAACACCCCGACCGGCTTGCCGGATTGCACCAGCAGGGTCTGATCCTCCTCGAGCCGGGTCAGCACCTCGACGATCTTGTCAAAGCAGGCCCAGTTGCGGGCGGCGCGACCGATGCCGCCATAGACCACCAGTGACTGGGGATGCTCGGCCACCTCGGGGTCCAGGTTGTTCATCAGCATCCGCAGCGGCGCTTCGGTGAGCCAGCTCTTGGCTGTCAGTTCGGTACCGCGCGGGGCACGGATCACGCGGTTAGGATCATGACGGGGATCCTGCTGTTGCACAGACATACACACTCCTTGTTGTATCAATAGGGTGCCTTCGGCGATGGGTGGCCAAAGGGTTAACGGGTCAACAGATGAACCAGCCGCGCGGCCACGCGGGCGCTGCGGTTATCCTGATCCAGCGTCGGGTTGTACTCGGCCAGATCAGCGAGCCTGAGCTTGCCGCTGGCCCGGATATGAGCGATCAGCGGTTCGATCACCGCCAGCTCCACGCCGCGGGCGGCGGGGGCGCTCACTCCCGGCATCACGGCCGCCGGCAGCACGTCGAGATCGATGGTCAGATAGAGGTGATCACAATCGGCGATAAAGGCGTCCAGCCCACTTAGCAAGGCTGGCAGCTCGGTCTGGGTCATCGCCTCGTCCAGCACATGCCACACACCCAGCGCCTTGGCACGGGCAAACAGGGCTTGGGTATTGGCGGTCTCGGCTACCCCGAGGCAGGTGTAGTAAAACGGCGTGCCCTGAGCGGCACACTGCTCGGCAATCTGGAAGAAGGGGGTACCGGAGCTGGCCTGCTCCTGCTTCATGCGCAGGTCGAAGTGGGCGTCAAAATTGATAATGCCGACTCGCCCCTGACCCGCCAGATGCAGGTTGAGGCCGCTCCAGCTGCCGAAAGCCACCTCGTGACCGCCCCCCAGCACCAGCGGGAAGTGGCCCAGATCGAGCGCAGCGGCGACCTGCTCGGCCAGACGGCCGTGGGCAGCGTCGAGATCGTCATCGGGGCAACTCACATCCCCGCCATCGTAGACGGGGCGACTCAGATGCCAAGCGGTGTTGGCCAGCAGCTTGCGCACCGCTTGCGGCGCACCGGCGGCGCCGACACGCCCCTTGTTGCGGCGAACCCCTTCATCGCAGGCAAAACCGAGCAGTACCACACCGGCAGTGTCTTGTGCTCCGACGGTCCAGGGCTGCACCTTGTCATGCCAGCGCAGGGCCAGTTCGCCATCTTCCGGATCCTGCCGCCCCTGCCAGAGCGACATGTCGATCGGGTTGAACTTATCCATGGAGGGTCTCCTCGCCGTTGAAGATGCGGCCTGCCAGCTGATCGACGCCAACCATGTAGCTCAGCTCGGCCGGATGGGCGCAGTGCCAGATCAGGAAATCGGCCGCCATGCCCGCCTTGAGCTGGCCAAGACGATCCTGCTCGCCGAGCGCTTTGGCGGCGTGACGGGTCACCCCGACCATGGCCTCCAGCGGGGTCAGGCCAAACAGGGTGCAGGCCATATTCATTGCCATCCGCAGCGAGACAATGGGGGCCGTACCCGGGTTGATATCGGAGGAGACCGCCATCGCCACCCCCGCCTTGCGCAGGGCGGCAACCGGCGGCAGCTTGGTCTCTTTGAGGAAGTAGAAGGCGGTGGGCAACAGGGTGGCGACCACGCCACGGTGGGCCAGCGCCAGGATCCCTTCCGGATCCAGATACTCCAGATGATCCACCGAGAGGGCGCCAAAGTTGGCAGCGAGGGTGCTGCCACCGAGATTGGAGAGCTGATCCATATGCCCCTTCACCGGCAGGCCGTATTGATCCGCCGCCAGATAGACCTGCTCGGTCTGGGCCAGCGAGAAGCCGATGTGTTCACAGAAAACGTCCACCGCATCGGCCAAGCCTGCCTCGGCAGCGGCCGGGATGATCTCCTGACAGATGGTCTCGACCCAGCTGTCGGGATCGTCGCGATATTCAGGCGGCACCGCATGGGCCGCCAGCAGAGTGGTCTTGACCCGGATCGGCAACGCCTCTCCCAGTCGGCGGGCCACCCGCAGCATCTTGAGTTCGTCATCCAGCGTCAGACCGTAGCCGGACTTGATCTCCACCATGGTGACCCCTTCGCGGATCAGGGATGTCACCCTCGGCAACGCCAGCTCGAACAGCAGCTCCTCGCTGGCGGCACGGGTCGCACGCACCGTGCTGATGATGCCACCGCCCCGACGGGCGATCTCGGCATAGGGCACTCCCTGCTGACGCAGCTCGAACTCTTCGGCACGGCTGCCGGCGAAGACCAGATGGGTGTGGCAATCGATAAGGCCGGGAGTGACCAGCTTGCCCTGCATATCCTGCCAGTGAGCAGGATGGGGCCCCTTAAGCTCGGCCATCGGCACCAGCGCGTGGATCTTGCCATTCTTCACGCCGATGGCGTGGAGCGGCAGCAGGCCGTAGTCGGCTAGCTCATTATTCAGGGTGGCGGGTATCACGTTGAGCCAGACCCGCTCGCAGTTCAACAGTTCCTTGTTCATAGCGACCTCAAATGTATATACATATTCTTATAATCGATCTCTATGACGAAAGAAAGAGCGAAATTTACATCCTGATAACAGCATCAAACTTAGAGTTTAAGCACAAAAAAACCCACCAGGAGGTGGGCTTTGCAAAATCGAGCTGTATATACATTTACTCCAGCTGAGTCTTGGAGCTTAGCTTGTAGCGGGAACCGGGGGAGAGCAAACGGGCGTAGGAGACGAGATGCCCCTCCGACCAGGTACGCCGGTGCAACAACAGGCAGGGGGAATCCACGCGGATCTGCAACAATCCCGCCTCACCGGCGCTGGGCAACACGGCTTCCACCACGTGCTCCATCTCGGAGAGGGGGCAGACATCCATCAGATAGCGGTTGGGGGTCTGTTGGGTAAAATCCTGCTCGCCATAGCCCGGCAAACGCCCGGCATCGACGAAGCGCTCCTCCAATTGCAACGGCTCCCCATCGGCCTGATGGACGATCAGGCTGTGAAAGATGGGGGCGCCAACCCGCAGTCCCAGCTGTACCGCCACCTTCTCGTCGGCGGCCAGTCGCTGCAGCCGGATCACCCGGGCGCTGTACTCGCCGCCACGCTCGGCGATCTCGTCGGCAATATTGCGAATAGCCAGCAGCGGCGACTCGGTGCGCCTGTCCGCCACGAAGCTACCGGAACCGGCGGTACGCACCAGCCACCCCTCGGCCACCAGTTCCCGCAGCGCCCGGTTGACCGTCATCCGGCTCACGGTGAACTGCTCGCACAGGGCCGCTTCGGTCGGGATCCTGTCCCCCGCCTGATAGTGGCGTTCGCGGATCCCGTCCAGAATATGCTGCTTGATCTGCAGATAGAGAGCTGGCGCCACCATGAAGCTCCCTAGCGCCGACGGTGGGGCGGACGCATGTCCGGCCAGGCACGATAGACATCGGGGATCTGATCCGGCCCGCTGATGCAGAGATCGAGATCGTGCAGCAGACCGTCTTTAATCCCGTAGATCCAGCCATGCACCGCCAGCTCCTGCCCCTTGCGCCAGGCGTTCTGGATGATGGTGGTGTGGCAGACGTTGGCGACCTGCTCGGCCACGTTCAGCTCGCACAGGTAGTCGAAGCGCTCATGCTCATCCTCGATGGCCTCCAGCTCTTCACCGTATTTGAAGTAGACATCCTTGATGTTGCGCAGCCAGTTGTCGATGAGACCCAGCTCCTGGTTCTGCATCGCGGCCTTGACGCCACCGCAACCGTAGTGACCGCAGACGATGATGTGCTTCACCTTGAGCACTTCTACCGCGTATTGCAGCACGGAGAGGCAGTTGAAATCGGTATGTACCACCAGATTGGCGACGTTGCGGTGGACGAAGACGTCCCCCGGCAGCAAGCCCATCAGCTGGTTGGCGGGGACCCGGCTGTCGGAACAACCAATCCAGAGGTATTCGGGGGCCTGCTGGGCAGAAAGAGTGGCAAAGAAATTGGGATCTTCGGCTTTGATCCGTTCGGCCCACTCACGGTTATTGGTAAACAGGTCGTTCAACAGTTTCACTTCTGCTCTCCCTAATGTGGCAGTGGCGGCAACATAACACACTCAAGGGTAACCAAAGCAAGGCCGACCAGATCCCTGCGAAACAAAAACAGGGCCATCAGGCCCTGTTTTTATGAGAGGAAGCATCAGGCTTCCATGGCATCTTTCAGCTTCTTGAGTGCGTTTTTCTCAAGCTGACGCACACGCTCGGCAGAGACGCCGTAGGTATCGGCCAGCTCCTGCAGAGTGGTCTTGCTGTCATCATCGAGCCAGCGGGCGCGGATGATGTGCTGACTGCGCTCATCCAGGGTGGCGAGGGCAGAACTCAGGCGACGGGTCGCGTGATCGTCCCAGTTGTCATTCTCGATGGTCGCTGCCAGATCGGAGGATTTGTCCTCCAGATAGTGAACCGGAGCGAAACCGCCCTCTTCCTCATCATCACCAACCAGATCGAACGCCTGATCGTAGTTGGCCATCCGCGCTTCCATCTCGGTCACGTCAGCGGCAGAGACGCCGAGATCGGCCGCCACTGCCTGAACCTCTTCGTGGTTCAGCCAGCCCAGACGTTTTTTGGATTTGCGCAGGTTGAAGAAGAGCTTGCGCTGGGCCTTGGTGGTCGCCACCTTGACCATGCGCCAGTTGCGCAGGACATATTCGTGGATTTCGGCCTTGATCCAGTGCACGGCAAAGGAGACCAGACGCACGCCGACCGTCGGGTCGAAGCGCTTGACCGCCTTCATCAGGCCGATGTTGCCTTCCTGAACCAGATCGGCCTGAGGCAGGCCGTAACCGGCATAACTCTTGGCGACATGAACGACAAAGCGCAGGTGCGACATAACCAGCTGGCGAGCAGCCTCGAGATCGCCATCCTGCTGCAAACGCTCAGCCAGTTCACGCTCTTCCTCTGCGCTCAGCACAGGAATAGAGTTTACTGCCTGGATATAGCCTTCCAGACTACCTTGCGGAATCAGAGCCATTGTGCGCTGCAATGAAGTTCCCATCTGTTACCTCTTACTTTTCAATCGAATCAGTCTAACACCCTGAGAGGGTCTGTCTACTGACCGGATGCCATTCTGCGGCGTGTATCAAAGAACATGCCCAGTTTTAGACCGGCTTATCTTAAGCCTGCAGGATGAATCATGAATGAACAGTCAAAAAAAGGGGGTCACAATGAAGGACCCCCGAAAAGTAGCATGCTAAGTCCATTGTTGCGGAGCTCGCAACCTTCACATGCTTGCCAAGTCTGACGAGCAAGGCAGAGGGGCCACACCCGTATAAATGCTTCAGCTTTAATAGACTGCTTATAAATCAGAAGGTTCACTGGATCTAGCGAAGATCCGGAAGATCATTGTTATTCAGAATACTCTGACTATGGGGGCCAAGCCAGAAACGGCCCCTCTTTTACTTGATCCGCCTCTCAAAATCCAGCGATTTACTTTGATGACAAAGTAATCAGGATGGTTCGATGTCGCGAATGTGGCGATGGACCGAGAACCAGGAGGCAATCAGCCCCAACAGGGCGCCCAGCAAGATCAGATTGATCCCGTCTACCGCCCCCATGCCAACCAGCCGGAAGTTACTGTTATACAAGCCCGCCAGCTCCTTCACCACCCCTTCACTCCAGATCACCATCACTTCGGTCAGCCACCAGGCGAGCATGCCACCGATCACCCCGAACCAGATGCCGGTATAGAGGAAAGGGCGATGAATAAAGGAATCGGTCGCCCCCACCAGCTTGAGCACTTCAATCTCGGAACGCTGGTTGAGGATGTTGAGACGCAGGGTATTGCCGACGATCAGCAACACGGCGGAGAGCAGCAGCACCGCGATACCGGTAATGGTGTGTCGCAGCAGGTTCATGATCCCCTGCAGCCGTGTCAGCCACTGCAGATCCAGCTTGCCCTGCTCGACCCCCACCTCGTTGTTGAGCTTGCTGAGCAGCTCGGCAGCCCCTTCCGGGTTCTGCCAGCGCGGATCCGGGATCACGCTCAACACAGGCGGTAGCGGGTTGCTGTCCAGATAATCGAGCGCATCACCGAAGCCGGAGATCTCGCGAAACTCCCGCAACGCATCGTCACGGCTCAGGTAGGTGACCGAATCCACCTCGGGATAGAGCAGGATCCTGTGCTGCAGATCGAGAATGCTCTGCTCCGGCAGATCCTTGCGCAGGTAAAGGGAGATTTGGGAACTGCTCTGCCAGCTCCCCTCCACCACCTCGGCGTTTTTCAGCAACACGTGGAAACAAGAGGGCAGCGCCAGACTGACGCCAAGCACCGCCAGCGTCATCAGCGAAGCGAGCGGATTGCGCCACAGCTCCCCGAGACTGGCAAATGCCTGCCGCACATGGTCAACCCCGTACATCATGAGACGGCGCAGCGGCGGTTGTTTATGACGAACGATAGCCATCAGAGCTCCTCCCCGGCCGAATACATGCGACCCGCCTTGAGGGTCAGGGTGCGATAGCGCATGCGAGCGATCAGCCCCAGATCGTGGGTGGCAATCAGTACCGAGACCCCAAAATTGTTGAACTCCTGAAATAGCCGCATGATATCCATGGAGAGCTGAGGATCCAGGTTACCGGTCGGTTCATCCGCCAGCAGCAGCGGCGGCTTGTTGACGATGGCACGGGCGATGCCGACCCGCTGTTGCTCACCACCGGAGAGCATCCGCGGCTGGTAACGCTCCTTGCCGAGCAGCCCCACCTTGTCGAGCGCCGCCGCCACCCGCTTGTTGATGTCCGCATGGCTGTAACCATCGATCACCAGCGGCAGCGCTACGTTGTCGAACACGGTTCGGTCCATCAGCAGGCGGTGATCCTGAAAGATCATCCCGATCTGGCGACGAACATAGGGGATCTGGCTGCGCTGGATATGGCTGACATCATCGCCATGAAAGAAGACACGACCATCGGTCGGGCGCTCCATCACGCTGATCAGTTTGAGGAGGGTACTCTTGCCCGCCCCCGAGTGCCCGGTCAGAAAGGCCATCTCCCCCTTGCGCAGGTGAAAGCTGACCTTTTGCAGCGCCTGATGGCCGCCGCTGTATACCTTGCTGACCTTGTCAAAACGAATCATAACGGTTCCCTGAAATTGACAAACCCCGACCGGAGTCGGGGCATGGAACACTTACTCATCACGGCTGAGCTGACTCATCGCGGCCGGACTTATTCATCGCGGCTGAAGAGCGCCTCGATGAAATCGTTGGCAACGAAGGGACGCAGATCGTCGATCCCCTCGCCCACCCCGATGTAGCGGATCGGGATCTGGAACTTGTCGGCCACCGCGAAGATGACGCCGCCCTTGGCCGTGCCATCCAGCTTGGTGAGGGTGATGCCGGTCAGGCCCACCGCCTCGCTGAACAGCTTGGCCTGGCTCAGGGCGTTCTGGCCGGTGCCTGCATCCAGAGTCAGCATGATCTCGTGGGGCGCCTCTTCATCCAGCTTCTTCATCACCCGCACCACCTTCTTGAGCTCTTCCATCAGGTTGCTCTTGTTCTGCAGGCGACCGGCGGTGTCGGCGATCAGCACATCAGCCCCGCGGGAGCGGGCGGCCTCGATGGCGTCATAAATGACGGAAGCGGAATCGGCACCGGTATGCTGGGCAATCACCGGAATGTTGTTGCGCTGGCCCCAAACCTGCAGCTGTTCGACCGCAGCGGCACGGAAGGTGTCACCCGCCGCCAGCATCACGCTCTTGCCCTCGGCCTGGAACTGCTTGGCCAGCTTGCCGATGGTGGTGGTCTTGCCGACGCCGTTTACGCCGACCATCAGGATCACATAAGGCTTCTTGCTGGTGTCGATCACCAGCGGCTGCTCGACCTTGGCCAGCATCTCGCCCATGTCCTGCTTGAGCAGGCCGTAGAGCGCCTCGGCATCCTTGAGCTGCTTGCGATCAGCGTGCTGCACCAGCCCCTCGATGATACGAGTTGTGGTATCCACACCGAGATCGGCGGTCAGCAGCTGGGTTTCCAGCTCCTCAAACAGCTCATCGTCGATCTTCTTGCCACGAAACAGGCCGAAGAAACCGGAGCCGATATTCTCTTTGGTGCGCACCAGACTGCGCTTGAGGCGAGCAAAGAAACCCTCCCGCTGCGGTTTGTCCTGGGTGTCGTCGTCCACCTTGGCGGCCAATGGCAGAGCAGCCAGTGCAGCGGCCTCAGCCTCCATCGCGGCGACCAGGCGCATATCTTCCGTGCGCTGGGCCTCTTTGGCGATACGGGCTTCTTCCGCAGCCTGAGCTTCAGCGGCAATACGAGCCTCTTCCGCAGCCTGAGCTTCAGCGGCAATACGAGCCTCTTCCGCAGCCTGAGCTTCGGCGGCAATGCGAGCTTCTTCCGCGGCGCGAACTTCTGCAGCAATGCGAGCTTCTTCCGCAGCGCGGGCTTCGGCGGCGATACGAGCCTCTTCTGCAGCACGAGCTTCGGCAGCAATGCGAGCCTCTTCCGCGGCGCGAGCCTCGGCAGCAATGCGAGCTTCTTCCGCAGCGCGGGCTTCGGCAGCGATGCGAGCCTCTTCCGCAGCGCGGGCTTCGGCAGCGATGCCAGCATCTTCTGCAGCGCGAGCCTCGGCGGCAATACGAGCCGCTTCAGCAGCTTGTGCTTCTGCGGCAATGCGAGCGGCGTCAGCGGCACGCTCCTCTTCGGCGACCAGCGCTTCGTTGACGATCACCGGCTCCAGGTCGGAAGCGCACTCCTCCACCACCAGCGGGCCGTGATCGTCCAGCTCGGTCGGCAGGCAGCAATCATCTTGCAAAACGGGATTCTGTGCGCTGGCAGGCAATTCGGGGGCAACAGCCGGCGTACTATCGGAAACAGTGGTATCGGAAACGGGAGCGGGGGTAGCAGTGACCTCGGGCTCAACGGTAACGGGGGTGGCTTGGGGTGTCTGTGGTTGGACAGCCTCAGCCTCTTCTTTCTTGCGGCCGAAACCCAGCCAGGAAAACAAACCTTTTGCCATCTAAAAATACTCACATCAAAGGCTGACTGCTAAGATAGCCGTCCCTTGGCGGGTCGGCATAAAAATGAACCGCCTTATACTACCACTTTATTTTCTGACGATGAAACGCGATGCCCAGAGTGAAATCCAGCCGTAGCAACCCGAGCAAGAGTCCCGCCCCGCAAGGAAAATCGGGCTTTGTAAGAATCATCAGCGGCCAGTGGCGAGGCCGCAAATTGCCGGTCAAGGATGTGGAGGGGCTCAGACCCACCACGGATCGCGTCAAGGAGACCATCTTCAACTGGCTGGCCCCCCACATTCGTGGCACCCGCTGCCTGGATCTGTTTGCCGGTAGCGGCGGACTCGGGCTGGAGGCGCTGTCGCGCTATGCCGAGCAGGTGACCCTGATCGAGATGGACAAAGGGGCCGCCGACCAAATCAAGAAGAACCTGACCGCCCTCGGCAGCACGCAGGGTCAGGTGATCCAGTCTGATGCGGTGAGCTGGCTGCAAGGCACTGCCACCCCGTTCGATCTGGTGTTCCTCGATCCGCCGTTTCGCCGCGAGCTGCTGCCGCAAGTGTGCGAACTGCTGGAGCAGCGCGGCTGGCTGGCACCGGACGCCCTCATCTATCTGGAGCGGGAGAAGGAGATGGCCGATCTGGCGCTGCCCGCCAGTTGGCAACTACTCAAGGACAAGCAGGCAGGTCAGGTCTGCTACCAGCTCTATCTGCGGGACACCAAGAATGACGCAGCTGTTTAAAGGGGGAGATGGGCGAAGTGGCCCTTCCCCGTCAATTTGGACAATGGCTCAAGGACAAGCAGGTCGATCAAATCAGGTCTGCTACCAGCTCTATCTGCGGGACACCAAGAATGACGCTGCAGTTTAAAGGGGGGGATGGGCGCAGTGGCCCCTCCCCGTCAATTTGGACAATGGCTCAAGGACAAGCAGGTCGATCAAATCAGGTCTGCTATCAACTCTATCTAAGAGAGGTAAACAATGAAGCGAGTCTTTAATCTGTTGGCGATGGGGCTGATATTGTTCTTCTGGTTTGGCGTGCTGGTGAGCCTGATTGCCCCGCTGCCCGGCAAACTCAACGGCTTTCTGCCGGTCTGCGGCGTGATCGTCGCCCTGCTGCACTGGCTGCAGGCCAGCATGATCAAGGCAGCTTGCAAACGCTACTTCGCTGTCACCAAGGCCGAATTTGTCACTGTGCTGATATTTGGCGTGTTTGGCATGGTCGACATTCGTCAGCGCCTGCAAGAGATCGTCAACGCCGCCCAGCGCGGCAATCTCTCGGACAAACCATAAAAGAAAAGGGGACGGCGGTAGCCGTCCCCTAGAGTCGTGTCGTCCTGTCCGTAGAACTGCAATGCTCCCTGCAATCCCTGACGTTATCCTAATCCTTTGGAATATCCCCTTTCCAATCCGTTGGCGTGTCCTGCGGCGTTCCTGGCCTGGCAATTCATCCTGAACTGCTTCACTGTCTCCATCCTGGAGGTGTCCATTACCACGTCCTGTGGGGTTCCTTGCGTCTTCCTGACAGATAACCATCCGGGTTATCTCACTTCATCCTGAAGTATTCCTCTCGCATCCGGCGAGGTCCTGTTCATCCTGAAGAACGAGGTTCCGTTCGTTCTGCTCCCATCCCGAGAGTGTCCTGCCGCATCCCGCGGTGTTCCTTTATTCATCCGTGACGATAACCATCCTGATTATCGAACTCATCCTGAGGTATCCCTTGTCCACATCCTGCGGACTATTCCATCTTTATGCGCTGCCCTGCATCCTGCCGGACCAGCTCCGTCCTTGTGAGACCCATACTAAGGAAATGCGCACCCCGAACAAGGGCCATCCGATGATAAAGATCCGATGCAGCTCCCATCTCAAAAAATGAACTTAAAAACTAACCCTTTAATATCAGTCATTTATTTAGTTTCACGGGAAAGCTCGATCATTCTGGCATGGCTTCGCGTACGGCTCAAAGCGCCAGCCTCTTACAGTCGCTATGGCAGATCTCTTACACGGGTTTCGCCCCCAAAAACGGGGCAGGAAAACGGTTCAATCCTGACGTTAAGACTTAAAAATTAGTTGAATAAATATGCTTAAAAAAACCGCAAAAAAAGAGCCGAGACCAGGCTCGACTCTTCAACATTCCAATTTTTTAATCAGCTCAAGCGGTTGGCCGGATTGAGATAGGCCTTGCGCAACGATTCCGGTGCCAGCACCTCCAGTTCACCGCCGATGTTGTTCAACCAGCTGCGAAACTCCGGGGTGTCCTGCACTTCGGTCTCCACCACCACGCTGCGCTTGTCATAGCGGGTCATGCGCGGATTGTTGCCGGGGATCTGGTTATCCACCAGCGACTGGCTGTTAGCATCGATCCGGCCGACGAAGCGGATCGGGCCGCTCACATCCTGATAGCCCTGATCGCGGATCAGCTTCTGGATGTTGAAATCCTTCGGCTGGGTGGCGCTGAAGTTGGTCAGCTCCACGTTCTTGATATGGTCGAACGGGATGCCGTAGACCTTGGGATCCAGCTCGGACAGAGTGCAGAGCAGGATCGGACCGTCCGGCTGATTGAGAATGCCGAGCGGGTTGATACGGTCGTAGCAGAGCCATACGGTGCGCTCTTTGATCACGCGCTGGATCTCGGCACTGAACTTGCGACCACGCCAGAGCGCATCGCGGATCAGGGTGCTGCGGCGGATCTCCGGGTTGCCGGCAAACGGACGCGGTGACTGGTGGACACTCTCCAGCCAGCGTTCGGCCAGTTCACTCTGGCTATCGCGGATCACCTGGCTCGCCTTGTCGACCAGCGGGTTCAATTCAGTCAGTACACTCGCCGGCAACAGTTGGCTCGCCTGATCACTCCAGGTTTTCAGGGCCACCGCCAGCGAGAGCGGCATTATATTGGCAAAGTCGTTGAGGCCGTGGCGCTCGAAGCACCAGCCATGGGGTTTGCTGCGCTCGTCCGAGGTGAGGTCGAACAGTCCCATGCCGGACATCTCCTCCAGGTCCCGTTGCACGGTACGCAGACTGACGTGGATACCTTCCTCTTCCAGTTTTACCTGGAGTTGGCTGGCGGTCAGCTTGTAAGGGCGGTGCGGGATGCAACGCGCCAAGGTCAGTTGTCGTAACAGCTTCTTGCTCATGGTGCTTGCCTTCACTGGTTTAGCGTTGACTGTATGCTAGTCGTGACTTGCGACAGTCTATGTCGCAAGTTTTGCTGCGACAACTGTCGCCATTTTCATACAAAACACACTAAACAATTGATTTATAAAGACAATGCACTCAAAAAAGGAGCCGCTAGAGGCTAAAATTAGCCAAAAATCCCTCAAATGAAAGTTCTATCTTGCGATTTGTTGTTAGCATAAAACTCCGATTAATTAATTCATCACAGAATATGATTTCAGGGGAGAGCATGACTCTCCCCTTTTGCTCACATCAGCCACGACCAGGCTGACTTGGTGATGGCCGCACCGACCATGTAGCCAAATACCGCCAGCGCTGCCACACCGGCCACCAGCTTCTGACCGCGGGCCGGGCGCTTGAGCGCCATGACACCCAGACCGATATAGAGCACCAGTGCAACCAGCTTGGCCATCAGCCAGGGTTGTTGACCCGGGCTCAACTGCAAGGCCACCGCCAGCAACACACCAAACAGCAGCAGGAAGGTGTCGTTGATATGCGGCAGGATCTTCAGCCACTTCTGCTGCAACCGATCGCTGCCGGCCAGCGCCAGACTCCAGCGATAGATAAAGAGCAGCAGACTGACCAGCGCCAGCGTCATATGCAGGTGCTTGAACATGGGATAATAGGCAATCATTTTGCTTCCTTGTCGTCGTCGGGTAACCCGCTATTCCAGTTGTGGGCATGGATACGCTCCTGCCCCTCCTCGTCGTCTTGCAACAGATCGGAGAGGATCTCCCGGTATTGCAGGCTCTTGTTGATATAAGTGTGTTCATCGTCCAGATAGTTGACCTGCTCGCGCAACAGCCAGTTATCGTGCTGCTTGAAGGTCTGCCCCGCCCGCCAGGCCTGGTTGGCCCGAAAACCGAGCTGGGTCAGGGCTTCCACCCCCAGATCGACCGCAGAGCCCAGGGTTTCCCGGTGAACGCTCTCGACCCCGTGTCGCAGGATCTCGTGGGCATGGGGTCGATCCAGAGCTCGCGCCAGGATCTTCAGGTGCGGGAAGTGCTTCTGCACCATCTCGATCACCGCCAGCGAGGTAGCCGGATCGTTGATGGAGAGCACCAGCAGCTTCGCCTTGTGCGCCCCGGCGGCATGGAGCAGGTCGATCCGGCTGGCATCGCCATAGAAGACCTGATAGCCATACTTGCGCAGGGTCTCTATCTGGCTGGCATCCTGCTCGAGGATGGTGGTGCCGATGCCGTGACCATGCAGCAGACGCCCCACGATCTGACCGAAGCGGCCGAAGCCCGCGATGATCACCGGATGCTCCACCAGCTCAGGTTGCTCATGCTGTGGTGCGTCGCTCTGGTTACGGTAATCGAACCAGGGCTGGATCACCCGATCGTTGAGGATCAGCAGCAGCGGGGTGAGCGCCATCGAGAGCGCTACCACCAGCGTCAGCAGCGAGATGGTCTCACCGGGCAGCACCCGGTTCTGGGCAGCAAACGAGAAGAGCACGAAGGCAAACTCGCCCCCCTGCGCCAACGCCAGCGCGAAGGTCCAGCGCTGACTCGGCGAGATGCGGATGATGAAGCCGAGCGCCATCAACACCAGCCACTTGAACACCATCAGGCCAACCACCAGCGTCGGGATGAGGAAAGGGTGTTCGGCAAACAGCCCGAAGTCGATCCCCGCCCCCACCGACATAAAGAACAGGCCGAGCAGCAAGCCTTTGAACGGCTCTATGTCTGCCTCCAGCTCATGGCGATATTCGCTGTCGGCCAGCACCACCCCGGCGAGGAAGGAGCCGAGAGCGGGCGAAAGCCCCACCGACTCCATCAACACAGCGATGGCGATCACCAGCAGCAGGGCGGCGGCGACGAAGATCTCCCGCATGTGGGACTGGGCGATGGCACGAAATACCGGCCGCATCAGGTAGTGGCCACCCAGCACTATGCCTGAGATGGCCGCGACCACCAGCAGACCATGCTGCCAACCCGCCAGCTCGGAGCCACCATTGCTGGCGACCGGCGCCATGGCCAGCAGCGGCAGCAGCGCCAGGATCGGAATGACCGCAATATCCTGAAACAGCAGCACCGCAAAGGCGGAGCGACCGCTCTCGCTCTGCATCAGCTTGCGCTCCTGCAGGCTCTGCAACACGATGGCGGTGGAAGAGAGCGCCAGAATGAGGCCGATGGCCAGCCCCTGTTGCAGCGGCAGACCGATCAGGTGCGCCACGCCGGTCAGCGCCGCCGTGGTGAGCAGCACCTGCAGGCCGCCGGTGCCGAGGATCGGCCCCTTCAGCTGCCACAAGAGGGCCGGACGCAACTCCAGCCCAACCAGAAACAGCATCAGTACCACGCCAAACTCGGCGAAGTGCATCACGTCCTTCTGCTCCCCCACCAGCCCCAGCAGAAAGGGGCCTATGATGATCCCCGCCAGCAGGTAGCCGAGCACCGAGCCCAGCCCCCAGCGCTTGGCCAGCGGCACCGCGATAACGGCGGCGGAGAGGTAGATAAAGGCATCAAACAGGATCCCGTGGCCCATCAGTCAGCCCTCCGTGTGAACATCAGATCCGGCTCATAAGCTCGGCCAGCAAGCTGCCAGTGTTTCATCAGAGCACCTCCAGCAAGTCGCGCAGATAAGGGCGCCCGGCCAGTTGCTCCGGGGTCAGCTGATCGTCACGCAGGGCACAGAGCAGCTGGCGGTAGTCCTGCCCGCAGCGGCGCAGGGCGGCGGGATCCTTGATCTTGTGGAACGAGTGGAGCACAAAAGGCGGCAACCAGTTCATGCCGCACAAGGTGGCCGCCTGCTGAAATGGCAGCAGAAAATCGAGCAGCGGTCGGCTGTTGTACCCCTCGCTGCAGTAGGACTCCGGCGCCCCGCCGGTGGTGATGGCGCTCAACCACTGCTTGCCCTTGAGGGCGTGGGCTTCGGGGCCGTAGGCGTAGCCATACTCCAGCACCAGATCCATCCACTCTTTCATGATGGCCGGGCAGGAGTACCAGTAAAACGGGTGCTGGAAGACGATGATGTCGTGCTCACAGAGCAGCGCCTGCTCCCGCTTCACATCGATGAACATGTCGGGATAGTGCTGGTAAAGGTCGTGAACAGTGACCCCCTCCAACCCCTCAATCGCCTGCAACAGCTGCTTGTTGGCCCGCGAGCTCTGCAACGCGGGATGGGAAAAAATAACCAGAATGCGTTTCATGACCACATCACCCGAACAAAGCCTTGCGGTGCAAGGCGAGGTAAACAGAAAAGGGGAGTCTGGGGAGCTGCATCGTAAAGGTGCACAGGAGAGCGACCTTATCAGGAAGCGCCATAGCCTGCCAACTCGGGGATCAGCTCCCGCAGCGCCGGATTGAGGGTCTGGTGGGCGGGATAGCAGAGCCCAATCCGGCGAAACATCCGCGGCCCGCTCACCGGCAGGGTACAGAGCCCCGCCTCATCCTCGACCAGCCCGTCCGGCAGAAAACTGATGCCGACCCCCGCCAGCACCAGCGCCATCACCAGCCCCTTGCTCTCGGCCTTGGCCACCAGATTGAGGGTAAGGCGGTCACAGGCCAGCAGGCCGATAGTCTGCTGATGGGCTTCGCAGGGCGGGCACTCAATAAAATCATAATGTTGCAGCTCGGCCAGCTCGATCCTTTCGCGACTGGCAAGGGGATGGTCGACCGGCACGCAGAGCACGTAATCCTCCTCCCACAGCGGCAGAAAGATCTCGTCCTCCCGGCGCAAGGCATCCAGCGTCAAGCGGCAGTCGGCGGGTGTGGTGTAGTCGGAGAGGGTGAGATCCAGCTGCGGCAACACGCGCTGTACTTGCTGCAACAGCCCGGCCACCCGATGGCGACTCAAGTCCGGCATGATGGCGATATTGAGCCTCGCACGCGTCGCCTTCTGGCGAAACAGCTCCGGCAGACGGCGTGCCTCCTCCACCAGCTTGACCGCGTGAGGATAGAGATAGTGGGCCGGATCTTTCGCCACCACCCCCTTCTTGCCCCGGACAAACAGGCTGTCACCGAGCGCCTCTTCCAGCTGGCGCAGCCCCGCCGAGAGGGAGGGCTGGCTGACGTGGCAGCGCTCGGCCGCCGCCGTGATGTTCTTCTCTTCATAGATGGCGATGAAGAAACGCAGCAATCTCAAGTCCAGCATAAACCAACCATAGTTTTTTCAGATGATAACCAGCGGAAAACAATATTTATCACTTATAGATGCAGTGACTATAGTGATTGGGTTCCGTGCTGGCCAGCCACCTGTTTGCTCAAACCGACTCTTGAATCAGAAGGAAAGACCCATGTCCAAATCTCTCGTCGTGATCACCGGTGCCTCCGCCGGGATCGGTGCCGCCATCGCCCGTGCCTTCTCTGCTGCCGGTCATCCGCTGCTGCTGCTGGCCCGCCGGGTCGAGCCGATGCAGGCGCTGAATCTGCCCGATACCCTCTGCATCGGGGTCGATGTGACCGACACCGCCGCCATGAAAGCCGCCGTCCAGCAGGCAGAAGCCAAATTTGGCCCGGTGGGCTGCATGGTCAACAACGCCGGTGTCATGCTGCTGGGTCAGGCCGATGTGCAGGATCCCGCCGAGTGGCAGCAGATGCTCAACATCAACGTGATGGGGGTGCTGAACGGCGTCCACGCAGTGCTGGCAGGCATGAAGGAGCGCCGCAGCGGCACCATCATCAACATCAGCTCCATCGCCGGTCGCAAGACCTTCCCGAACCATGCTGCCTACTGCGCCACCAAGTTCGCCGTGCACGCCCTGACCGAGAACATCCGGGAAGAGGTAGCCGATGTCGGCGTGCGGATGGTGACCATTGCCCCGGGTGCGGTCGAGACCGAGCTGCTCAGCCACACCACTGACGAGAGCATCAAGGCCGGTTACCACGACTGGAAAGATCAGATGGGCGGCGTCATTGCGCCGGAAGTGATCGCCGATGCCGTGCTCTACGCCTGGAACCAGCCTGCCAACGTCTGCGTGCGCGAGATCGTGCTGGCGGCGACCCGTCAGCAACCTTAATCCTGGCTGACTGACACCATGGGGAGTGCTTGACCCTCCCCCGGGGCACAGGGTTACCATGTGCCCCTTGTTTTTTCCGAGTCATTCCATGGTTCTCACCCGTCGCCAACTCGATCACGCCCGTCGCTGGCTCCCCTTGTGGAGTCTGGTGCTGGTGTTGATGTCGTTTGGCAGCCGGGCCGCAACCGACCTCTGTACCCTGACTACCCACTGCAGCCAGAGCGAGCGTACCCTGGAAAAAGCGATGCCCTGCGGCAGCTTTACCACCGCCCTCTCGATGACGCTGGTAGGCAGCGACAGCCTGACGGTCGCCGTGCTGGAACCGGATACCCCCGACTTCGCCTCCCCCTCTCTCTTTATGCCGGACGCCCCGTGCGAGCGGCTCGAACGTCCCCCACGCACCCGGATCTGAAACGCATCCCGTATCGGGCATCTTTTCTTTCAATCTGAGGTGAGTGATGTACAAACCCCTGTTACTGGCCATGCTGGCCGGTACCGTCAGCTTTTCGGCCCTCGCGGCCGAGAAGATGACCGTCTACAAATCCAAATATTGTGGCTGCTGCCAAAGCTGGAACGAGCACATGGAGCAGAATGGCTTCGAACTGGAGGTCATCGAAACCGAACAGCTCGGCGCAGTGAAGCAGCAATACGGTATCGCGCCGGAACTGGCTTCTTGCCATACCGGTATCATAAATGGCTATGTGATCGAGGGGCATGTACCGGCCGCCGATGTGCAGAAGCTGCTCAGGGAAAAACCGGCGATCCGTGGCCTGACCATTCCGGGCATGCCCCAGAGTGCACCGGGCATGGATATTCCGGGCCATCCCTATGAGGTACTGAGTATCAGCAACGAGGGCGCGACCAACCGCTGGTCGAGCTACCCCGGCTGACGAAAACTGGCCATGAGAGGGCACTCCCATATCATGTGAGGCACACCTGAGCGGACTCTTGCCGCTCATGGCCAGAAAGAGGGCCGCTATCGCGAGATAGCGGCTTTTTTTGATTACATTTCCTGCAATAACAAGGGATTGCTTGCAACCACCGGCAACAAGGGGCAGATTTAACGCCAATTCATGGAGCCGATGCTCAGGTCTACCAACCCTTTCCAGCGCCAAGGATGCGACATGTTTACCTTTTCCCGAGGAGTTCTGCTGCTAGCCTTTCTGACAGTTCTCCCCCCCACTTATGCCAATGAAGAGCCCGCCATGCTGACAAGCGAACATCCAATCCAGCCGCCCGTGGCCGCCAAACATCCCCGCACTCTGAAAAAACACGGGGATACCCGCATCGACAACTACTACTGGCTGCGTGACGACGAGCGGCAGAAGCCCGAGGTGTTGGACTATCTCAAGGCCGAGAACGCCTATACCGAGGCAATGCTCAAGCCGACCCAACCCCTGCGCGAACAGCTTTACAAAGAGATGGTCGCCCGCATCCCCCAGCAGGATGAGTCGGTACCCTATGTGAAGAACGGCTACCGCTACCAGACCCGCTATGAGCCGGGCAAGGAGTACGGGATCTATTCGCGCACCAAGCTCGGTGAAGAGCAGGCGAGCCTGCTGCTCGACAGCAACCTGCGGGCTGAAGGGCACGAGTTCTATGCCCTCGGCGCCCTTGAGGTGAGCCGCAACAACCGCTGGCTGGCGGTGGCGGAAGATTTCCTCTCCCGCCGTCAGTACCAGATCCAGTTCCTCGATCTGGAGAGCGGCCAGTGGGCCACCGACAAACTGGAAAATACCTCCGGCAATCTGGTGTGGGCCAACGACAACAAGACCGTCTTCTATGTGCGCAAGCACCCGCAGACCCTGCTGCCCTATCAGGTCTATCGCCACACGCTCGGGACGGATCCGGCCACGGACAAGCTGGTCTACGAGGAGAAGGATGACTCCTTCTACATCAGCCTCTACGCCACCACCTCGGAAGATTTCATCGTCATCGCCCTCTCCAGCACCACCACAGGCGAAGCGCGGCTGATCGATGCCAACCAGCCGGAGCACGCCCCCCGCCTGTTCCTGCCCCGTCAGGTGGATCACGAATACAGCCTGGATCACTACCGCGGCCGCTTCTATGTGCGTTCCAACAAGGATGGCAAGAACTTCGGCCTCTACGAGACCAAGGAGAGCCCGGTCGATCGCTGGAAGGCGGTGATTGCCCCCAATCCGGACGTGCTGCTGGAGAGCTACGCCCTGTTCAAGGATTGGCTGGTACTGGAAGAGCGCAACAAGGGGCTGACCCGACTGCGCCAGATCAACTGGCAGAGCGGTGACGAGAAGGAGATCGCCTTCGACGATCCCGCCTATGTCACCTGGCTCGCCTACAACCCGGAGCCGGATACCAGCGCCCTGCGTTATGGCTACTCCTCCATGACCACCCCCGCCTCTACCTATGAGCTGGATATGGCGAGCGGCAAGCGCACCCTGCTCAAGCAGCAGCCGGTGGCCGGCTTCAAGGCCGACCAGTACGCCAGCGAGCGGCTCTGGGTGACCGCCCGCGACGGCGTATCGGTGCCGGTGTCGCTGGTCTATCGCAAGGACAAGTTCAAGAAAGAGCAGGCTGATGCGCCCAAGAATCCGCTGCTGGTCTATGGCTATGGCTCCTACGGCGCCAGTATGGATCCCGACTTCAGCAGCTCGCGCCTGAGCCTGCTGGACAGAGGCTTCGTCTACGCCATCGCCCATATCCGGGGTGGTGAAGAGCTGGGCCGTCACTGGTACGAAGATGGCAAACTGCTGAAAAAGCAGAACACCTTCAATGACTTTATCGATGTCACCAAGGCGCTGGTTGAGCAAGGCTACGGTGCCAAAGATCAGGTCTACGCCATGGGCGGCAGCGCCGGTGGCCTGCTGATGGGGGCGGTCATCAATCAGGCGCCCGAACTCTATCGCGGCGTGGTGGCGCAGGTGCCGTTCGTCGATGTGGTTACCACCATGCTGGACGAGTCGATCCCCCTCACCACCGGGGAGTATGACGAGTGGGGCAACCCGAACCAGAAGCGCTACTACGACTACATGAAGAGCTACAGCCCCTACGATCAGGTGAAGGCGCAAGCCTATCCCAACCTGCTGGTCACCACCGGGCTGCACGACTCGCAAGTGCAGTATTGGGAGCCCGCCAAGTGGGTCGCCAAGCTGCGCGAACTGAAAACGGATGATAACAAGTTGTTACTGAACACCGACATGGACGCCGGCCACGGCGGCAAGTCGGGCCGCTTCAAAGCCTACGAGGATATCGCGCTGGAATACGCCTTTATCCTGGATCTGGCCACCCCGGCCAACTGATCCATTATGACCTCGGCCCTTGTCATTCAAGGGCTGCATAAGAATCCTCTCGTAGTTTTTCCCTCTTCCATTTCCCTTCATATCAAATTAATCTTCGGCTAGAAAATGAATGATCGAGGTCATGTTTCTCAAGATTTAACTCCGCTATTTTGCCATTTCGTTTGATTTATGTTGGGTGAATGTGCTTAATCGGAGTGCTTGCAACTTTTTATTTGGCCCCTCAGGGGCCAATTTATCTTCGACCGACAGGAGGTCGGTAGCCTCACCACAGGATGAGGGTGACTGCCGGAAAGGGGGTAATCAACTCCCCCGCTTTCGCGCAACGAGAAGAGCGGGCAAGCCCGGCGCAGAACGGGATTGCCATCAATTTATCCGGGGATCGGATAAACAAAATCAAAGAAAAGGGAGAAAAAATGAAAGGATTAACTTTGGCATGCGCCCTGTCGGCGGCTCTGGTCGGTGTTTCATTCGGTGGTCCGGTACAAGCGCAGGAGCGCTTCGTGACCATAGGCACCGGCGGTCAGACCGGCGTCTACTATGTCGCTGGCCAGTCCATCTGCCGCTTCCTCAATCGCGGCGCCGCCGATCACCAGATCAAGTGCAACGCCCCGGCCAGTGGCGGTGGTGTTGCCAACGTCAACGGCATCCGCAGCGGTGAATTCAACTTCGGCATCATGCAATCCGACCACCAGTTCAAGGCGATGAAGGGGCTGCCACCGTTCCAGGCCGAAGGGGCCATGGACGATATGCGCGCCGTCTTCTCCCTGCAGAGCGAGGTGTTCACCATCCTGGCTCGCCGCGATGCCAAGATCGCCAGCTTTGACGACCTGAAAGGCAAGCGCGTCAACATCGGCAACCCGGGCTCCGGCCAGCGTGACACCATGGAAGAGATCATGGCGGTCAAAGGCTGGAAGAAGGGTGACTTCGGTCTGGTCTCCGAGCTGAAACCGGCCGAACAGGCCTCCGCCCTCGGTGACAACAACATCGACGCCATGAGCTACTTCGTCGGTCACCCGAACGGTGCCATTCAGGAAGCCTCCACCACCACAGATGCAGTACTGGTCCCTGTGACCGGCGCCGACATCGACAAGCTGCTGGCCGAGAAGAGCTACTACAGCAAGGCCGAGATCCCGGGCGGCATCTACAAGGGCAGCGACAAGCCGACCCCCTCCATCGGTGGCAAAGCGGTGCTCTCCACCAGCGCTAAAACCGATCCAGAAGTGGTCTATCAGCTGGTCAAGTCGGTGTTCGACAACCTGGATCGCTTCAAGCGCCTGCACCCTGCCTTTGCCGACCTGAAAGAGGCCGACATGATCAAGGTGGGTCTCTCTGCACCGCTGCATGAAGGGGCTGCCCGCTACTACAAAGAGCGCGGCTGGCTCTGATTGAAGGCCCCGGGGCCTTTGTCACTCTCTTCGACACCCGTCCGCCGCCTGATTGCGGGGGCGGGTGTCGCTCTTGTTGTACTCGTTGGCACAAGTTAACCCTATGCAAGATAAACAACTCTCTACCGAGGAACTGATCGCCCAGGATGTGGGCGCTCGCCTGCCGCTGGGCCCGCTGGGCTGGATCATCACCACGCTGGCGCTGGCCTGGTCCCTGTTCCAGCTCTGGATCGCCTCGCCACTCCCCTTCATGGTGGGGTTTGGCGTACTCAATGACACCGAAACCCGCTCCATTCACCTCACCTTTGCCCTGTTGCTCGCTTTTCTGGTGTTCCCGGCATTTCGCTCCTCGCCGCGGGATCGGGTTCCCCTCGGCGATATCGCCCTCGGTCTGATCGCTGCTGGCGCCGCGTCTTACCTGTTCGTGATGTATGAAGCGCTGGCACTGCGTCCTGGCACCCTCACCACCGCCGATCTGGTGACCGCCTGCATCGGCATTCCGCTGCTGCTGGAAGCGGCGCGCCGCGCCCTGGGGCCAGCACTGGCGGTCATCGCCATCGTCTTTCTGATCTACAGCCTGGCGGGCCCCTGGATGCCGGGACTGCTGGCACATCGCGGGGTAGGTTTCACCGCGCTGGCCAACCACCAGTGGATCACCACCGAAGGGGTGTTCGGCATTGCCCTTGGCGTCTCCACCAGCTTCGTATTCCTGTTCGTGCTGTTCGGCGCTCTGCTGGAACGGGCCGGTGCCGGTCACTACTTTATCCAGCTCGCCTTCAGCCTGCTCGGCCACCTGCGTGGCGGCCCGGCCAAGGCAGCAGTGGTCGCCTCCGGCCTGACCGGTCTGATTTCCGGCTCGTCGATTGCCAACGTGGTGACCACCGGCACCTTCACCATCCCGATGATGAAGAAGGTAGGCTTCAGTTCAGAGAAAGCGGGGGCGGTCGAAGTGGCCTCCTCGGTCAACGGCCAGATCATGCCACCCGTGATGGGGGCTGCGGCTTTCCTGATGGTCGAATACGTGGGTATCCCCTATGTGGAGATCATCAAGCACGCCTTCCTGCCTGCCGCCATCTCCTACATAGCGCTGCTCTACATCGTCCATCTGGAGGCGCTGAAACTGGGCATGCAGCCCATCGGCAACCATCAACCCAAACCCTGGCTGCGTCGCCTGACCGGTTTTGCCTTTGGCGCGGCCCTCATCAGCGGCCTGTCACTGGCGGTCTACTATGGCCTCGGCTGGCTCAAACCTGCTCTGGGTGACTACGCCCTGCCGGGGATCTCGGTACTGCTGGCTGCCACCTATGTGGCCCTGTTGAAGATCGCCGCCAGCAATGAACCGCTGCCTGCCGAAGATCCCGACAAGCCGCTCACCGAGCTGCCCAACACCCGCGCCGTGCTGCTCTCCGGCCTGCACTTCCTGCTGCCGGTGGTAGTACTGGTATGGTGCCTGATGGTGGAACGCCTCTCGCCGGGGCTGTCGGCCTTCTGGGGTACCGTGATGCTGGTGATCATCCTGCTGACCCAGCGCCCGCTGCTCAACTGGCTGCGCAAGGACGGCAAGCACGACTACGGCACCGTCGCTGATGGCGTGGTGGATCTGCGGGAAGGGCTGGTCGCCGGTGCCCGCAACATGATCGGTATCGGCATTGCCACTGCCACCGCGGGGATTATCGTGGGTGCGGTCTCCCAGACCGGGGTTGGTCTGGTGCTGGCGGATCTGGTGGAGTTCCTCTCCATGGGCAACCTGCTGCTGATGCTGCTGCTCACCGCACTGCTGAGCCTGATCCTCGGCATGGGGCTGCCGACCACGGCCAACTACATCGTCGTCTCCAGCCTGCTGGCACCGGTGGTGGTGACGCTGGGGCAGCAAAACGGGCTGATCGTGCCGCTGATCGCGGTGCACCTGTTCGTCTTCTACTTCGGCATCATGGCGGATGTGACGCCGCCGGTGGGACTGGCTTCCTTCGCGGCAGCGGCCGTCTCCAAGGGCGATCCCATCAAGACCGGGATCACCGCGTTCTACTACAGCCTGCGTACCGCAGCGCTGCCGTTCCTGTTTATCTTCAACACCGATCTGCTGCTGATCGACGTGGACTTCGCCCACGGCGTGCTGATCTTCATTGTGGCGACCATCGCCATGCTGATCTTCGCCGCCGCCACCCAGGGCTGGTTCCTGGTGAAGAGCCGCTGGTACGAGAGCGTGCTGCTGTTGCTGGTCGCCTTTACCCTGTTCCGCCCGGGTTTCTGGATGGACATGGTGCACGACCCCTATCGCGAGACCCCGCCTGCCCAGCTGGCCCAAACCATGGGTGAAGTGGAGGCGGAGAGCACCCTGCGGCTGCGGATCCTCGGTGAAGATGCAGTGGGCAAGCCACGCAAGTTCACCCTGCTGGTCGCCGTACCGGATGGGGCAAATGGCGAAGAGCGGCTGGCCAATCTGGGGCTGAGCCTCTATGAGCAGGATGGCAAGACGCTGATCGACAACGTCGCCTTTGGCAGCCCGGCCGCCACCATGGGACTGGAGTTCGATCAGGAGATCCTCACCGTCAAGGCGCCGACCGAGCGCTGGACCAAGGAGTGGATGTGGATCCCGGGCTTCCTGCTGTTCGGGGCGATCGTCTGGCTGCAGCGTCGCCGCAGCGTCAAGGCCGGTTAATCCACCGGGCAGATGAGACCGAGGGCCGCTATTGCGGCCCTCTTTTTATTGCCTTGTTATTGCCTTGCCCTCTGCGGCTCTTGTGATGAGCAACAGTCATGGAAAAAGGTAAACGGTGGCGAACGGCCAAAAAAGTGGGGTGACATGTCCATGTCACCCCCTCGCAAATAGCATGTTCCATATTGGAGTCCGGCCACGCCGGGTCTCTGTTTCACTTTCCGATAGTTCGCGACCCATCTGAAGTGCGCGCCAATTGCAGCAATGCAACCGACCAGCTACCCGTTACAACCTTCGTCCACACGGCAGACAGGCCGCCGTGTTTGTCCTTGCAACTGAAATATTACGCATAAAAACAAAATAAAAAACGTTTTTATGCTAATTCCATTCACATCAGAGTACAAAAAACAGCCTTATCATCACCGCTAAATTGTTATAAAACAGCAAGATAGATTCATGCATGGTTATTCACCCGCAAAGGGCATCAGCAATGGCTTACAAGGCTTTGCGAGATCTCGCACAAAAAATGGCCGCCTCACAGCCAACGACGCAGGGGCAACCAGTCACTCAGGCGTGCTATCAGTCGCCTTGACCACCCTTCGGGTTTGTGCGGCAATCCACCCGCCTGCTCCTGCCAGCGAGCCAGCCACGTTCGCAGCGCCTCGCAGATCGGCGGGCAGTGCAGATGCAGCATCAGTTCGGTATTGAGAAAGAGCGAGCGGGGATCGAGGTTGAGGCTGCCGAACAGCGCCCGCTCCTCCCCCAGCAGGATCAGCTTGGCGTGCAGGCTGCCGTGGCCATGGTCAAACTCGGCGACCCGGATCCCTTGGCGCAGCAACCAGCCGAGATAGCGCTGATAGGCGCCATAGACCAGTGGCACATCGGTGCTGGCCAGCGAGTTGGTGAGAATGTCGATGGCGACCCCCTGCTGACGCAGCCGCGCCAGACGGTGCCGGAACCCGCGAGTAAGGATGAGGTAAGGGGTCACCAGCCCCAGCGAGCCGGGATTGTCAGCCAGCTGGCGCCAGAGCTGGCGGGCGGTGGTGGGGCGGGAGATCAGCCCCTTGCCGGGACGGTCGAACCACACCTCGGCCCGCCCCTCATGCCATTGCAGCGGCAAATCGCGCTCGTCAAACAGCGCCGCGGGCAGATCGTAGACCGTCGCTACCGCCGGATCCGTCATGGTAAACAGGAAGTCGTTGACCACCTCTATTTCGGCGGGCAGCAGCTCGCGGCGCAGCAGATGGCGGATGGGGTGACTCCAGCGGCTGTGCCAGAACTGCTCGAACCCCTGTGCCATCTGCTGGCACAGCCCCCCCTGACAGGCGAGCTCGAGATCCACGAAGGGCGCTTGCGGATCCAGACCGAAGTAGCGATCACCGATGTTGCGCCCGCCAATCAGCGCCAGCTTGCCATCCACCAGCAGCAGTTTGTTGTGCATCCGGTGGTTGATGCGGCGAAAGCTGAGCAGCCCCTCCAGCAGCAGTGCCAGCGGGCGCCAGCCCCGCAGCCAGAAGGGGTTGAACAGCCGCACCTCGATCCCCGGGTAGTGAGCCACCATCTCCAGAAAGCGGTTGTCACCGGCATAGAGATCATCCACCAGCAGCTGCACCTTGACACCACGCCGGGCGGCGTGAAGCAGCTCGCTCAGCAGCAGCTTGCCGCTGCTGTCCTCCTCCCAGCTGTAGTACTGCGCCTGGATCCGCTCGCGGGCATGACGGATCCAGTGGCAGCGCACCTTGAGCGCCAGCAGGGGATCATCGATCAGGGCAAAGGATCCGGGGATCATGGTGTCATCCTGCTGTCATGGCCGGGTGTCATAACGCTGGCGAGCCTCTTCACATATTCAAAAGGAGTTGCTGATGGAACTGCATGATACCCCGATGTTGCGCTATCTGGGCCAGCTCAGCCAGCCAGATCTCATCCCAGCCACCGGCCCTGCTCACTGGTTTTTGCAACACAGGGACGGTGGCTGGCAATTGCCGACCGTGCAGGCGACCCTGCCGGTCAACCGGCTCAGGGCTGAGCCGCTTCGATAGCGGCAGCCTTGCCCTCGATCTGGGGCAGGCTGAAACGATAGGCTACGTAGTACTTGTAGATGGTACCGACATAGTTGATCGGCCCCTGTCCGACTTCGTTGGCCACCAGCTGATCCACGTTGCCGAACCAGACGTTGGGATCGAGCCCCAGCTTCTCCGCCTTGCCTCGCAGCGCCTGCACCCGGTTTGGCCCGGCGTTGTAGGCGGCGAGGGCAAACAGGTGGCGGTTGAGCCGATCCAGCTTGGGATCATTGAAGTAGGTATCGAGGATCAACCGCATGTAGCGACAGGCGGCCTCCACATTGCCCTCCAGCGTGGTGAGTCTGGCGCCGTTGATGCCGACTTCCCGCCCCGTACTAGGCAGCAACTGCATGAGGCCCACGGCCCCCTTGGGCGAACGCGCCTTGGGATTGAGGCCGGACTCCTTGTAGCCAAGCGCCGCCAGCATCAGCCAGTCGAGATCGTATTGATTGGCGTACTTCTCCAGCACCTTGCGAATGGTCGCGAGGCGCCCCATAGGGTCCGGCGCCAGGATATTGCTCATCTGATCGCTGCGAACCAGCAACCGGCGCAGGGTCATGTCGCTGTAAAGGCTGTTGCGGCTGACACTCGCCAGATAGCCATTGACCGCCTTGAGCAGCTCGGGGCTGTTCTTGCGCAGCGCCCAGGCGCTGGTGCCGTTGCTGCGCAGGGGGATCAACTTGTGAGCCTTGAGGCCGGAGATCATGCCACCCAGCCAGATCCGTCCCTTGTAGCTGTCGGTCACCGTCAGGGGAATAATGCCAGCGGCCACCATCTCCAGCAGATCGCCATCCTGTAGATATTCGGGCACCGTCTCGATATAGACGGGGGGCAGCCCCAGCTCGCGAAACAGCCAGTTGAGCTGGCGCAGACTCTCGTAGTAGCTGGAGCTGGCACGCACCCAGACCCGCCTGCCGGAGAGCTGGGTAATGCGGCTGAAGGCGGGCAGGCTCTGCTGGCTCACCACCCACTCCTCGATGGATGAAATGAGCGGCCGGGAGAAGGCCACCTGTTCACGCCGGGTCGGGGTCACCGTCATGGTCGCCGCCACCAGATCGCCACGCCCCTCGGTCAGATAGTCCAGCAGCTTGTCCTGCCGCACCGGGATGTAGACCACCTTGAGTTTGACCTTCTCTTTGGCGAGATAGGTCTTGTTCAGCCAGCGCTCGAACCCTTGCAGCTGATTGACCAGAATGCCGTACTGGGCGCCGCGATCGAGAAAGTAGAAGCCGCGCTCATAGACCACCAGAGCCCTGAGTTCGCGCTTTTGCAGAATGCTTTCGAGGTCCCCGGGTTGGGGCAGACGCTGTGGCTTGAGTTCAGCCGCCAGCAGAGGAAAACAGCAGAGGGCCAGCAGAGCCCAGATCCAGCATCGCATCACGATGGCTGCCCCTGTGCTGAGGTCACGCCTGCTGCCTGTTGGCAGCACGGATCACGATAGAGGGTGGGATTGGGAGCAGAGATCCATCGCTGCGTCATGATGTTTACGCCTTCTGTTGGCCGACTCGCGCCGGGCAAAAACGTCTGTGGGATAGAGTAACTATAGAACGCCGACCCACAGCAGAAGGGTCAACACGGCAGGCAAACCTGCCGCGTTATCAGACAACTCAGATAGAGCGGGCCCGCATTTCGAAAATCAGTTTTTCGGCGGTGCAGGTGAATTGCAGGCGGGCTTTCAGGATCACGCCGTTGGCGCCCTGAGTCAGTTCGCTGCTCACTTGAGCTTCGGCAGTGACCTGTTTGGCCAGAGCTTCATAGGCAGCCAGCTTGGCGCGGGCATCAGCCTCGGCAGCGGCTTCAATCACCAGATCCATCACATCGTCGCCTTCGCCGATGATAGTGCCGATCTCGGCAAAACAGCCGCAGCTGTCACAGGTTTCGTTCAGTTCAACTTTCTCGTCTACAGACATTTTCTACTCCTACTGCTTATTTCGGATGATTTGCGTCGTCACGCATCGCCTTGCGAAAATCTTTGATGGCGGTACCCAGATCCTCACCTGCACTGGCAAGACGCTTGCTGCCGAAGACCAGCACAACGACCAGCAAGAGGATCAGCATATGCCAGATATGAATTCCACCGAGTCCCATAGGGATACTCCCTCACAAAGAGATATCTATTACTTGTATCAAAATAGAGCGCAGGGATTGTTGGGCAAAATCAAGGCAGGTGCAAGTGAGCAAATAAATCATAGCCAAAAAATAGGGCGACCCAAAGGTCGCCATATTGATTGTGCTACATGTCCCCTCAACCGCTACATCCTGTACCAGTGGTTCATGCGAACCTGAGACCATTCGAGGATAAGATCGCCAAGATATGAAAACAAATGGTATAAATTCATCTTAGAATTGAAGAGGATTCATATCATGCTGCTGGAACAACTGGGTCGCATCGACCTCAATTTGCTGATTATCCTGCAGGTACTGCTGGAAGAGCGCAACGGCAGCAAGGCCGCACGCCGCCTTCATCTGAGCCAGTCCGCGGTCAGCAAAGCCCTCGGCCGTCTGCGCGATACCTTCAATGATCCCCTCTTCATCCGCTCTGCCTACGGGCTGGAACCCACCGGCCGTGCCCTTGCACTGCAGCAGCAGTTGCAACCCATCCTGCTGTCGCTGGACAACCTGATCCAGCCGCCCGAGTTCGACCCCGCCAGCTCGGAGCGGGAGTTCGTCATCGCCAGCATGGACAGCGCCTTCACCCTGTTTGCCCCGCTCTACCTGAGCGAGCTGAAGCGGCAGGCACCAAGGATCCGCTTGCGTTACGAGGAGTGGACCGAGAACAGTCTGACCGAGATGAGTCAGGGTCAGGTGGACATCGCCTTCGCGGTGCGGGAGAACTGCATCAGCTCCGATTATCGGCTCGATACCCTGCCCGACAGCATCTGTCAGCGAGTGCTGGCGGTCGATGATCTCACCTGTCTGGTGCAGCAGCACCACCCCGCGCTGCGAGAGCCCAACTGGAATCTGGAGCACTACCTCAGCTATCCCCATGTGCAGACTTACTGCGAGGGGCGAGACCGCTGGATGCTGGATCACAAGCTGGCGGAGCAGGATCTCTACCGGCGTATCGAGGCAACCGTGCCCTCCTTCGAGGCGGCGCTGCGGATGGGGATGCACTCCGACATGATAGTAACCCTCTCCAGGCTCTACGCCCGCCACGCCACCCAGGTCTATCCGCTGTTGCAGCTGCCGCTGCCCATCGGGTTGGACAGCATCTCCCATCTGCTCATCTGGCATCAGCGTCACAGCGAGGATCCGGGCCACCGCTGGCTGCGGGAATTGTTGCTCTCCCTCATCATGAGCAAACTGGAACCCGCTGCGACCACTCACGGGTGACGGCACGCCCTCTCGGCAGGAAAAAAAGAACGGGGCTCTGCGTAGCCCCGTTTCATTCACTTCAATATGTAAACCGCTCAGCCCTGACCGGTCACCGCCAGATAGTGATGTACCCCGTCCAGCAACATCTGGACCGAGATCATCACCAGCAGCATCCCCATCAGCCGCTCCACCGCAGTGAGTCCCCGCTCACCCAGCAGCTTGTTGAATACCTCGTAGAACATCAGGATCACCGCGCTGGCGGCCCAGGCCAGAAAGAGTGCCAGCGACCAGTCCACCATCCGGGCGGGCTCCTGATTGGCCAGCAGCATCAACGATGCGAGGATCGAAGGACCGGCGATCATCGGGATCGCCATCGGCACCAGGAAGGGCTCCTCGCCCGCCGCCAGCCCGGTCACGCCCCCTTCACTCGGGAAGATCATCTTGATGGCGATCAGGAACAGGATGATACCCCCCGCAATGCTGACCGCCTCCTGCCGCAGGTTGAGGAAGCCGAGGATCTGCTGACCGACGAACAGGAACAGCATCATGATGGCCAGCGAGAAGAGCAGCTCGCGTACCATCACCTTGCGACGTCGTTTGGGATCGATATGACGCAGGATAGAGAGGAAGACCGGCAGGTTGCCCAGCGGGTCCATGATCAGAAACAGCATGACTGCGGCAGAGAAAGTATCCATACAACGCCCGGGCTACGCCCTGAATAGGGAAAAGAGAGGGGGCGAAATATAGCAAAGGGCGAAGAATTGAGCGAGCGCCATGATGCGCTCGCAGCGGGATTAACCGTGGTTGCAGATCTTGTCGGCGCGGGTCTGGAAACCTTCGGCCGAGTCGATGAATTTGCCGCGGGCGGCCAGAAAGTCGATCAGCGCTTCCGCATCCATCTCGCTGGCGCTGCAGGTATGAAAACGGGCCTCGGCACCGAACCGCTCGGCCATCGCCTGTTTCAGGCTGGCACGGGTAAATTGCCCCCCTTGCGCCAACATCATTTCCATCACCTCATGACCATGAACCGATTGCGACATCTCTCACCTCAATAATGAACATATTTAATGCCAATTAAATATCTCCCCGCCCGGAGGGATCTTGATATAGGCCAATAAATTGCGCATTTCCTGGTCAGGGGAGTGGTCACCGCCACCGCTTTGTCGATAATGTGGCAACCCGCGTCAGGGATCGCTACACTGGCGCCCCTTTTTGGCCATCGCAGACAATGTATAAGGATATTGGCGTCATGCTGTTCCATGGAGAGGCTCTCAAGCCCTGGCAGATCTGGACCCGCCGACCACTCTGGCTCAAGACCCTGATCGGCATGCTGACAGGGGTGGGTCTGGGCGTCGGCTTTGAAGAGCAAGCCCTGCTGCTCAAGCCCCTTGGCGTCTTGTTCGTCAACACCATCCAGATGCTGATGGTGCCCCTCATTTTCTGCTCGGTCATCGCCGGTCTCACCTCGCTGCTCAAGGGCAAGGCCCTCGATCGCATCGGCAGCAAGGCGATCTGCCTCTACTTCTGTTCGACCGCCATCGCCATCTGTATCGGCCTGATGATGGGCTGGCTGCTGGAACCCGGCATGGGTGCCGACATGGGCCCCTATGAGCGGGTCGGTATGTCAGAACCACCCACCCTGGCCAGCGTGCTGAGCCATCTGGTACCGAGCAATCCGGTACAGGCGATGGTGGATGGCAAGATCCTGCAAGTAATTGTCTTTGCGGTGGCGCTGGCGGTCGCCCTCAATGCCAGCGGTCGCCGTGGCCGCCCCGCCATCCTCTTCTTCACCTCGCTGGCCGAGGGAATGTTCAAGCTGACCCAGATGGTGATGGCGCTCGCCCCCTACGGTGTCTGCGCCCTGATGGCCTGGATGACCGGCAAGTACGGCCTCGACCTGCTGCTACCGCTGCTCAAGGTGATCGGCGCCGTCTACCTCGGCTGCCTGCTGCACGTGCTCGGGGTCTACAGCACCCTGCTGCTCCTGCTGGCACGGCTCAATCCGCTGCACTACTTCAAGAGCATCGTTGATGCCCAAGCGGTGGCCTTCACCAGCAGCTCCAGCAACTCCACCCTGCCCATCAGTCTGGCCTGCGCCGAGAAGCGGCTGGGAGTCTCCCCCGCCATCACCGCCAAGGTGCTGCCCATCGGCGCCACCATCAACATGGATGGCACCGCCCTCTATCAGGGAGTGACTGCGCTGTTCGTGGCTCAGGCATTCGGGGTGGATCTGCACATGGTCGATTATCTGACCATCATCAGCATCGCCACCCTGGCCAGTATCGGTACGGCAGGTACCCCTGGCACCGGGTTGATGCTGCTGACCCTGACCCTGACGGCGGTGGGCTTGCCGCTGGAAGGGGTGGCACTGATTGCAGGCATTGACCGGATCCTCGACATGGCGCGCACCACGGTCAATGTATCGGGGGATATTCTGGTGTCGGTGCTGATCGCCCGCAGCGAAAACGAGCTGGATCTGGCGACCTATCACGATGCCAGCGCAGGGGAAGATATCGAGTTCCCGCCGCGCTAGCGGAAGAAAGCTCAGCTGTCGTGGGGATCGTGGTGACAGCGCCAGCAGACGTCGAAGTTGGCGCCGTTCTCCTCCCCGCACTGACCGCACAGCCAGCCGTTACCCTGACGCTGCTGGTAACGCTCGATGACCCGTCCTGCCTTGCTGCGATCCTCGGCCCGCACCATCAGGGTCACCTGCAACATGTCGACCGGCAGCTCGCCAAGGGCGCCTGACAGCCCCTCGCCATTGAGGCGCACCAGCACCCCTTCCGCCTCCAGCGCCCCTTTCAACGCGTGTGCCTCCAGGGTGTGTGAGGCGCGATAGAGATTGATCCAGTTATCCATAGCTCCCCCTTACAACAACTTGTCGATGCCAAACTCGGCGCCGTTCTCAATCATGAAATCGATGAATGCCCGCAACTTGCGCGGCATCAGTTGCCGCTCCGGAAACAGCAAATAAATCGGCACCCTGGGTTGTTGCCACTCTGGCAGCAGGATCACCAATTCGCCGCTGGCCAGCTCATCCTGACAGAGCATAGCGGGTAACGAAGCCAACCCCAGCCCCGCCTTCGCCGCCTCCCGGGCACAGGTAATATTATTGACCCGAAAACGGGATGGGGGGTCAACCAGCACCTCTCTGCCATCCAGTTCGAAGCACCAGTGAGAGGCGAGAAACCCGCTGCTCACCGTCACCCGCTCGTGGTTGGCCAGATCCTCCGGCCGCTCGATGACCGGGCTGCGGGCCAGATAGTCCGGGCTGGCACAGAGCAGCCGCCCGGTGCTCCAGAGTCGGCGCGCCGCCAGATTGGAGTCACTCATGTCGCCAATCCGCACCACCGCATCCAACCCTTCACTGATGGGGTCCACCACCCGGTTGGTCAGCTCCAGCTCCACCTGCAGGGCGGGATAGGCCTGCAAAAACTTGGCGACCAAGCGCCCAACCACCAATTGCCCCGTCTCGATGGGCACTGCCAGTTTGAGGGTGCCGGTCACCTCCTGCTGGCTGGCGCTCAGCATCAGCTCGGCTTCGGTCAGGGCATCGACCGCCTTGCTGCAGTGCAGGTAGTACTTCTCCCCCTCCTCGGTCAAAGTGAGCTGACGAGTGGAGCGATAGAGCAGACGCACACCGAGCCGCTGTTCCAGCTCGGCGATGCGGCGGCTGACCATCGCCTTGGTCATCCCCAGCTCGCGGGCGGCCCCCGTAAACGAGCCCTTGTCGACGATACGCACCAGAATTAACGCGGCATTGAGATCCATTGTTGCACCAGTGAAACTGTATATCTCGTGAACCAATACTAATCGAAACAGTTGACCAGTGTTAGCCTGCGCCCCTTAAGTTCAGGAATCACAAAAATGAGTCAACACAAAAAAATTCCCCTGCTGGCAGCCATGATATTGGCGCTGCTCGGTCTGCTGTTCGCCGGTTACTGGTATCTTCACGGCCGCTATTTTGAAAGCACCGACAACGCCTATCTGCAAAGTGAAGTGACCGGGATCAGCTCCAAGCTGCCCGGTTATATCCGCGAAGTGCTGGTCACCGACAACCAGCCGGTCAAAGCGGGCCAACTGATCGCTCGTCTCGATGATCGCGAATACAAAACCAGGGTCGCGGAGGCCGAAGCCGACCTGCGCCTCAATCAGGCGACGGCCGAAAATCTGGCCGCCACCCGCACCCAACAACTGAGCCTGATCCAGCAGGCCGAGGCCAAGGTCGCCTCCGCCAATGCCGAACAGCTGCGTGCCAGCCAGCAGGTCAACCGGATCAGTCAGCTCAACCAGCGCCACTACAGCTCGCAAGACAGTCTGGACGAGGTGCGTGCCGGCCTGCAGGTCAATCAGGCGCAAGCCCGAGAGGCCCAAGCCGCCCTGCAGGCGGCCCGTGAACGACTGCTGGTACTGGATGCCGAACGCAAACAGAATCTGGCCAAGCTGGCATTGAGCGAAGCGCAACTGGAGCAGGCCAAGCTTGAGCTCGGCTACACCGAACTGCGGGCGCCTGCCGACGGCATCATAGGCAAGCGCAGCCTGCGGGAAGGGCTCTACGTCCAGTCCGGCATGCAGGTCGCCAGTTTGGTGCCGCTGCAGCAGGTGTGGGTCGAGGCCAACTTCAAAGAGACCCAGCTCGCCCATATGCAGCCGGGCCAGAAGGTCGAAGTGGTACTCGATGCCTACCCGGATCAACCGGTCGAAGGGATCATAGACAGCCTGGCCCCAGCGACCGGCGCCAAGTTCGCCCTGCTGCCACCGGAGAATGCCACCGGCAACTTCACCAAAATCGTGCAACGGGTACCGGTGAAGATCCGCATCCCCGAGCCGGGCCCGCTGGCAGGCAAGCTGCTGCCGGGTCTCTCGACCGAAGTGATCGTGGATACCCGCACTCCTGATCCCGTGGTGGCTGCCAACTGATGGAACCCATTCCACGTCGCAACTGGATCGCGGTCATGGGGGGCCTTATCGGCGCCTTTATGGCCATCCTCGATATCCAGATCACCAATGCCTCCCTGAAGGACATTCAGGGGGCCCTGTCGGCCACCCTGAGCGAGAGCTCCTGGATCTCCACCTCCTATCTGGTGGCGGAGATGATCGCCATCCCCCTGAGCGGCTGGTTGAGCCGAGGGTTGAGTGTGCGCCGTTACCTGCTCTGGACCACCGGCGCCTTTATCGCCGCCTCCGTGCTCTGCTCGTTCAGCTGGAACCTCACCAGCATGATCGTCTTCCGGGCGCTGCAAGGCTTCACTGGCGGGGCGCTGATCCCGATGGCCTTTTCCCTCATCGTCACCCTGTTGCCGCTACAGAAGCGGGCCACCGGCATGGCGCTGTTTGGCCTCTGCGCCACCTTCGCCCCCGCCATCGGTCCGACCCTCGGCGGCTGGCTCACCGAGCAGATGTCGTGGCACTACATCTTCTATCTCAACGTGCCACCGGGACTGCTGGTGATGGCCATGCTGGCCCACGGGCTGGATAAAAAACCGGTGGACTGGACCGTGATCAAGCGGGTAGACCTCATCGGGATTGTCACCATGGCACTTGGCCTCGGCCTGCTGGAGGTGGTACTGGAAGAGGGCAACCGGGAAGACTGGTTCGGCTCAAGCTTCATCGTGCGACTGGCAGTCATCTCGGCGGTGGCGCTGGTGTTCTTTGTCATCAGCCAGCTGATCCGCCGTCACCCGCTGGTCAATCTGCGGCTGCTCCACAACCCGCGCTTCGCACTGGCCTGCTTCGCCTATCTGATCCTCGGCATGGCGCTGATGGGCTCCATCTATGTGCTGCCGCTCTACATGACCCAGATCCACAACTACAACGCGCTAGAAATCGGCGAGGTACTGATGTGGATGGGACTACCGCAACTGCTGGTGCTACCGCTGGTGCCCAAACTGACCCACAAGATAGACCCGCGCTATCTGGTGAGTTTCGGCTTCCTGATCTTCGCCGTCAGCTGCTTTATGAACGTCAACATGAGTGCCGACTACGCCGGGCCGCAGCTCATTCAGTCGCTTATCGTGCGGGCGCTGGGGCAGCCCTTCATCATGGTGCCGCTCTCCTTGGTCGCCACCGCCAGCCTGAGCCACGACGAGATCCCCTCCTCCTCGACTCTGCTCAACGTGCTGCGCAACCTCGGTGGTGCGTTCGGTATCGCCATCATCGCGACCCTGCTCGACAACGATACCCGCACCCATGTGCTGCAAATTGGCAGCACTCTGGCCGCCAGCAGTATCGAGGGGCAAAACTATCTGCTGCAACTGGCCCAGAGCATGATGGCGCAGGGTTCCGGCCCCGAGATTGCCCAGCAGCAAGCACGGGCCATGCTGGCCAATACCATCAACCGGGAAGCGGCCATCATGGCCTACAACCAGGTGTTCTACATCATGGGGATCTTCCTGCTGGTCGCCAGCGGCCTGATGCTGTTGCTCAAATCCCCCGCCCCACGGGCTGCGGATGCCGCACCGCTAGAGGCGTGAAAAACCGCCGGGCATAAAACGAAAAACGGGCCAAGGCCCGTTTTTCGTTATCTGTTACCTGCACTCAACCAGAAGGCGTTATCCCGCCAGCGACCCTGCAATCAGGAATTGCGCCGCGAAGTAGCTACTCATCACCCAGGCTCGAGCGTGGGGAAAGGGGCGGCGGAAGCGATCGAGCGCCAGCATGCTGTCGGAGAAGAGGAACATCAGTGCTCCCACCAGAGCGGCGGCCGAACCGGCAGTGAGGGAGGCGTGCCAGGCACCGGCGGCCACCCAGGCCATGCCGATGATCACCAGCATGTAGCAGAAGACCGGAATCCGCATCTCTCCCAGCTTGCCCCACAGCAGGCCAAAGACCATGCCGGCGATCAGCAACAGCAGCAAACCATCCACCAGATTGAGCAACAACGGCCCCTGGGCAAAACCGACGATATAGCAGAGATGCGCGACAAGAAATGCCGCCAACCCCTGAATGAAGCGATCGCTTGGCAGCATCAGCAGCACATCGCCCGCCAGCGAGAGGCAGAGGCCAAGCAGGATCCAGGCATGTGAGCCATCGTGGTCATAACTCTGGTAGCCGAACGCCAACGCAATGATAAGCAGCATGGTCAGCGGCTTGCTGATATAGAACTGGCGGCTGTCTGCACCGTAGGCAGCACGGATATGCCACCAACCTGAAGCGATGATCAAGAAACTCAATAACATGCCCTGCTCCTCACCTGTTGCTCGCAGTCATACGGCAACCGTTTTTATCATGGTGCAGGGTAACAAATTCCCTCCCCCAGTGGCAGGGGTGCTTATCAAATGGGCAGGCTAAGCCTAAAGTCTAATTGCCGCACCGAGTGGTTCAGGGCATAAGTGACGGGTCTGGAGGATCACCATGGAAGAAGCTATGAAAAACTATCTGCCCGCCATCGATATCATGATGTGCCATCTGGGGATCAGCTTTGAGCAGGCCTGCGAACAACTGGGTCTTAGCCAGCAGGAGCAACAGGCGCTGGATCAGTTGCAGCAACAGCAGAGCCAAGCCAACTAAGCCCTCCCGTTATTGGATATCATGATGCGCCATCCGGGGATCAGCTTTGAGCAGGCCTGTGAACAACTGGGTCTCAGCCAGCAGGAACAACAGGCACTGGATCAGTTGCAGCAACAGCAGAGCCAAGCCAACTAGCTTGAGTTGAATCATAAAAGAGAAGACCGCCAGCAGGCGGTCTTCTCTTTTAGTCTCTGTGATAACCGGACGGCATCATGCAATACCTGCCAGCAGGCGACTCCAGTTGCGTTTACCAGCGATGAAGCCGTCACGCAGGGCCCGATACTCCAGTTGCAGCTTGAGGCGGTCATAGCGCGCCAGCGCCTTGCGCTTGCGCAGGTCCAGCAGCCGCTTGCGACTGGCGTAATAGTGTTGCAACTGCTGGCTCAGCTTGTCGTACTCCTCCTGCAGCAGCGCCTGCCACAGTTCGCGATCTTCCTGCTTGCGCAACTTGGCTTGTGCCCGTTTCAGCTGCATCTGCAGCCGGGCTTGTTCGATACGCTCCTCCGGCGAAGATCTGAGATCTCCCGCCAGACCGCACCAGGATGCGAGCCGGATCAACCACTTGGTCGGATCGAACTGCCACCAGTGAATGCCGTTGCGGTAATCATTCTCGAACAGGTGGTGAAAGTTGTGGTACCCCTCGCCAAAGGTGAAAAAGGCCAGGATGCCGTTATCGCGAGCGGTATTGCGATCGGTATAGGGCTGACTGCCCCAGATGTGGGCCAGCGAGTTGATGAAGAAGGTGGTGTGGTGCGTCATCACCATCCGCAAGACACCTGCCAGCAACAACATGCCGAGCATATCCCCGTGCCACAGGCCGAGCAGCAGCGGCAGCCCCAGATTGGCCGCCAGTGCCAGCGTCAGATAGTGACGGTGCTGAAACGCGACCACCGGGTTGTTCTGCAGATCACGCACATTGCTGTAATCGCCATAGCGATCTCCCTGATGCTCCCGCAGCATCCAGCCGATGTGGGAATACCAGAAACCGCGCCCCGCGCTGTAGGGGTCTTTATCGTTGTCATCCACATGACGATGGTGACGGCGGTGATCGGCCGACCAGTGCAGGGCAGAATTCTGCAGCGCCAACGCACCGCCGATGGCAAATAACCACTGCAAAGCGGGGTGCGCCTTGTAAGCCTTGTGCGACCAGAGCCGGTGATAGCCTGCGGTGATGGAGAGACCACTCTGGCAGAACAACAACAGGAAACTGGCCCACTGCCAGAGATCGTAACCGTGGCTCATGCCGTACCAGGGCACGACAATCAACGCCACTATCCCGGAGAGGGAGAACAGCAGGGTATTGGTGAAAATAATGGGGGGTCTGGCCATCTCATTGCATCCTTTCAGCGAACAGCTGTTAGCCATTTTCTATGGTGATTTCCTCACGGTCAATGGTAAAAAAGTAGGATACAAACCTGATCCTGAGGCGCCTTCGGGTTATCATTTGTCCTCGTTAAGCTGAAGGTGACTGATTTCGTGGGTATTCGCGCTCAACAAAAAGAAAAAACCCGGCGTACATTGATCGATGCTGCATTCAGCCAACTGTGCGCCAATCGGAGTTTCTCCAATCTCAGCCTGCGGGAAGTCGCTCGCGAAGCGGGTATCGCGCCCACCTCTTTCTATCGCCACTTTCGCGATATGGAGGAACTGGGCCTGACCCTGGTTGACGAAGGAGGTCTCACCCTACGCCAACTGATGCGCCAGGCACGCCAGCGCATTGCCGGTGGTGGCAGTGTCATCAGCACCTCGGTGCAGACCTTTATGGAGTTCGTCGAGAACAACCCCAACATCTTCCGGCTGCTGCTGCGGGAACGCTCCGGCACCTCGGCCGCCTTTCGTCAGGCGGTGGCTCGCGAAATCCAGCACTTCATTGCCGAGCTAACCGATTATCTGGAAGCCACCACCGAAGCACCACGGGAAGATGCCTACATCCAGGCAGAAGCCATGGTTACCATCGTCTTCAGTGCCGGTGCCGATGCGCTCGACATGACCAGCGAAGAGTGCCGGGCACTCTCCGACCGAACAATTCGCCAACTGCGGATGATCGCCATGGGCGCCGAGGTACAAAACCAGAAGCGCCGTGAACCTCACCCATGACCACAGGATGGAGAACGACATGCCTGAACAGCTTATGATCCCGAAAAAACCGCTCGCCATGGCCATGCTGATTGGTATCTGTGGCGATGCCTCTCTGGCCGTGCTGACCAACTCGGTCGTGCCTTTCTCCTTCTTTCCGCTGATTGCCCTCTGGCTGGCGGCCTATCAGCTGTTCCAGCACTATCGCCATGAACCCATGGTGGGCAACACCCCCATCTGCACCCTGCTCTGCTTCTTTATCGGTGTCTTCGGCCACTCCGCGCTGCTCAAGGTGCAATACCCGGAGCTTGGCAGCAACTTCTTCTCCCTGATCATGATGCTGCTGCTACTGGCTGCCCTCTCCATCAAGCTCGGCCTGAGCATTGGCAACAAAGAGAAGCCCTGATAAATCGACCGAGTGATGGTAATCAGTTGATAGATAAAGCAAAGAGGCCTTCCCGTCGGGAAGGCCTCTTTGCTTGAACGGTACCTGATTAATCCGGCAATCTCGGTATTCCCAACCTAGCCAAGCTGCTGGGCTTCAAGATCGACGTGCAGATGGAAGCGGAGGTCGTCAATATGGAACTGCCCTGTAGTCAGCAAGCGGCAGAAGCCTGATTTGACCACCTGCAGGATCGTTCAAATGGCTGTAAATGAAGCAGATAAGGCTCGGATATAGCTATAAACTAGTGGGGATAATCGGCTATCTGGCACTCTTACTTGGCAGGTAAAAACCAAACGTTGGCTGTTTAACACGCTAAAAACATCAAAGCCCGGTCGTGAG
>NZ_JAYJLJ010000010.1:0-170590 GCF_051948815.1 Aeromonas sp. Lyrl_2
CGCAACTGCGGGGCGTTTTGCATTGGGCCTAGTCGGGCTGCTTGCGATGGGGCGGGGTGAGGATCAGCCCCAGCAGGCGGCGCAGGTGGGTGAGCTGCTCGGTCAGCTGAACGTTGAGCCAGAGGTAGCCATTGATGGCTGCCTCTGCGTTGGGCGGCAGCGATACCTGGGTCGCCACCTCGTGCAGGCGTGCGATGGCGGCATCTGCGCCGCGACCATCGCCGGTTTGCATCATCAGAGCAAGCTGGTTGATCGCCTCCTCGGTGGCCAGATGGCAGGCTTGCAGCGCAGCCGTGCTCTGCATCAGGAAGTGGCTCTCCCGATCGTTCCAGTAGGTGTTGGCCAGCATCTCAAGAGTGCAGAGGGTGTTGCGCATGGTGACCTGCACCGCATCAAACAGGGCGACGCTGTGGCGCGTCTCCTTGGCCGCAGGGGCCAGAAGGGCCCGCAGTTTGCCGGTCTGTGCCAGCAACTGGGAGAGATTGTGCTTGAGGCGCGGGCGCTCCAGCACATTGGGGGAGAGGTGAGTGTGATAGAGCCGCCCCGACTGCTGCAGGATCTGGTGCAGTTGCAGCCGCCAGTGGCTGTAGGCCCGCTGGGGATAGATGCTGCAAAAGAGCAGCGCCAGCAGGGAGCCCAGTATCACGTCGGCACTGCGCCACAGCGCCGTCTCTATGTCCCCCGGCATGGCCCCCATGGTGACTCCCAGGGTGATGCCGATCAGCAGCCCCACATAGGGGCGCTTGCCGAGGGCCAGATAGCCGCAGAGAAACATGATGCACCCGCACCAGATCAGGGTGAGTGGCAGGGAGTAGATCTCGAGATAGAGCGCCACCACCCCGCAACTGGCGCCGAAGATGGTGCCCACCACCCGCTGCAGGGCGCGGGAGAGCACATTGCCCCAAAACGAGATGGGGCCCATCACCACCACCAAGGTTATCAGCGGCCAGGTGCTCTCCGGCAGTTTCAGCTCGCGGGTCAGCAGAAAGGTGAGCATAAAGGCGAGCGCAATGCGCAGGCCATGGACGATCCGGTAGCGGCCATAGACCAGCAGATCGAGTCGGGAGAGGGGGGCATCAAGACGCACGGTCTGCCTCCTGTCAGGTGGGTGACGGGGCGCCGTGCATCCGGCCGACGCCCCGCCGGGATTTAGGCCAGTCGTCCCTGCAGGGGGTGGATCCAGACCCGCTCGCCAATGGCGATCCCGGGTTGGTCCGGTACGATTTCAATCAGGCAGTTGGCATCGGCCATGGAGCTGAGAATGCCCGAGCCCTGTGGCCCTGTGGTGCGCACCCGCAGCTGGCCGTTACGGTCCTGATGGAAGATGCCGCGCAGAAACTCGGTGCGCCCCGGGCGGCTCTTCATCTTCTCGTCCGCCAGCGCCGAGAGGCGCAGCGGCTGCCACCGCTTGCCTTGCAAGCGGGCGATGGCAGGCTCGACAAACTGCAGCACGCAGATCATCGCCGCTACCGGATTACCCGGCAGGCCGAAGAAGGGGGTATGCCCCAGCTTGCCAAAGGCGAGCGGGCGGCCCGGCCGCATCTGGATGCGCCAGAAATCGATCTGGCCGAGCTCTGCCAGCACCAGCTTGATAAAGTCGGCATTGCCTACCGAGACTCCGCCCGAGCTCAACACCAGATCGGCGCTGGCGGCGGCCTGCTCCAGCTGCTGGCGCAGAATGGTCTTGTCATCGGGAATGATGCCAAGGTCGATCACCTCGCAACCGGCGGCGCGGATAAGGGCCATCAGGGTGAAGCGGTTGCTGTCGAAGATGTGGCCGGGGGCGAGCTGCTCGCCCGGGGCCTGCACCTCGTCACCGGTACTGAACAGCGCCACTTTCAGCGGGGTGCGCACAGTGAGACTGGCTTGACCGAGTGATGCCGCCAGCCCCAGCTGGGGGGCGCCAAGCCAGGTACCGGCCGGGATGGCGACCGCGCCTTTGGCGAGGTCTTCCCCGGCCAGGCGCACATTCTGCCCTGCCCGGATCGGGGCGGTGACGGTGACCCACTCACCTTCAATCAGCGTCTCTTCCCGCATCACCACGGTATCCACACCGGGGGGCAGCGGGGCGCCGGTCATGATCTGCACCGCCTGACCGGCCAGCACCGGTTCGTGGCGCTGCTGGCCCGCCAGCACTTCCCCCACCAATTGCCAGCGACCGGCGGCGAGGTCGTCGCTGCGCAGGCCAATGCCATCCATCGCCGAGTTGGCGTGGGGGGGCACATTGATGGGGCTCACCAGATCGGCCGCCAGCACGGCGCCGTGGCACTGGGCCAGCGGTTTATCGATGCAGGCGTTGCTCGGGGTGAGGGCCGCCAGAATGGCGTTGCGGGCCGCTTCGACCGAGAGAAAGCCCTTGCCCGCCTCCGGCTCCTTGCTCTGGCAGCCGTCAAGCCAGCGGCAGACGAAGTCGGCGATAGCCGCCAGATCGTTGATATCGAGTCGGGGCAGGCTTGTCTGCTGTTGTTCGCCACTCTGTTGGGGCTGATCGCTGGCCAGCGCGATGATGTCGCTGTCTTCGGGGAAGAGCAGCGGCTTGCCAATCTCGGCGCGGTGCAGCTCGATTTTCGGGAAGTGTTCGTGCTTGAACCCCTCGACCAAGAGCAGATCGAGCTCTGTCTGATCGAAGCTGGCCAGCAGCTGGCGAAAATCGGCTTCGGCCAGTTCAGTTTCAATGATACGAGCATGCCGACGACGGGAGGCGACCATCATCTGCTGGGCACCTGCCTTGCGCAGGCGATAGCTGTCTTTGCCCGGTTGGTCGATATCAAAGTCGTGGTGGGCGTGCTTGAGCACCCCGATGCGCAGGCCGCGATCCACCAGCAGGGGGATCAATTGCTCCAGCAAGGTGGTCTTGCCGGTGCCGCTCCAGGCGGCGAAGCCGAGCAGGGGAAGAGTGGGGGCCGGGGTCATGAGGTGACTCCTTGTTGGGGGTCGATAGCCGTGGCGAGCAGACGGGCCTCGTAGGCGGCCAGCTCGGCAGGGCTATTGAGATTGATAAAGGCATCCGGCTGATCGGCAAAGCTCACCACCGCCATATTGTGGCGGGCAAACCAGATATCGATTTTGCGCTCACCCTCTGCCAGCGCGGCGGTGAGGGAGGGGAGCAGGGATTTGTGCAGCAGGGCCACCACGGGTTGCAGCCAGTCGCCGTCGTGGGCCACTACCAGCTCGGTATCCGGGGTCAGGGCGGCGCGAAAGCGGCTCATCAGATCCAGCGGCAGAGCGGGGCCATCGCAGGGGACAAACAGCACCCAGTCGTGACGGGCGGCAGCAAGGCCCGCCTGCATGCCCGCCAGCGGGCCGAGATAGTCGTTGTTGTCATCGCAGATGACCGGGGCCAGCGCCTGATAGCGGGCCTGACTGCGGTTGGCGTTGATCAGCACCTCATCCACCTGGGGGCGCAGGCGCGCCAAAACATGGTCGATAAGAGGGCGTCCCGCCAGTGCTACCCATCCCTTGTCTTCGCCCCCCATCCGGGTGGCGCGGCCTCCTGCCAGGATCACTGCTGATACGGCAACGGGATCAGAGTGGCTGTCGTTTTTTGAAGTCATGTCGCTCGATGATTTTTAAAGGGGTCGTCTCTTGCAGCTGGCCACGGGCGAGGGTCCATTGCCGCTCGCACAGGGAGGTCAATGCGTTGCTCTGGTGGCTGATGACGACCAGGCCGCTGCCATGTTCCCGCAGATCTTGCGCCAATGCGGCCATCAGGGCAACCGAATGTGTGTCCAGATTGGCGGTGGGCTCATCCATCAGCAGAAAGGCAGGTTGCAGTGCCCAGGCACGGGCCATCGCCAGCCGTTGCCGTTCGCCACCGGACAAAATGCTGATGTGCTCCCGCGCCAGCCCTTCCAGCTCGACCCGGCGCAGCGCCTCGAACACCCGGATCTCGCTGCCGAGCTGTTTATCGAGCGCCCAGGCCACGTTGTCGTGCACGGTGCGATCGAACAGATAGGGGGTCTGGTGCAGATAGGTAACCCGGCCCGGCCCCAGATCCCGCTTGAGCAGCCGGTTGATCCGCTGTTGCCAGCGCCCTGGCAGATTGGTATGGCCGCGGGTGGGGGGCAGCAGCCCCGCCAGGATCTTGAGCAAAGTAGTCTTGCCCACCCCGTTGGCTCCATGCAGCCAGATGGCATCCCCCGGTGCGATGGCGAGCCGGTCAATCTCGAACAGCTGGCGCTCGCCAAAGCGCATCGTCAGCTGGTAGGCGGTCAGGGCCATGGGGTACTCCTGTTGATACGCAGTGGGCGCATGGTCAGTTCTTCAGATAGCTGTGGCCGCGACAGGCCGTCAGCAGCAGGTTGAGCAAGAGGGCGAGGGTGAGCAGCACTATGCCGAGTGCCACTCCCTGGGTGAAGGCCCCTTTCTGGGTCTCCAGCGCGATGGCGGTGGGGATATTGCGGGTGAAGTGCAGGATATTGCCCCCCACCATCATGGAGCAGCCCACCTCGGTGACGATACGGCTGAAGGCGCCGATGATGGCGGCCAGCAGGCCAAAGCGGCACTCGTGCATCAGGCCGATCAGCGCCTTGGGCCAGGAGACCCCCAGGGTCAGGGCAGTCTCCCAGGCGCGCCGGTCACTCTGGACAAACGCCGCGTGAGCCATGGTGGCGATCACCGGAAAGGCGATCAGCATCTGCCCCACCACCATCGCCTGCTGGGTAAAGAGCAGCTTCCAGTCGCCAAAGGGGCCGGCCCGCGACAGCAGCATGTAAAGCAAGAGGCCAATCACCACGGTCGGCACCGATTGCAGGGTATTGATGCAGGAGAGCCAGAGCCAGCGGCCGGGCAGCGGCAGATAGGCCAGCGCAAAGCCCAGCAGCAAGGCGGGCAGCAGCACCAGCAGCAGGGCGATGCAGGAGACGGAGAAGGAGACCCCCACCACCTGCCACAGTTCGGTGTCACCACTGAACAGCAGGGCGAGGGCCGCCAATGTCGTGTCGATCAATGTCGGCATCAGACCTCTTTCTCATCGTGCAGGGCGAGGGCCGTCAATACGGTCATGTCGAGCAGGGTCGGCATCAGGCGCCTCCCTCAGCGAACCGGGGGAGGGCCATCAAGGTCATCGCAGGGGTCAGGGTTGCCATTATTTCCCGTTGGCATCCGCCACAAACAGCGCCTGACCGGCTACCTTGAAGTCGCCGATCAGCTTCTGGCCATGCTCGGAGATCAGCCAGTTCTTCAGGGTGCGGGCCCCTTCGGTGTTGAGATCCGGGTAGCGCTTGGGGTTGACCAGGCTCACCTGATAGGGGTTGAACAGGCGCTTGTCACCCTCCAGCAGCACGGCGAGATCCAGCTTGCTCTGGTAGGCGAGCCAGGTGCCGCGGTCGGTCAGGGTGTAGGCACCGAGCTCCGAGGCCATGGTCAGGGTCGGGCCCATCCCCTGGCCGATGGATTTGTAACCGGCAAACTCGGGTTTGATGTCTGCGGCTTGCCACAGGGTCTTCTCTTTGATGTGGGTGCCGGACTCGTCACCGCGGGAGATAAAGGTCTGGTCCTGCTCCTTGATGGCTTGCAGCCCCTTGGCTGCGTCGTGCAGTTTGCCGAGACCCGCCGGATCTTTCGCCGGGCCGACGATAACGAAGTCGTTGTACATCAGGTGTACCGGCTCGATGCCAAAGCCCGCATCGACGAACTTCTTCTCGGCAGAGGGGGCGTGGGTCATCACCAGATCCGCATCGCCATTCTCGCCCATCTTCAGGCTCTGGCCGGTACCGGCCGCCATTACCTGCACCGGATAACCGGTCTCCTTGGTGAACTGGGGCAGCAGCCAGCCCAGCAGACCGGACTGCTCGGTACTGGTGGTGGTGGCGAGGCGGATCGGCGCTTTTGTGGCATTAGTATCCGCTTCGGCATGGGCCGCGCCGGCGATCAGCAGGCTGGCGGCGAGGGAGAGGGCAAAACGTTTGAGGTTGGTTTTTATCGTCATCGTGATGCAACTTTTTTCAGGGTGGATGAGGAGAGGGCAAGAGTAAGCAAGCAGGGTGCCAAACTGTTCCTTTGCCGCTGCATTCACGGTTTGCCGTTTAAAAACAGAAGCTTATTAGAATCAATTAGGTGAGCTTGTTATCGCTTTTAATAATTGGTGTTGGTGCTTTTGATACGGTAAGGACAAAATGTCCCACTAAGGTTCCGGTTATCGGGACATTCACCGACCGTACGTGCATCCGAGGTACTTTTTTCCATGACACTCCCTCCCAGCCGCTGGTCTGCCCTCTCCCTGCTTATCGTTGACGATGAGCCCGGCATGCGCAGCTTTCTGGCCAAGGCGCTGGCCAAGCGTTTTGCCCAGATTGAGACTGCCGCCAGCGTGGAGGAGGCGGAAGCCCTGCGCTGCCGCCTTCACTTCGACCTTATCATCGCCGACATCCGGCTGCCGGGGCGCTCCGGCATCGAGTGGCACGAGGCCATAGACCCGGCCACTCGCCGCAGCGACATCATCTTCATGACCGGTTTTGGCGATATGGATACCGCCCTCAAGGCGCTGCGCCTCGGCGCCAGCGACTTTATCCTCAAGCCCTTCAACCTCGATCAGATGGTGCAGGCGGTGGACAGAGTCATCGAGCGCCGCCAGATGGAGCGGGAGAACCTGCTGCTGCGCCGGGAGGTGAGCAAGCTCTTCCCGCCCACCCTGATTGGCGACAGTGCCAAGACCCGCGAGCTCAAGACGCTCATCGCCAGAGTGGCGCCCTCCAATGCCGCCGTACTGGTGGAGGGGGAGTCCGGCACCGGCAAGGAGCTGGTGGCCCGTGCCCTGCATCAACTCTCCGGCCGGATGGGGGCCTTTGTGCCCCTCAACTGCGCCTCCATCGCCCCGGAGCTGCTCGAAAGCGAGCTGTTCGGCCACGTGCAGGGGGCCTTTACCGGCGCCCGCAAGGGGCGCGACGGCCTGTTCCGGGTCGCCCATCAGGGCACGCTCTTTTTGGACGAGATCGGCGAGATGCCCCTTGCCATGCAGGCCTCCCTGTTGCGGGCACTGGAGCAGAAGGCCATCCGCCCGGTGGGGGCCGAGCGCGAATTGGCGGTGGATGTGCGCATCGTCGCCGCCACCAACCGCAACCTCAAGGCCGAGGTGGAGGCGGGCCGCTTTCGCGAAGATCTCTTCTATCGTCTCAACGTGGTGGCGCTGCCGGTTGCCCCGCTGCGGGAGCGGGTCGACGATATCCCCGCGCTGGTGCACCACTTTACCCGCCAGCTCACCGCCGAGATGGGGATGGGTTCCTTGAGCTGGACCCACGAGGATGTGGTAGCGATGCAGGCCTACCCCTGGCCCGGCAACGTGCGGGAGCTGCGCAACCTTATCGAGCGCTGCCTGCTGCTGGGCAAGCCCCCGGCGGATTACTGGCAGAGCAGCAAGCCGGCCGAACAGGGGGCGAGCGAGGAGGGTTATCCGCTGGCGTGGCCGCTGGCGGAGGTGGAAAAAGCCCACATCCTGCAGGTGGTGGCGAGCCATGATGGCAACAAGTCGGCCGCCTCCCGGGTGCTCGGGGTGGCGCGCAAGACGCTGGATCGCAAATTCAAGGAGTGGGCCATCGAATGAGGAAGGCTGACTGGATGGGGTGGCGATGAAACTGACCCTGCTCTCCCGCTGCATGCGTGCTTTGTTGCCCCGTTGCGTGCGCACCAAAGTGCGCTGGCGCCTGCTGCTGCTTACTTCGGTGCCCATCATGCTCACCCTGGTGGGCATGATCGCGCTCACCCTCTACTGGACTCTCACCTACAGCTGGCAGAACCTGCTCACCACGGTGCGCAGCGATCTTGGGGTGGCCCACCACGCCATCACGGTGCAGCAGCAGCGCCAGACCGAGCATCTCGAGCATCTGCGTGATGCTTGGGCTTTTCAGCTTCGGCTGCGGGAATCGCCGGATCAGCTGCATGACTGGGTGATGCCGCTGGCGGCCAACTATGGTCTCGATTTTCTGCGCTTACGCCGTGGCCCCGAGCTGGATCAGCTGACAGCGCAGGAGCGTGCCGCCCTCACGGCCGGACGCAGCGTCAGCCACTTCGTGGTCTGGTCGCAGCAGGAGATGCTCACCCTCTCCCCGCAACTGGCCAAGCGGGCCGTGCTGTGGCAACGGGATGGCACTAGGGTGGTTGAGGACAGGGGACTGATCAGCCTGTCACTGACCCCTGTGATGGGCCGCGACGGCTCCCTTTGGGCCGTGCTGGAGGGGGGCGAGCTTGTCAACGGCAGCACCCGGCTGGTGGATGAGCTCAAGGGGCAGGTGTTTGCCAAAAACACCCTGCCGGATGGCAGTGTTGGCACCGTCACCCTGTTTCTCGACGATCTGCGGGTGAGCACCAACGTGCCGGTCAGCAGCAGCCGTCAGGTGGGTCGGGCGGTGGGCACCCGGGTTTCGCCGCCAGTGCGCGAAAAGGTACTGGGGCGAGGGGAGATGTGGGTTGACCGCGCCTTCGTCCACGATGCCTGGTATGTCTCGGGTTACGAGCCGCTGCTGGGAGCCAGGGGCGAGCGGCTCGGCATGCTCTATGTGGGCTTTCTCGAGTGGCCCATTATCCGCACCTACCTCACCAATCTGGTGGAGCTGGGCTCCGGCGTAGTGCTGCTGTTGCTGCTCTCCGGCCTGCTGGTCTATCGCGGCGCGCGGGATCTCTTCTCCCCCATCGAGCGGATGCACAAGGTGGTGCGGCAGGTGCAGGCCGGGGAGTCGGCTCGCATCGGCCCGCTGGCCCTCGATCCCGACCACGAGCTGGCCCAGCTCGGTCGCCAGTTCGACGCCATGCTGGACAGGCAGGAAGCGCATCAGCAGCAGATGGCCCGCAGTGCCGATGAGCTGGAGCAGAAGGTGGCCGAGCGTACCCAAAGCCTCGAGCTCAAGACCGCCGAGCTGGAAGATCATATCCATATGCTGACCGAGGCGCGCCAGCAGCTGCTGATCAGCGAGAAGCTGGCGGCCCTTGGCGAGCTCTCCGCCGGGGTGGCCCACGAGATCAACAACCCGCTAGCGGTGATCCTCGGCAATGTGGAGCTGATGAAGCTGGAGCTGGGGGAGGCGGCCGAGCCGGTCAGCGAGGAGCTGGCGCTGGTGCTGGCCCAGATCGAGCGCATTCGCGCCATCACCCGCAGCCTGCTGCAATATTCGCGCCCCGGCGATTACGAGACCGCACCGGTGTGGCAGCACCTCAACCCCATCATCGAGGAGAGCCTGACCCTGGTGCGCTCCGCCCTGCGTCAGCAGCAGGTGGAGCTGGTGGCCGATCTCAAGGCCCAGCAGCCCATCGAGGCGGATCGTCAGCAGCTGCTACAGGTGCTGATCAACCTCCTGGTCAACGCCAGCCACGCGCTGGGAGAGCAGGGGGAGATCCGGGTCGAGAGCCGCGACTGGGTCGATGAACTCGGTCAGTTGCGCGGGGCAGAAGTGCGGGTGATCGATAACGGCAGCGGCATCGAGGCGGCCATTATCGACAAGATCTTCGACCCCTTCTTCACCACTCGCGCCACCGGCACCGGTCTGGGGCTGGCCCTGAGCCACCGTATCATCAGCCGCTGGGGTGGGGAGCTCTTGGTGGACTCCACCCCGGGGCAGGGGAGCTGCTTTACCGTGCGGCTGCGCAGCCACGCCCTGCTGCCCAGCGGTAGCGAGCCCGCGAAACTGGAAGGGTGGCGCATTGCGCTCAATGCCGAGGGGCGTGAGACAAGCGATTGATGCTGTTATAAAAAGGCCCGTGATAAAAACAGCCCGTCAACATGGTTAGCGGGCTGTTTTGTCGGTGGGTGAGTGGTTATTTACTGCGGGCTCCACACCAGCTTGCCGCTCTGGGTCAGGTCATAGCCGCCGAGGCGGGCCGCCAGCTCGCGCCCCTCGGGGGATTGCAGCCAGCCGATCAGCTGTTGCAGCAGGGTGCGAAAGAAGACCCCCTGCGGCATCACCAGATCGAAGCACTCCTGCGACAGCGGCATAAAGCCGAGGCCAAACTCGGTGGCGGTGCTCTGGGCGCCGGGCCCGACATCCGCATCGCCGCGGCTGATGGCGGCGGCCAGCTCCCGCTCGCTGTTGACCTCGAGGGTGCGCTCCAGCCGGGTCAGCGACTCCCCTTGCGTTTGCAGCCACTCCTGCAGGGCGCGCTGGCTGCCAGCCCCCTCCTGACGCATGGCCCAGCGCCAGTCGAGCGCCTCTTTTGCCTCCTTGGGTTGCAGCCCCTGGCGCAGCACTAGACCCTGCACCCGCCTGAATCCATGAACGATCACCCATTGCCGGTGGCCCTGATACTGCTGCACCAGCGCCGGGTGGCGCAGGTGGGCCTCTTCGGCCTGCCCCCAGTGGATGGCGCAGAGATCCACATGGCCGCGCGCCAGCATCGCCAGCCCCTGACGGGTGCCGCACGGGGTGTAGCCCACCAGTGCCTGGGTGCCGAGCTGCTGGGCCAAGCGGCTGCTGGCGTAGTGCAGCAGCACGTCGTCCGAGCCCGCCAGCAGCAGCCGGTCGTTCATCACCCCCTCGTGGCAGCTGCCGAGCAGCCAGCGATCGAGCAGGGAGCGGGGAAACAGCCACTTTCCGGTCGCCTTGGTGGCGGGGATGCGCGCCTCGTTGGCGAGCTGGTAGACCTTCTTCTCGTTGAGATCGAGGTATTCCGCCACCTGCTTCACGTTCATAAACTCGTTCATGGCTTAGTCCCGCATCCCGCGACCGGCCGGACTGGGCGCCAGCACCGGCGGCTTCTCGTCCAGCACCATATGGTCGTGGCCGCTGAATACCTCGAAGTGGCGCCCCTTGGCGCGGGCAATCATGGTGATGCCGAGCTGGCGGGCCAGATCCAGCCCCATCTGGGTGACGCCGGAGCGCGACAGCAGCACCGGAATGCCCATCTGCGCCACCTTGATCACCATCTCCGAGGTGAGCCGCCCGGTGGTGTAGAAGATCTTGTCATGGCCACTCTCGCCGCGCATCCATAGCTCGCCCGCCAGGGTATCCACCGCATTGTGGCGCCCCACATCCTCGACAAAGGAGAGGATTTCGCTGCCGCGACAGATGGCGCAGCCATGCACGGCACCGGCCATCTTGTAGGTTTCGTTATGGGCCGACAGCGCCTTGAGCAGGGCGTAGAGGGTGCTCTGTTTAAGCTCGGGCGCCGCCAATACCACCCCTTCGAGCTTCTTCATCACGCTGCCATACATGGTGCCCTGACCGCAGCCGGAGGTGACCGTCTTCTTCTCCAAGGATTTGTCGAGATCGGCGGCCTGCTGGCTGCTCACCACGGCGGCGGCCTCGCTCTCCCAGTCGACGATCACCGACTCGATGGCCGAAATATCCTCGATAAAGCCCTGATTTTTCAGATAACCCAGCACCAGCGCCTCGGGGCGGGCCCCCAGCGTCATCAGGGTTACGATTTCCTTCCAGTTGAGGTAGACCGTCAGTGGCCGCTCACAGGCGATTTGGCGGGTATTGATTGTGCCCTGTTCATCCATCACCTCGACGGCCATGGTGAGCTGGGCGGCAGCATTACTTTTGATAAAGGTCGGTGTCATGGGCCCCTCGCGACCGTTGCCGGGATCTAAGGGGAGGGGTACAGCAAGTTTTGTTCCAGAACGTAAAGTTCTTTGCGGTGCAGCTGGCATATTCGGTTTGTTAGTAATATTAGCTGGACAAATATTTTTAAGAACATGACTATATAAATAAAATATTCTTAGTTATTCGCTCGCTTTTGGTTATTTAAATTGATAGCTAATTTTTTATGGTGAGGTATAGGTAGTGATGGAGAGTTATCTTAAAAAATGGAGTGCACTTGCTAGTCATTACATTGGGGACCAATTTGATTACTGTAAACCCTTCCTAAGTTTGGATTATAAAGGAATGGAACCTCTCGTTAGATTCGTTAGTAGTCAATTGTATTTATCATGTCATTTTAGCAGCCAAAGTTCACTTATCCTTTTAAGGGAGGGGTTGGAGTGGGATGCAGAGATAATACTGCGTTCCATATCTGAAGGTGTAATTAAGTATGTATATATGTTGCAAGGCTCTGATGATGAGATCTTAGAGAAAGCTAAAGAGTATTGGTTTGTGCTTCCTGAATATGCTTCAATTAAAAGGAGTGATAAAGCAAGCTCATTTTTAACAGCAGCAAATGGATATTGCGTTCCTAAATGGAAAGCAATGGAAGATCTAATTTTAGATCAACAAGATATTGAAAATATTAGGCATGGTTCAAACAAGAAAAGTCGTAGTCTTCTCGAGCAAAAGTGGTCATTCAGTGAAATTCTTAACTGTTTTTCCAAGAGTGAAGATAAAGTGCTCTCTGACTTGGTTCATTTATCATATAATTTTGGAATGAGCAGCCATTTAATTCATAAAGATGCTGATGGTGTTGGAATGATTTGGGAGCGAGATACTCGAGAGCCGGATCGACGTAAGGTTGTCAAATTGGCCCATATAGCTCGAGCTATATCAGATATCTGTGTTCTTTCTGATATACGGACAATTTTTTTGATGAAGCATTGTGGTGGTGATATGGCTTTCATAAATGATATGAAATCTTCATATCATGAACTATTCGAAGAGATAGAATTGGCTGGAAATGATTTTTATGAAGTGGAATATGGTGAATAGCAACAAATATTTAACATGTTGGGCTAAATAGTAGGTTGGCGCTGAACAAAGTGACGCTCAATGTTTACCGCGAACATTCTTATCAAGGCAATAATCGGATAATTCAGGCATATTCGATTATTGCCACTCCCTCGATTAGATACACAGGCTGATTGGTTTTACTCCGCATGTTGGGCTTCGCTGCGCTCTGCACCAACCTACGCCCGCGCCAACCCGCATCAAAGCCCCAAGCGTCGACCAAACCGGCCTTGGCCCCACTCTTGCTATGTCTTATCCCATTGATGGCCGTGGCCGCCCTGAAGATCCTGCCGTGATCCGCCCCGAACGGGGTGGTTCAAGGGGGAGGGCGGTGCGGCAGAGACCTTCTGATGGGAGCCGTGACAGTGCAAGAGACAACCAATACCTTGCCCCCGCAGCGCTGGCTGCAACTGGAGTTAAAGGCCATCGACAGCCAGGTTGGCCGCTGGCAGAGCCGCCGTTTCGAGATTGCGGCGCTTCATCCCGCCGAGCCCGAGGCTGCAGGTGCCTTGCCCCTTACCCTGTTTCGCGATGAGCGGGGGGATTATCGCTTCAATTTGAGCTCCGGCTCGCCCCGTCTCTTTGTCACCGGAAGCCGCGTGGACAGTGGCTTTGTGGCCGATGGCTTGACCTTGAGCCAGACCGTGGCCGCCGCCTATATGGATGGCGAGCGGCAGGTGCTCTCCTGCCCGCTGCCCGAAGCGCTGCAAGCTTGGGTGGAAGCCTTTATCGGTCGCCATGGCGAGCTGCTGGAGGCCCGTCGCAAGGGCAAAAAGGGCAAGGGACGGGCGCAGGATCAGCTGGGAGTCGATAGCCAGGATCAAGCCAGCTGCGGCGCCGTGAAAGCCACCGGCCCCGATGGCCGCGAGCGTGGCAGTGACAGCGGAAATCGCGCCCATGAGTGAGTTCCTCAAACGCTGGTCGTCTCGCAAGAGTGAGGCGCGCAAGCATCAGGCATTGCAGCCACGGGAAGAGGTTAGCCCCGAGGCGGTTGCCGCCCCCATCGAAGGCAGCGGCGAAACTGAAACTCCAGATGCCGCGATGGATAGCCCCGTAGTCAGTACTGACAAGGGGAGCTGTGAATCCCTTGCCGTTGAGGGGACCGAGAGTGGCGAACCGCCGCTAACAACAGCCCAGCCGGGCAAGGCCAAACTCCCCGACAAGGAGACGCTGCGGGCCATGTTTCGCAGCCACAAACCGGATGGGCTCGACGACTACACCCAGGATTTCAGCCAGCCCGAATTGCTGCCCGCGGCCCTGACTGCCGGGCTGCGCAACTGGCTGGTGGATCAGGTAACCGCCCCGGAGAGCGAATCGGCCAATCCGGCCAGCGGATCCGCCGAACCGGGGGCGGTTGCCAGCGAACCTGCCGCCGACGAGCTGGCTGATAACCATTCTCAAACCCACACCGACGATCGGGACATTTTGGTTTCCTCTGGTGGACAAAATGTCCCAACCAAAGGTGGGGGAATGGAACCCTCAGGATCCTGACTCCCTGTCAGTCACTTTTTTTCCGGGGGAGTTGGCTCGCCTCTTGCTCTCTCGGCTTACCAACAAGCGCCCATCCCATGAGGTGGCGCGCACAGGAGCGTATGTGAGCACTGAACAAACATTGCCAAATCTGACCCCAAATCTGGCCCCAAATCTAGCCCGCGAGGCGGGGGCGGCCGAGCATAACGCGCGCGCCTATGCCCTGCAGCATACGGTCAAGACCGACAACCTGATCCCGGCCACTGTCTCTTACCGGAGTCAGGGGCGCCTGCTGCTGGTCGGCCCGGAAGATCGCATTCGCCGCGCCGCCAGCCAGCTGCCTGCCGGGGTAAAGCCCACCCTGCTGGTGACCGAAGCGGTGCATGACGCCGAGGCGGCCGATCTCGAAGCCATTTTCGATGCCACCGCATCCCTCGCGGCCCTGACCCTGCGCGAGCCGAGCCTGACAGGGTATCTCGGCCAGTTCCAGCTCACTGGCCTCAATGGGCAGGGTGAGCGGGTTAACCTGGCTGCGCTCTGCTTTCCACAACAAGCGGCTGCTGTTAGTGAACAGCCACGCGAACCGCACTTTGATCTGGTGGCCGATCTGGGCCGCGCCCCGCTCTTTGCGCTGGAGCGCCCGCCGGTCGGTTATCTGCATCTTGCCGATGACCAAGGGCTGGCCGAACGGCTTGTCGAGATCTGCGCGCTGACCGGTATCTTCGACAAGCCGCGCTATTTTCGCCTCGACCCCGAGGCCTGCGCCTTTACCGCCCGCGGCGTGCCCGGTTGCAGCCGCTGCCTCGATGTCTGCCCGACCGATGCGCTCAAGCCCATCAATGGTCGCATCCAGATCGATCCCCATCTCTGTCAGGGCTTCGGTAGCTGCGCCTCTGCCTGTCCGACCGGGGCGATTACCTATCATCAGCCCGATGCCAACACCAGCGGCGACTACCTGCTGCGCTTGCTCAAGCATTATCGGGAGGCGGGCGGCGAAGCGCCTCGACTGCTGATCGCCGGTGAAAACGAGCGCGAATGGGTTGAAGTCGAACTCACCCGCCTGCCTGCCAACTGGCTGCCGGTCTGGGTGGAGGAGAGCGCGAGTTTAGGCATCGAGAGCTGGTTCGCCGCACTCGCCTATGGCGCCAGTGCGGTGCGCATTGCGCTGGGCGATGACGCCCCCGCAAGTGTGCGGGCACTGGTTGAGCGGGAACTGGCGAGCGCCGCCGTGCTGTTGGCGGGGGCCGGTCTCGCTGCCGATCGCATCGCCCTGTTTAACCCGGATGCCGAACAAGATAAGCCGATCTCCGGCCTGCCAACCGTTGCCTTGTTGGAGAAGCCGCTCAAAGGGGACAAACGGGAAAACCTGTTTGCCGCCTTCGATGCCCTCTGGCAGGCCAACGAAGGGAACCGCGAGCCGCTGGCGGTGCCCCACGGCGCCCCTTACGGCAGTGTGGAGCTGAAAGAAGCTGACTGCACCCTCTGCATGGGCTGCGTGGCGGTCTGCCCGAGCCGCGCCCTGCATGCGGTTGGGCACACGCCCGGCCTCAACTTTATCGAGCAGGACTGCATCCAGTGCGGCATGTGCGAAAAGGCGTGCCCCGAGCAGGCCATCGTGCTTACGCCCCGTCTGCAACCTGTGCCCGAGGCGCGCCGCGCCGTGCAGAGCCTCAAAGCCGAAGAGGCTGCCTGCTGCATTCGCTGCTCCAAGCCGTTCGCGCCCGCCTCGATGATCCGCCGCATCCAGCAAAAACTGGCCGGTCACTCCCACTTCCAGAACGAGGCCGCCCAGCGGCTGCTGATGTGCGAGGACTGTCGGGTCAAGGATGTGTTTGCGGCGCTGGCGGCGGATCCCGTCTCCCAGCTCAAGGTATGAGGGGCCAGTGATGAGTGAACAACATAACGAAAAGGCTGGCGAACTGACCATGACCGAACTGGAACAGAGCAGCGCCGATCTCTACGCCCTGCTGGCAAGCCTCTGGCGCGCCGCCCCCCGTGGTGAACAGCTCGCCTGGCTGCAAGGGTTGCAGGCTATGCCGGGCCCCTTTGCCAGAGGGCTGGGGCTGGTGCAGCTGGCGGCCAGCAGCCACCACGAAAACGAGCTTGCCGAAGAGTATCAGGATCTCTTTATCGGGCTGGGGCGCGGGGAGATCGTGCCGTTTGCCTCCTGGTATCTCACCGGCTCATTGATGGAGCTGCCGCTGGCGGTGCTGCGCGCAGATCTGCAGTCGCTGGGTTTCGAGCGCCAGAGCGGAGTGTGCGAGCCGGAAGATCATCTGGCCGCCCTCTGTGAGGTAATGGCGGTGTTGATTGCCGAGCAGCACCCGGATCGCAACCGCTTCTATGAGCGCCACCTTGCCCCCTGGGTACTTGCCTGCTGCCGCGATCAGCAACAGGCGAAAGGGGGCAGCTTCTACCGGGCGGTCGGCGCCCTTGCCGAAGATTTCTTCAAGCTGGAAAACGAATTGCGCCTGCCGTTTGGCGCCTGCGTGGTGACGGGTTGACGCCCCTATCTATGCATAACAAGACGAGCAGATGAGATATCCATTGGACGCGAAGCTGGCGCGCAGGCGCCGGAAATTACAAAAACAGAGGTCACAAGAATGAGCGATGAAAAGCTGAAAGACCCGTCCCGCCGCAATCTGATCAAGGGAGTTGGCGTGGTCGCCACCATAGGCGTGCTGGCCGGTGCCACCGGCCGGGTGGTGGGCAAAGAGGTGCTGACCCACGATACCAAGCCTGACAAGGGCTATCGGGAGACCCCCCATGTTCACGACTTTTATCGCACCCTGCGCGGCACCGACTGAGCCGGATCAGTGAAGGAGAACTCATGAAACTGACAAAACGTGCCGAGCAGCCCCAGGCGGGCGAGCAGGGCAATGAGGCCATTCGCGGTCAGGGGCTGACCCGCCGCGCCTTTATGGTCAACTCGGGTCTGGTGGCCGGTGGCGCCGTGGCCGCCGGTTGGCTGGCACCGGCCATGATGCAGCGGGCCGAGGCCAAAACCGTGGCGGCCGGGGTGCCGGTCGAGGTGAAGCGCACCATCTGTTCCCACTGCTCGGTGGGCTGCGGCGTCTATGCCGAGGTGCAGAACGGCGTCTGGACCGGTCAGGAGCCGGCCTTTGATCACCCCTTCAACCTTGGCGGTCACTGCGCCAAGGGAGCGGCCCTGCGCGAGCACGGCCACGGCGAGCGTCGCCTCAAGTACCCGATGAAGCTGGTGGGCGGCAAGTGGCAGCGCATCAGCTGGGATCAGGCCATCGAAGAGGTGGGCAACGAGGTGCTGCGCCTGCGCAAGGAGTCCGGCCCCGACAGCGTCTACTGGCTCGGCTCCGCCAAGCACTCCAACGAGCAGGCCTACCTGTTTCGCAAGATGGCGTCCCTGTGGGGCACCAACAACGTGGATCACCAGGCGCGGATCTGCCACTCCACCACGGTCGCTGGCGTCGCCAACACCTGGGGCTACGGCGCCATGACCAACAGCCTGAACGACATGCACAACAGCAAGTCGATCATGTTTATCGGCTCCAACCCGGCGGAGGCCCACCCGGTCGCCATGCAGCACATCCTGCTGGCCAAAGAGCGCAACGGCTGCAAGATTTTGGTGGTCGACCCGCGCCGCACCCGCACTGCCGCCAAGGCGGACATGTACCTCTCATTGCGCCCGGGTACCGACGTCGCCTTTATCTGGGGCATGCTCTGGCACATCTTCAAGAACGGCTGGGAAGACAAGGAGTTCATCCGCACCCGCGTCTACGGCATGGATGAGGTGCAAAAAGAGGTGGCGCGTTGGACTCCGGCCGAAGTAGAGCGGGTGACAGGCCTCAACGAGCAGCAGGTCTATGGCGCCGCCAAACTGCTGGCCGACAACCGCCCCGGCTGCGTGGTCTGGTGCATGGGCGGTACCCAGCACACCACAGGTAACAACAACACCCGCGCTTACTGCATCCTCGAACTGGCCCTCGGTAACGTGGGCAAGAGCGGGGCGGGCACCAACATCTTCCGTGGTCACGACAACGTGCAAGGTGCCACCGACTTTGGCGTCACCTCCGATTCCTTGCCCGGTTACTACGGGCTGGAAGAGGGCTCCTGGAAGCACTGGGCCCGGGTGTGGGATGTGGATTACGAGTGGATCAAGGCGCGCTTTGACAACAAGGCCTACAACGGCAAGCTGCCGATGAACAACAACGGCATTCCGGTCTCCCGCTGGGTGGACGGTGTGCTGGAGAACGCCGATCTCATCGAGCAGGGCTCCAATATCCGCGCCATGTTCTACTGGGGCCATGCGGTCAACTCCCAGACCCGCGGCCCGGAAATGAAGAAGGCGATGCAAAAGCTCGACATGATGGTGATTGTCGACCCGTACCCCACCGTCGCCTCGGTGATGAACGATCGCACCGACGGCGTCTACCTGCTGCCGGCCACCACCCAGTTCGAGACCTATGGTTCCGTGACCGCCACCAACCGCTCCATGCAGTGGCGTGACAAGGTGATAGAACCCCTGTTCGAATCCAAGGTCGACCACGAGATCATGTATCTGCTGAGCAAGAAGCTCGGTTTTGCCGATGAGCTCTTCAAGCACATCAAGGTGGAGAATAACCAGCCGCTCTTGGAAGACATCACCCGCGAATACAACCGCGGCATGTGGAGTGTGGGCTACACCGGCCAGAGCCCGGAGCGGCTCAAGGCGCACCAGCAGAACTGGCACACCTTCCACAAGACCAACCTCAAGGCCGAGGGCGGCCCGGTCAGTGGCGAAGTGTACGGTCTGCCCTGGCCCTGCTGGGGCACCCCTGAGATGAAGCACCCCGGCAGCCATATCCTCTACGACACCAGTATTCCGGTGTCGGAAGGGGGTGGCGGTTTCCGCGCCCGCTTCGGCATCGAGTATCAGGGCGTCTCGCTGCTCGCCGAAGACTCCTGGCCGAAAGGGAGCGAGGTGGAAGACGGTTATCCCGAGATCACTGCCGACCTGATGAAACAGCTTGGCTGGTGGGATGAGCTGACCGAGGCCGAGAAGAAAGAGGCCGAGGGCAAGAACTGGAAGACCGATCTCTCCGGCGGTATCCAGCGGGTCGCCATCAAGCACGGCTTCGTGCCCTACGGTAACGCCAAGGCGCGCTGCGTGGTGTGGACCTTCCCGGATCAGGTGCCCAAGCACCGCGAGCCGCTCTATACCCCGCGCCGCGACTTGCTGGCTGACTACGCCACTTGGCCTGATTCGAAGAGCCTGTGGCGCTTGCCGACCCAGTACGCCTCGGTGCAGGAGAAGGATGTCAGTAAGGAGTTCCCCATCATCCTCACCTCGGGCCGTCTGGTCGAATACGAGGGGGGCGGCGATGAGACCCGCTCCAACCCCTGGCTGGCTGAATTGCAGCAGGAGATGTTCGTCGAGATGAACCCGGCGGATGCCAACGATGTCGGGGTGCGCGACGGTCAGGATGTGTGGGTCGAGGGGCCGGAAGGGGGCCGGGTCAAAGTGAAGGCGCTGGTGACCCCGCGGGTCAAACCGGGGCTCGCCTTTATGCCGTTCCACTTCGGCGGCCACTTCGAGGGCAAGGATCTGCGATCCAAATATCCGGAAGGGTCAGACCCCTATGTGCTGGGGGAGTCGGTCAACATAGTCACCACCTATGGTTATGACCCGGTCACCCAGATGCAGGAGACCAAGGTCACCCTGTGCCGTTTTCGCAAAGTAGGAGCCTGATCCCATGGCCAGAATGAAATTCATGTGTGACACCAAGCGCTGCATCGAGTGCAACGGCTGTGTGACGGCGTGCAAGAACGAGAACGACGATGCCCTCGAGTGGGGCATCCAGCGCCGCCGGGTGGTGACCCTCAACGACGGCCTGCCGGGGGAGACCTCCATCTCGGTCGCCTGCATGCACTGCACCGACGCCCCCTGCATGGCGGTCTGCCCGGCCGACTGCTTCTATCACACCGACGACGGCATCGTGCTGCACAACAAGGATCTCTGCATCGGTTGCGGCTACTGCCTGTTTGCCTGCCCGTTTGGGGCGCCCCAGTTCCCGAAGACCGCTGCCTTTGGCGATCGGGGCAAGATGGACAAGTGCACCTTCTGTGCCGGCGGCCCGGAAGAGGATCACAGCGAGGCAGAGCGCCAGAAGTACGGTGCCAACCGCATCGCCGAGGGCAAGCTGCCCATGTGTGCCGAGCTCTGCTCCACCAAGGCACTGCTGGCGGGGGATGCGCAGGTTATCTCCGACATCTTCCGCGAGCGGGTTGCCTATCGCGGTGCTCCTCACGCAGCTTGGGGGGCTGATGAACAGGCGCTCTATCGCGACGCCAGCAAACCTCACGATGGCAGAGGCAAGGGGCTCAAGCTTGGCAAGCAGGAGGATGGCCAATGAGACACTGGCTGACAGCGCTGCTGACGGCCTTGCTGCTGTTCAGCGCGCCCGGCTTCGCTGATGCGCAGAAAGAGGCGGTCGGCTTTGCCGGCGCCGATTATTGGCGGGCGGTGAAGGATGGGCAGGAGGGGGTGACCACCTCCCGCTCGCCGGAGCACGGGGTACTTATCTCGGTGCCGGGCCAGCTCTGGTTCGAGGTGAAGACCAAGTGGGTGTCGCCGCTCGGCGCCATCGCCATTTTCGGGTCGCTCGCCATGTGTGGCCTGATGTACTGGGTGGTGGGGCAGACCAAGCTCTCCAAACCGCGCACCGGGCGCAAGCTCAAGCGCTGGAGCCGGCTGGATCGGGCGCTGCACTGGACCACGGCGGCCATGTTTCTGACCCTCTCCGGGTCGGGGCTGGCCATCATCTACGGCAAGTACTTCATCAAGCCGGTGGTGAGCCTCGGGGTGTGGGAGAACTGGATCTGGTTTGCCAAGGTGTTCCACAACTACGTGGGGCCGCTCTTCTTCCTTTGCCTGATGGGGGTGCTCATCAAGTGGTTCCGCCACAACATCGTCAACATGGTGGATGTGCAGTGGTTCATGAAGTTTGGTGGCATGCTTGGCAAGCACAAGGGAAGCCATCCTTCGGCGGGCTTCTCCAACGGCGGCGAGAAGGCGATCTTCTGGTTGCTCATCTGGTTTGGCGGCATTGTGGTGGCGACCGGACTATTTCTGGACTTCCCCATCTTCGGCCAGCTGCGCCGTCAGATGGAGTGGGCCAGCTTCATCCATATCGTAGGCGCCTTGATCCTTATCTGCGGCTTTATCTTCCATATCTACATGGGTCTGTTCCAGTTGGAAGGGGCGCTGGAGGGGATGGTGACCGGCGAGGTGGACGAGACCTGGGCCAAGGAGCACCACGACCTCTGGTATGAAGAGGTGAAGCACACCCTCGATGAGCCCAAGGCGGGCAAATCAAGCTGATGGTCGACAAAGAGTAAAGAGAAGGGGCGCTGCGGCGCCCCTTTTGATGGCGGGTCGATCGTGATGGCAAATTGATTGAGCGATGCCGCAAACGGCGATGGTTTTTTGGGCCACCTTGAGCAACAGTAACAGGGGGGTCCATTCACACAAGGGATGACAAATGATGAGAAAAGCATGGCTGGCAGCGGTATGTGCATCTGCGCTCTTCGGTGGTATTGCGGGCGTGGCGCAGGCGGCTGACGGGATCAAGACCCAGCAGGTGCAGTTCAAGAAGGGGGAGTCAGGGGCGACTATCAACGGCACCATTCAGGGTAGCCAGACCCTTGATTACAAGCTGACGGCCAACAAGGGGCAGAGCATGGTGGTGATCCTGACCGGCAAGCCCTACTTCAATATTTTGCCGCCAGGCAGCAAGGGGGAGGCGATGTTTATCGGTTCTACCGAAGGGAACAACTTTGAGGCGACCCTGCCCGCCAAGGGCACTTATACCATTCGGGTCTACCAGATGGGGGCGGCCGAGAGCAGCAAGGCCAAGACGCCGTTCAAGCTGGAGGTGGGCATCAGCGGCTAATGCCGGCCGCTGACAAGCATCACAGAGGTGGCGGCCACAAAGGGCCGCCACCGTTGTTTTATCCTTTCTGTTTTTGCCTCGCCAAGGTTAATAGTCCCCCCGGGAAAGCAGTTCGAAGTAGCGCTTATAACGTCCGCTGGCGATGGCCTGCTGCAACTGCTGATTGAACTGAACCCGCAGTTTGGCTGAATCCGGCATCTTGCGCGGGAACATCACGAAGCTGTCGTTGCGCAGAAAAGGGGTCTGACTGTGGGTGATGAGTGCTGCGCTGGCGGGGTCGAGCTGGCTCTGCAACTCGGCCAGACCGACTCGCAGCTCTTGCGGATAGAGGTCGATCCGTCCGCGCAGCAGCTTGCCGAAATTCTGTTTCACGTCGGTGACTTTCTGTTGGGTTACCTTGCCATCGGCCACCATCTTGTCCAGCTCGGGCCCGTAGCTGTAGGCGATATCGCCCCCCAACCGCATGCCGATGATCTGCTCAAGGCGCTCGGCTTGCAGCTGCCGTGATTTGAGGGAGAAGAAGACAAACTGCTCCTGCAGCACCGCTTCGCTGAACAGAAAATCCTGCTCCCGCTCCGTTTTGTGCATCCAGACTGCGGTGGCGTCGTAGAGCTGGCTGTTGGCCGCCAGCGAATAGACCCGGCCCCAGGGGGCGAAGTGGAACTTCACCTCATAGCCCGCCTCCTTGAACAGATCGCTGATAAGGTGGGCCACTGGACCGTGCTGTTTTGACTGCTCGGAGACGAAAGGGGGCCATTCACCCACGATGATGTTGAGCACCCGGCCCGGTGCGGCGAGAGCCGACTGGCAGGCCAGAAACAACCACAGAGCAAGCAGCGGGATCAGGCGCATAGCAGGAAGAAGGGGGCGCAGGCTGGCAGAGGCGAGGGCATCAGGTCACTCCCGGCTATGATGCGGTGAAAGGGGCTGGGTTGCCCGCAATGCTAACATGAGTCTCATTCCTTGCCGTGGATATTTGTCTCGCCGGGGTCGCCGGCGCCTATTTTGGCCGCAGGGTATGCCCAAGCTCACAAAACCGATCGAGTAAACGTCATATGATTGATTTCATTATGAGTCTTGCTCTCCTGCCGAACGGCAATTTCACGTAAATCAAAGAGAATGACTATGGCTACCGGACAATATCTGCTGTGGAAAGATGCACAGGGACAGGATTTTCGCCCCGTTGCACTGACCGGCACTGATCTGCTTAACAATCGATACCTCAACAAGGGCACGGCCTTCACCGAACAGGAGCGGGCCGATTTTGATCTCGATGGTTTGCTGCCGCCTCAGGTGCAAACTTTTGAAGCCCAGCTCGAGCGAGTGTATGAGGGGTTCAAGAGCGCTTGCAGCGATATCGAGAAGTACCAGAACCTGCGTGCCCTGCAGGATCGCAACGAGACTCTATTCTATGCCCTGTTGTCACGCCATGTGGAGGAGATGACTCCCTACATCTATACCCCGACCGTGGGAAAGGCGTGTCAGGAGTTCAGCCACCGCTTCCAGAAGCCGCGCGGCCTCTACATCACCCCGGACAACGTGGATGACATGGGCAGTCAGGCCCGTCACTTCGATGCTAAATCGATCCGCATCATAGTCGTCACCGACAGCCAGGGCATTCTGGGGATCGGCGATCAGGGCGTTGGCGGCATGGGGATCCCCATCGGCAAGCTGGCGCTCTATACCCTGGGGGCCGGTATTCACCCCGCCTGCTGCATGCCCATCGCGCTGGATGTGGGCACCGACAACCAGAAACTGCTCGATGACCCCATGTATCTGGGCCGCCCCCACAAGCGCATTCGCGGCAAGGAGTACGAAGAGTTCATCGACAAGTTCGTGCAGGGGGTCAAGCGCCACTTCCCCAACGCCGTGCTGCAGTGGGAAGACTTCAGCAAATCCAATGCTTTCAACAATCTGGCCCGCTACCAGCAGTCACTGCCGTCATTCAACGATGACATTCAGGGCACCGGTGCCGTGGTGCTGGCCGGTATCATCGGCGCGGTCAAGGTCAAGGGGGAGACCCTGGGTCAGCAGAACTATCTGGTCTACGGCGCTGGCGCCGGTGGGGTTGGCGTCGCGGATCAGATCTGCGCGGGAATGATCCGCGAGGGGATGGATCCGCAGGCGGCCCGCGATCGCATCTACATTCTGGATACCCAGGGGCTGGTGTGCGACAACCGGGATGGGCTCGACGAGTACAAGCGTCGCTACGCCAAGCCGGGGCTGCTGCTGGCGGGCTGGGATACCGAGGTGCCCGGCAAGGCCAATCTGGCCGATGTGCTGCGTCATGTACCCATTACCGTGTTGTTGGGTACCAGCGGCTCGGGCGGTGCCTTCCAGGAAGAGCATATCCAGCTGATGCTGCAGCATTGCGAGCGCCCCATGGTGTTCCCGCTCTCCAACCCGACCGCCAACTGTGAAGCGCTGCCGGAGGATATCTACCGCTGGAGCAAGGGCAAAGCCATTGTCGCGACAGGCAGCCCGTTCAAGGATGTGAGCTACGAGGGGCAGGAGTTTCGGGTCGGGCAGGGCAATAACGTCTTTATCTTCCCCGGTGTAGGTCTGGCGGCCATCGTCAGCCAGCTCCGCGAGATCACGCCCGATGTATTCACTACCGCCGCCTTTGCGCTAGCTGAGTGCGTGAGTGAGGTGGATCTGGCGAAAGGGGCCGTTTATCCCCGCATTCGCGAGCTTCGCAGCATCTCGGTGCATGTGGCGACCGCCGTGCTCAAGGATATCGTGCGCCGGGATCCCTCCCACCCGCTAATCGGTCAGGATCTGCAGCAGCATATCCTCAACCACATGTGGGAGCCGGTTTACCTGCCCTATCGTCGGGTATAACCGCGTATTCACCGCCCGGATAGCGGATCGGTAAAGATGACAAGGGGGTAGCGCTGCTACCCCCTTTCGTTTACCCCGTGGCATTCACTAAGTTCGCAATGGCCGCCAGCGCCCTTGCTGGTTGCGACAGGCGGTATCCTGCCACTGCTGGCTCGCCTTGCCGATATAGAGTTGCTCGCGATAGTCGCGACACCACTCCCCGCTGGTATGGCGGAAGGTGCGTAGCGGGGTGACGCTACCCGCGTGACGATTAGCCGGATTGAACCAGGTGAGGCTCTGCCCTTTGGTGCGGGTTTCCAGCGCTTTGGCAAGGGCCTGATTGGCCAGTTGAACATCTGCCTTATCCATCTGATGGTAAAGCGGCGGAGTGTCGACCGTGGCGCAGCCAGTGAGGCCGAGCAGGAAGAGTGGTAACAGATATCGCATCATGGTTGCCCCTGTTGGCGAAAACCGTTGTTGAGCAGCGCCCGCTCCTGCTCATCGGTAAGCACTTGCTGGCGATCATCGACCGTGCCATCACCCCTGAGCTTGTTGCCATTGGCATCGACGGCATCCACACCGTTGTCATCGACCGTGCCATCGCCCCTGAGCTTGTTGCCATTGGCATCGACGGCATCCACGCCGTTGTCATCGATGGTTCCATCACCTCTGAGCTTGTTGCCATTGGCATCGACGGCATCCACGCCGTTGTCATCGATGGTGCCGTCACCTCTGAGCTTGTTGCCATTGGCATCGACAGCATCCACACCGTTGTCATCGACAGTGCCGTCACCTCTGAGCTTGTTGCCATTGGCATCAACGGCATCTACGCCGTTGTCATCAACGCCATTGCCAAATCCGCGGCCACCCCCATGGCGTTCTCCCCCTGCATGTTTTTCTCCACCAGCATGCCGTTCACCTCCACCATGCTGCTCTCCGCCGGCATGCTCGCCTTGGCCGCCACTGTCATCGCTGCCCCCATCGCTGTCGCTGCCCCCATCGCTGTCGCTGCCCCCATCGCTGTCGCTGCCCCCATCGCTGTCGCTGCCCCCATCGCTGTCGCTGCCCCCATCGCTGTCGCTGCCTCCACCGCTGTTGCTGCCTCCACCGCTGTTGCTGCTTCCACCGCTGTTGCTGCCTCCGCCGCTGTCGCTGCCTCCGCCGCTGTCGCTGCCTCCGCCGCTGTCGCTGCCTCCGCCGCTGTCGCTGCCTCCGCCGCTGTCGCTGCCTCCACCACTGTTGCCCCCACTGCCACCATCGCCATCTTTGTTGTGAACGATCAGCTCATTGGCGATGTAGCTGTGGCTGCCATCGAGCAGCAGATTGAAGAGTGCGGTAGTGGGAGATGCCTCGATCCAGCAGAGTGACTCAACCAGCAGTAATTCCGGTTGGGCTTGCAGGGCCAGATTGCCCGTCACCATGGCAGGTGCCGGGCGACACATTATCTGCATGCCGGTAAATAGCGGCAGCACCGCCAGTTGCGGGTTTTCGGTTCGGGTCATGGCCGGTGAGATGGCCGCCCAGCCCCGAGTGGTCAGCAGAGGGTGCTCTGCGGTAAAGAACGGGGGCAGATCATTGATCCCGTAGAGTCTGCGCTTGCCCAGAATGACCCGTTCGATCGCCAGGATCCGGTTACTGCCGCCGTGTTGATCCAGCACTCGTTCACCGACCCGGAGCGTCTCTATGGGGCGGGTGGAGCCATCGGCCATCGTGATGCGAGTGCCGGCGATAAAGCAGGACTTGGCATAGGCCTGATTCATTTGCCACTCATTGTGGGCGAAATCATAACTGAACGGGTTTGCAAACAGGGCGAGTGCGATGGCCGAGCCAATAAGCAATCTGCGCTGGCTGGCCTTGAATGGGGGTTGTGACATGGGGACTCCTTGTCCATCTTGATTCACAGGATCCATTATAGAGCGCCCCCTGGCGGCGGCATTTTTGACCATGAACACAATAAACATGATGGAAAAACGATTGGCGTTCGTCACAATAATGCGTAAAATCGCATACTCGATGCTTGTAGCAACGAATCCCGCCTAAAAAGCCAGTTTCATGCCCTTCCCAAGCAGTAAAAGGTAACAAGTGACGAATTTGTGTTCATTTTGTGCCTTGAAAAAGTCTTGTGATAACTGAAAAGTGATAAATATCCCCATCAGTTATCAAAAAATTAAGGACATCCATGTTTTCCTTAGTCAAGCAAAGTGTCGCCGGGCTGCAAATCCTGTTTGTCGCCTTCGGTGCCATGGTTCTGGTGCCCCTGCTCACCGGATTGAACCCCTCCATGGCCCTGCTTGGCGCCGGTGTGGGCACCCTGTTGTTCCAGCTCTGCACCCGTCGCCAGGTCCCGATTTTCCTCGGTTCCAGCTTTGCCTTCATCGCTCCCATCATCTACGCCACCCAGACCTGGGGATTGCCATCCACCATGTTTGGCCTGTTTGCCGCCGGTTTCATGTATTTCATTCTGGCTGCGCTGATCCGGGCAAAAGGGATGGGCTTTGTGCACAAATTGCTGCCCCCGGTGGTGATTGGCCCGGTGATCATGGTGATCGGTCTTTCTGTGGCGCAGGTTGCCTGCAACATGGCGATGGGCCGTGCCGGTAGTGAGCAGGTAGTACCTGCGGGGACTGCGTTGACGCTGGCCGGTATCTCGCTGGCGGTCACCCTGATTGCAGCTGTGTTCTGCAAGGGGTGGATCAAGCTGATCCCCATCCTGTGCGGCGTGATTGCCGGTTATGTCTCGGCGGTGTTCATGGGTCAGGTGAGTTTCGATGGCATGGTGAACGCCCCCTGGTTGGCGCTGCCCCACTTCGAAACCCCGGAGATCAACTGGGCTGCTGCGTTGTTCATGTTGCCGGTAGCCATCGCCCCCTGTATCGAGCATATCGGTGGTGTGTTGGCGATTGGTGGCGTGACTGGCAAGGATTACACCAAGGAGCCGGGTTTGCACCGTACGCTGGCCGGTGACGGCATTGGCGTCTGCTTTGCCGGTTTCATCGGTGGCCCACCCGTGACCACCTACGCCGAAGTGACCGGTGCCGTGATGATCACTCGCAACTTCAATCCGGTCACCATGACCTGGGCTGCGGTGTTTGCCATCATTCTGGCCTTCTTTGGCAAGTTCAATGCGCTGCTCACCTCCATCCCGATACCGGTGATGGGCGGTATCATGCTGCTGCTGTTCGGATCCATCGCCGCCATCGGTCTCAAGACGCTGGTGGAATCCAAGGTGGACCTGGGACTGTCACGCAATATCGCCATCGTCGCCGTGACGCTGACCGTCGGTGTCGGTGCGCTGGAGATGAAGATTGGCGACTTCGCGCTGGCCGGCGTTGGTCTGGCCTCTGTTGCCGCCATCCTGCTCAACCTGATCCTGCCTGCGCACTCCGAAGAGGGTGTGATGGACGCGGCCAAGGACTGAGTTCCACCAGACGTTTATTGTTGATTTGGAGAAGGCCACCTCGCGGTGGCCTTCTGTTTTTCGGGTATCTCGCGCCACTTTTTGGCTCGGCGGAGCTCATCTGGAATCTAATCTGGAAGCAGATGAGGGGGTTAGCATTCTCATTTGACGTATCTCTTTTCGTGACCTTAGCTAAAGGACAGGTTTGGCTCTGAGGTCTCCTCGAGCAGTATGGGAAAATGGATGTTGGCGTTTTATATCATTTCTCTCCCAGACCCCTGTCATAAAACGATGCGCTTCTTCTTTGCCACGGCGCTGTTGTATGGCAGAGGCTTATCCGCCCCACTCCACACTCCCCTTATGCTGCCCTGGCATGTTTCCACCTCGATTTGTTGTGAGCCTCCCTCGCCGGTTGCGTTTCGTTGCGCACAGGCAAAATCCGGATCTGTTTGCTGCTGCACATGGGTGGGCGGCGAGCCGTGAAAGCCGGCATGACCCCAGCGGGTTAAACGTGCACCGCCATCGGTAACGGCGGATGTTCAGGGATGAATGGCAAGCAAAGCGAGGTTACAATGAACTATCAACTGCTGTGGAAAAGTGCAATTTTTTCAGTCTCTTCCATGATGGCGATAAGCGCTGTTCAGGCTGCGCCACTGAACGTGATGACCGAGGATTACCCGCCATTCAACATGCAGGGAGAGGGGGGCAAGATTGTCGGACTGTCGACCGAGGTGGTCGAAGAGCTGTTCAAGCGTGCTGGAGTCGAATACAAGCTGACCCTGATGCCCTGGAAACGGGCGTACGAAGATACCCTCGGCACCCCCAATACCGCCCTCTACTCCACGACCCGCACTCCGGAGCGGGAAGCACTGTTCAAGTGGGTAGGGCCGCTGGTCAATAACAACTGGGTGTTTTTCTCCAGTTCGACCGCCAATATCACGGTCAAGTCGCTGGAAGATGCCAAGCAGTATTCGGTGGGTGGCTATAACGGTGATGCGGCCGCCGAATATCTCAAGGCCCAGGGATTTGCCAAGTTGCAGTTGGCGGCCAACGATACCGCCAACGTGAAGAAACTGGAGGCGGGCCGCATCGATCTTTGGGCAACCGGCCAGTATCTGGCGCCCTATCTGGCCAGCAAGGAGAAGGTGGCCTCACCCAAGCCGGTCTTCGTGTTCAAGGAAACCCAGATGAGCTTGGCGTTTAACAAGGATACGCCCGATGAGCTCATCACCAAGCTCAACGAGATCCTCGCTGCCATGAAGGCGGATGGCACCATCGACAAGATCAATGCCAAGTACCAGTAACAGCACCAATAGCAAGTGCCGCTCAATGGCACTGCGCCGGCTGCCGTAAAACCGGGAGGAAACCATGGATTGGAAAAGTCTGACGTTCAGGATTGCCGTGTTGACCTCCCTGTCGGTGAGTCTGCTACTGGTGTTGTTTGGCGGTTACAACTACCACGCAGTCAAGGCGGAGAGCTACAGCAAACAGAGTGCGCTGGTCGAACAGGCCATCGGTCGGCTGCAGCTCTCCCTGCCCGGCCCGCTGTGGAATTATGAATCGGCCTTTATCGAGGCATCGCTCAAGTCCGAGCTGGCGGCCGATATACTCAGTGCGTTGCTGGTGGTCAACAAGGACAAGCTGGTAGCCGGGTTTGCCCGTGACACGGCGGGGAGCATTGCCCCCGTGACAGCCATGCCTGCCGATACCGCTGCCTATGGGGGATATGATCTGGTCTATGACGACAGCGGCCAGAAAAACACCGTGGCCCGATTGCTGGTGCAAACCAGTGATGCCGCCATTCAGGCCCAACTGCGCCAGCAGTTGATCACCACCGTCTGGCAGATCCTGGTGCTCGATCTCTGCATCATCGCGTTGCTGATGGTGCTGATTCATCGCAATGTGCTGAGACCACTTCATCAGATGAATCAGGCGGTGTTTGATCTGGCCAAAGGAGAGGGGGATCTGACCCGGCGTCTGAAGATCAGCCGTCAGGATGAGATGGGCGCGCTGGCCACCAACATCAACCACTTTATTGCCAAGTTGCAGGAGATGGTGGCGGAGATCAACGAGCTCTCTGCCGGTGTGTTGCAAACCGCCGAACTCTGTGACTCCCTCTCGGCAGATACCCGGGTAGGCAGTGACGCCCAGCAATCCGAGTTGGATCAAGTCGCCACCGCCATCACCGAAATGAGTCAGGCTGTGCAGGAAGTGGCTGGCAATGCGGTGAAAACCTCTGGCGCCACCGATGAGGCCAACCTCTATGTGGAGCAGGGTTACAATCTGGCGGGCCATGCCAATGAGGCCATCCATCAACTGGTGGGGGAGGTGGAGCGAGTCGCCACCCTGATGCGCACCCTTTCGACCGAAAGCAGCAGCATTGGCACCATCATCGAGGTGATCAACGGCATTGCCGAGCAGACCAATTTGCTTGCCCTCAACGCGGCCATTGAGGCGGCGCGGGCGGGTGATCAGGGGCGCGGTTTTGCGGTGGTGGCGGATGAGGTACGCACCTTGTCGGGCCGTACTCGCCAGTCGACGGAGGAGATCAGTGCCAGTATCAAGCGGTTGCAGCAAGCGACCCAGAATGTCGGGGCCGGGATGCAACAGAGTCAGGAGAAGGCATCCCGGGCCGGCATCGAGGCGGCAGATGTGCAGATATCGGTGGAGAAGATTAAAAATCAGGTCAGCCTGATCCGCGAGATGAACATGTATATCGCCCAGGCATCGGAAGAACAACACTCGGTGGCGGAGGCGGTCAGCCACAGCGTCAACCGGATTGCAACGCTCAACAGCGAGAGTGCAGCCAGAGTGGCACAGGTTGCCGAAGCCAGCAGCGATCTGCGGCAGCTGTCGGCCCAACTCGACACCCTGCTTAAGCAGTTTCGGGTCTAGTCAGTTCACTTCGCCCCGTTGGATCATCCTGCGGGGCAGGTAAGGTTCCCTTTATTGTGAGGCGCTGCGAGATGTCGTGAGGGGCAAGGGGCCTTGTCCAGCAGCGTTTTTCGTCATGCCCATGTCACTGTTTAGCTGAGATTGGCGTGATCGTGATACGCGAAACTCGCGGCATCATGCTCTGCCCGATACGCAGTCCGACAGCGCTGGACGCATATTTTCATTTTCCCCGCTCATGCCTGCCTGCATCTATTGTGCCGCTGATCTCGACCCTTTAGAATTTCGTTTAATTACAGCGAGTCCTGAGCCGCCATCTGGCTTTATCAGGTGTGGAATCCCATCTTCTTCATGATGAATGCAAATAACAGGTGGTTGGTATGACGGGGGTTGCGCCAGGCAATAACATATCAGCCTATCACTTCGGTGATTATGTCTTTGATGTCAAAAGGCGAGAGTTGATCTTCTGTGCCGACAAGGACAACTTGCAAAGCGCCCGGGTGGTGCGCTTGTCATCGGCAGAGAGCCTCATTTTCAGCTATCTGCTCGATCACCATGACGAGGTGTGCGACAAGGATCTGTTGCTCGAAATCGGCTGGTTGGGTCGCCCCATCAGCCCCAACTCCCTGAACGTGGCTATCGCCAATATTCGCCGCCACTTCGCCTCATCCCCCCAGACGCTGGATATCAGAAGTACCCCGAAAAAAGGGTACTCCCTGCATCTGAACTGCAAGATGAAGAGCTATTACGGCAAGGCACTGCCAACAGATAGTGAGCCCTTGCCCGAGCCGATGAGCGAGCCCACGCCTGCAGCGGCTGCGCAGCCACCGTCGACATCACCAAGCTCCGACCACGAGGTCATCAAAGAGCCTGCGGCTCCCCGTTCTTTTGGTGAGCGCGCCAAACTTGCCTTTCTCAGCGGTATCGGGCGGCCAATGCTGGCAAGGGGCCTGATGTACGTCAATCTGCTACTGGCTGTGTTGGTGGCGTTTGTCGCCAGCTATCTCCATTTCGAGTGGCTCCATGTGCACTGCACCGATTCGCCGACCGGCGTTGTTTGCCAGATGGAGGCACGGAGCGACGTGCCACCAGTCAAGCCGGCATCGCTGGTGCTGGTCTCCGGCCACCAGGTTCGCGTGCTTTCCTATAAAGAGCTCGAAAAAACGCTGTAAGGGATCTCTGATGAAACGAACGCTGAAAAATACCTTGCTGCTGTTGCCACTGCTTGTCGTGCTGCTGTTTGTGGTCGGGATGTTTATCAACAGTCTGGGCTGTCATTACGACCTGAAAATGTCAGCCAATGGAGTCAACTATCACGGGGTGTGCCGCTGGGGCAAAATTACCGTGATCGAAGAGGAGGAGGCGACCAGGGAGAAGTGGCGGGTGACCGGTTTTCAACTTACCTTCTTCAACCAGCTTGTTTACCTCATCGACAGTCGTACCCAACTGCACGAATCGGGTAACGATGACTCCTATCTCAATGAGTACAACCTGATCCAGTCGCAATATGCGCTGGTCAACTATGCCTGGGTGCCGCTGACTGAAAACAAGGTGGCGATCTTCCAGCGCGATCCGGTGCATGAGGTCGTGATTGCCCAGCGAGATGGCTGGTTCGATCTCTATCGCTGGTTCTTCCCCCCGGCACCGCTGGTACCTGTTCAACCACAAAGCGCAGTTGCCGGGCGTCCCGCTAGTTTCTAAATAACTTGCACCAAGGGCCGGTGACCTCGCAGTGGCCTGTCTCATCACTGTTTTGCCAGCCCAGCCGATGGTAGAAGGCTACTGCCGCCGTGTTGCGAGTCGCAACCTTGAGCGAGCCGTGCGGCGAATCAGCGAGGCCCCGCTCCAGCAGGGCGCGTCCTATCCCCTGACCGTGCCAGTCGCTTGACACATAGAGGTGATGGACGAAGTGATCGGGCTGCCAGATGGCGATAAAGCCGCAGATATTGTCCCCCTGTTCGGCTACCCACACCTGTTCACCTTTGGTCTGTTCCTCGAAATCCTCGAGTTGGAAACGGGCGGGATCTACCCAGTGAAAGGTGTGGCGGCGGCTCTTTAAAAACAGCCGGGCCAGTTGGGGAATGTCGTGTTCTTCCATGAGCCGGATCATGATGTCCTCCCGGATCAAGCCAATGTTCATTGAGGCAGCTGCACAGCGGCAGGTTAATCGATGCAAATGACAAGGGTGTGATTAAGCACTGTCCATTGTATTTGCCATGGGGCTATACTGCCGGAGTCCCTTGTATGGATGGCTTGAGGATCGCTGATTTATGGACAATAAACTGATTGAAGGCAACATTTTTGTGCCGGCGCACATAGACGATGTCTGGCACGCCTGGACTACCGAAAGCGGTCTGCGCAGTTTTCTGGCTCCCGAATGTTTGATGGTGGCCGAACCGAATGGCCCTTTCGAGATCTACTTCAGGCCTGATGCCCCGCTGGGTGAACGTGGCAGCGAAGGGTGCCGGGTCATGGCCGTCATGCCCTATGATTTGCTCAGTTTCAGCTGGAATTTCCCACCCAGCCTACCCCATATCCGCCAGCAAAAGACCCAGGTTTGCCTGCGCTTTGTGCCGGAAGGACAGGGTACTCGCCTCTACTTCCTGCAGAGTGGTTGGGCCAATGATCCGGATTGGGATCAGGGTTATGCCTATTTTCGAGAAGAGTGGCTGGAGACCAGTCTGCCACGGTTGCAGTACCGTTTTACCCACGGTCCCATCGACTGGAACAATCCTCCCGACAAGGCGCAGCTGAAGGCGCTGGCCCAGTAATCCCGGATATCAGACATAAAAAAAAACCGGCCAAAAGGCCGGTTGAAACAGTTCAGGCTTGTCAGGTGACAAACGTATCCAGCGGATGAGAGTCGCTTTCCACTCCTTGTGAAGCACAACCCTCTTGGTTACGTGCGGCTACTTTATGCCATTCACACTGAATCGAGGCTGAACCATGGATGATCCCGCCTCGTTCCCCTCTTTAATCAGATAGTGATCCCCATCGACTGGCGCAAGTAAGCGCCCGCACCGAGTAGCCCCGGCCCTTCATGGGTGATTAGGAACACCGGGATCTCCTTGAGGTAGGACTTGAAGCGCCCCTTGTCTTCAAAGGCGACCCGGAAACCGGAACCGGTAAAGAACTCCTGGAAGCGCGGCACTATGCCGCCTGCGATATAGACGCCGCCAAAGGTACCCATATTGAGGGCCAGATTGCCGGCAAAGCGGCCCATCAGCACGCAGAACAGGCTCAGGGTGCGACGGCAATCGAGGCACTCCCCAGCCAGTGCGCGCTCGGTAATGTCTTTGGGGGCGAATGGCTCAGGCTCACGGCCATCGGATTTCACCAGCCCGCGATAGAGATTGACCAGACCTGGGCCGGAGAGGAAACGCTCTGCCGAGACATGGCCCAATTCGCCTCGCATTACTTGCAGCACTGCATCTTCCTCTTCGGTGTTGGCAGCAAAATCCACATGACCACCTTCACCCGGCAGGCTCAGCCACTGCTCACCCGCCTTGACCAGATGGGCGACCCCAAGGCCGGTGCCCGCACCATAGATGGCGATGGGCTTGCCCGCTACCGGCGCGGCGCCGCCAAGCTGGATGCGATCCGATTCAGCCAATACCGGCACCGCCATCGAGACCGCAGTAAAGTCGTTGATCACTTGCAGGCGTGCCAGCCCGAGATTGCTCTGCATCTCGCTGATGGAGAACTCCCAGCTGTGGTTGGTCATGGCAACCCAGTCACCGTTGATGGGGCAGGCGATGGCAATGCAGGCTTCAGCTACCTGAACCTTGTGTTCTTCCAGATAGAGGCGTACCACGGCTTCAAGGCTGGGATGGGCCAGACCTGAGTAGGTCTTTGCCTGAGAGATAGTACCGGTGGCCAGCTCACACAGGGCCAGACGCGCATTGGTGCCGCCGACATCGCCGACCAGCGCATGGGTATGCTGCATAACAACTCCTTCGTTACAGGATGGGGACGACTCTGGTGTCCCGAGATTATTGTTGGATTATGACGGCCCATTCTATCCGAGCTCAGGCTTGCTCACTCGCCGGATCGATACAAACGTGCGCCTGCTCACAGTGTTGTTGCTTTGCAACATTTGTAAGCGCTTTCATGGCAAGGTGACGTTTTGTAACGAAAAGTACGAAATAATTAGAGATGAGTCATACTTTGTATGGCAGGCGTTAGTTGCGATAACCGCTTGTCTTGTATAGTCCTTAGCTTGAATGGAAACTTGCTTAGCCGTAGATTGAGTGCAAAGACACTGAAGCTAAATTACAAAAACGCCTGGTGGTGATGATGAATACCCTTGATAAAATTACGAATAACTTGGAAAGTTTCAGTAAATCAGAACGCAAGGTTGCCGAGGTGATCCTGGCGTCTCCCCAGACCGCCATCCACTCCAGCATCGCCGCTCTGGCCAAGATGGCCGATGTCAGTGAACCGACCGTCAACCGCTTTTGCCGCCGTCTCGATACCAAGGGCTTTCCTGATTTCAAACTCCATCTGGCCCAGAGCCTGGCCAATGGCATCCCTTACGTAAATCGTCATGTGGAAGCGGAAGATGGACCGGATACCTACACCGCCAAGATCTTCGAATCCACCATGGCTTGTCTGGATGCCGCCAAAAACAGCCTGGATATCTCTGCCATCAACCGCTGCGTCGATATCTTGACCCAGTCCAAGAAGATCAGCTTCTTCGGCCTTGGCGCCTCCTCCGCCGTTGCCCGCGATGCCCAGAACAAATTCTTTCGCTTCAACATTCCGGTAGTGAGCTTTGACGATATCGTCATGATGCGCATGAGCTGCATCAACAGCAGCGAAGGGGATGTGGTGGTGCTGATCTCCCACACCGGCCGCACCAAGGCGCTGGTCGAAATCGCCGCGCTGGCCCGCGAAAACGACGCCACCGTGATCGGTATGACCGCCAAGGACTCCCCGCTGGCCCGCGAGTGCAATCTGGTGCTCTCCATGGATGTGCCGGAAGATACCGATGTCTATATGCCGATGGCATCCCGCATCGCCCAGCTGGCTCTGGTGGATGTGCTGGCGACCGGTTTTACCCTGCGCCGGGGGATGAAATTTCGCGAAAATCTGAAGAAAGTAAAAGAGGGATTGCGCGAATCCCGCTTCGAAACCCCGCACTCTTCCTGAACCGTCGGGGGCTCCGGCCCCCGACTGTCTATGCCACCCGCCTTGGTGTAGTATTGTAATTTAATAACAAAAACCACCCAGATGGTTTGCAAACGGGTGCATCGAGCCATGGGCTTGATGGGGCAGAATCTCAAGTCATATCAACTTCATATTGGAGTCTTTCATGCCTAGACGTACAAAGATTGTAACCACACTCGGTCCGGCTACCGACCGCGAAGGGATCCTCGAAGGGATCATCCGCGCCGGGGCCGACATGGTGCGGATGAACTTCTCTCACGGTACTGCTGAAGACCATATCCTGCGCGCCAATCAGGTGCGTGACATTGCTGCCAAGCTCGGTCGTCACGTCGCCATCATGGGTGATCTGCAAGGCCCGAAAATCCGTGTTTCCACTTTCAAGGATGGCAAAATTTATCTGGCCATCGGTGACAAGTTTATTCTCGACGCTGCACTCGGCAAGGGTGAAGGTTGTCAGGAGCAGGTCGGTATCGACTACAAGAGCCTGCCAGACGATGTGGTACAGGGCGACATCCTGCTGCTGGACGATGGCCGTGTGCAACTGAAGGTCGAGCAGGTTGAAGGTACCCGCATTCACACCACGGTGACCGTGGCCGGGCCGCTCTCCAACAACAAGGGCATCAACAAGAAAGGGGGCGGTCTCTCCGCTCCGGCCCTGACCGAGAAGGACAAGGAAGACATCAAGACTGCTGCCCGCATGAATGTGGACTATCTGGCTGTCTCCTTCCCGCGCTGTGGCGATGATCTGCGCTACGCCCGCGAGCTGGCCCGCGAAGCCGGTTCCAATGCCAAGATCGTGGCCAAGGTCGAGCGCGCCGAAACCGTCGCCACCGATGAGGCGATGGAAGACATCATCCTCGGTTCCGATGCTGTGATGGTCGCCCGTGGCGATCTGGGTGTCGAGATCGGTGACCCCGAGCTGGTTGGTGTACAGAAGAAGTTGATCCGCCACTCCCGTCGTTTGAACCGCGTCGTGATCACCGCGACCCAGATGATGGAATCGATGATCAATGCGCCGCTGCCGACTCGTGCAGAAGTTATGGACGTGGCTAACGCCGTGCTGGATGGTACAGATGCGGTGATGCTCTCCGCCGAGACTGCCGCCGGTCAGTTCCCCATCGAGACCGTGACCTCCATGGCGAGCGTCTGTGTCGGTGCCGAGAAGCACCCGAGCCTGAACGTCTCCAACCACCGCATGAGCTACACCTTCACCTCGGTAGAAGAGGCGGTGGCCATGTCCACCATGTACGCGGCCAACCACCTGGAAGGGGTGAAGGCGATCGTGGCACTGACCGAGTCCGGCACCACGCCGCTGCTGATGTCCCGTATCAGCTCCGGTCTGCCGATCTTCGCCATGTCTCCCCACAACAAGACCCTGGCCTGGACCAATCTCTACCGTGGCGTCACTCCGGTGATGTTTGACGGTGACGAGACCAAACCGGTCTACGAAGTGTGCCGCGATGCGCTGGCCGTGCTCAAGGAGAAGGGGCTGCTGCAGAGCGGCGACATGGTGCTGCTGACTCACGGTGACAAGATGGAAACCGTGGGTAGTACCAACACCTGCAAGGTGATGATGGTCGAATAAGCCCGTCCGGTTTTACTGTGCTTAACAAGGCTGCTCCTCTTTGATGAGCAGCCTTTTTGTTAACCGCTATCGGGCTGTAGCGGGATAAACAGGACTCAATGATTGCTTAACCGGATTCCCCTTCCGATAATGCGGGAGTGATTTTCAGCGGGTAGCCTGTTGTAGGTGATCGTCCCAGGTAACCCAGACACTCGACAATACGGGAGTGAAAAAATGAACAAGCGTAACTGGTTGCTGGCCTTGTCACTGAGTCTGGCCTTCTCACCCTGTTATGCCGATTGGGCCAAGCTCAAGGCCGCAGCGTCCGATCTCGGAGCGGCAGTGAGCGAGACCAGCAAGGAGGTGTGGCAGGATGTCAGCGATTTCTCCAAGAAGAGCTGGGCCTCCATCTCGGCCTGGGGGGAGGATGCCTTCAATACCGCCGGGGTCTGGACCGACAAGAGCATCGCGACCGGCAAGGAGTGGCTGAAGGCGGCCGACAAGGAGCTCAACGAGATGCTCAACCCCAAGACGGCGAAAGAGGCGAGGAGCGCGCTCAATACCATGGCCGACACTGCGCTGATCCGGTTGTTCAACGAGCAGCCATCAGCCAAGTTGTTGTTTGACAAGGCTTATGGCTATGCAGTGTTCGATTCGCGCAAGTTCTCCCTGATGCTGCATACCAATCAGGGGGCCGGGGTGGCAGTCAATCGCAAAACCGGCAAGCACACCTATATGAAGATGTTTGGCGCAGGTCTGGCGGCCGGGATTGGTGGCAAGTTCTATCAGCAGGTGATCCTGTTTGAAGACAAGGCCAGATTTGATGCCTTCGTGACCCAGGGTTGGGAGGCCACTTCCGAAGTGGGCGTGGTGGCCGGCAAGGAGAGCGCCGAACTGACAGCCAAATACAATGGCGGCATGGCCATCTACCAGATTGGTGAGAAGGGCCTGCTGCTCGATGCCAATATCTCCGGCTCCAAATACTGGATTGACAAGGACTTGACTGAAACGAGCCGCTAATCCTGTCGTTATCGGTTGCTCACTGCACGCCATGCGCTTGTCGTGATCTTGCCAACAGGCCCGCAGTGCGGGCCTGTTTGTTCTCTCGGTGTCAGTGGGCTGAATAGACCTGCTTGCCCTTGAACATGGTCCAGAGCACCTTGGTCTCCTTGAGCTCTTCGCTTGCTACCTGTTCCAGATTGCGATCCAGCAAGATCAGGTCAGCACTCTTGCCCGCGCTGATGGAGCCAATCTCTTTCTCCCGTCCAATTACCTTGGCGGCGTTGAGGGTATAGGCCTGCAAGATGGCCTGACGGCTGATCTGCTCGCTGGCGGGGGGCAGCAAGCCAAGATCCCCTTGACGAGTGATCGCGGTATACATGGCGAGGAAAGGGTTGGGGCTGGAGACCGGCCAGTCACTGGCACCGGCGATAATGGCGCCGCTTTGCAGCAAGCTGCCTGCCGGATAGAGGCGGGCTAGCAGTGCCGGGGGCACTTTTCCTTCAAGCAGCAGGGTGGTCGCCACGTTTTTACCGGCCCACAAGAGTTGCATCGATGCGGCCACATTGAGCGGTTTGAAACGGGCAATGCTGGCCGGGCTCACCACCTCCAGATGGGTGATGCTGTGCAGCAAGCGGTGATCCTGATTGTGGGTCCGGGCATAGGCGATGGCATCGAGGGATTCTCGGACGGCCCGATCGCCGATGGCATGAAAGTGAGCGATAAGTTGATGGGCATCCGCGGTGCGGATCAGCTCGTTAAAACGCTGTTTGTCCAGATCGTCCTTGCCGCTGTAACCGGGACGGTTGAGGTAGGGCTCGCTCAACTTGGCGGTCTGGGATGGATACTCGATGACACCATCTTGCAGGATCTTTATCCCCACCAGTTTAACGTCCGGGGCATCTTGAAACTGCTGTTGCAGCGCCAATACGTCATCAATGATGGCGGGTGATGCATGTATCCCCACCAGTGCCAGTGCGGACACATGTCCGGTCAGCTTGCCTTCCCGGGAGAGCATGCTGTACGCCGGCAGCAGGCCGGTATCGCGGCGATCCGGCTCGGCGTTGAAGATGGGGGCGAGGGGGCGAATGTTGCTGATAGGGTCCATCCAGGCGGTAATGCCCACCTGATTGAGTTGTTTGGCGGCAGTCATGATGGCACTGGCAATCGTCTCGTCGCTGACGGGGGGCAGCGCCTTGAGGATGGCATCCCAGCCGCCTTCCGAGGCAAAGCCATTGAGCTTGCCGGATGGGGTGAGGCCAAAATTGCCTTTCAGCGGAGCATAACGACCGGCAAGGGTGTCGGTATCAAGGCCAGCCTTGCGCAGCATGGCCTGATTGGCCCAACCGGTGTGGGCATCCGAACCGGCAAGCACTACCGGGATCTGCCGGTATTGCGGGCCATTGAACACCTGATCGAGCAGGGGAAGCTGATGCCAGTAGTCGAGGGAGACATTGCTGTATAGCTCTACATCGCCCAGTGTCAGGCGGGGATCATCCTTGCTGCGGGTCAGAAATTGCTGCACCTGCTCAACCTCACTCATGGCGTCAGGAAAGTTAACCGTCATCCCCTGAAAACCGGCAAATGCCGCATGAACATGGCTGTCGATGAGCCCCGGCATCAGGTACTTTCCTTTCAGATCAAGACGCTTGGCATGGTGGCCTAGGCGGGCGCTGACCTCCTGATAGCTGCCGACTGCCACGATCTTTTTACCTTCAATGCCGACCGCTTCCGGGTGAGGGTTCGTCGGATCACCACTGTAGATGGTGCCGCCAAAGATCAGTGTCTGGCTCTGTGACTGGGCATTGGCGGCAGCGGGAAGCGTTACCAGCAGGCTGGCGAGAAACAGCGTTTTGATATTCATGGGCATGACTCCGTCGCTTCGGTGCCCGAAGGCACCGAAGTGGGTAAATGGAAATGAGGTATCGGCTTATCGGTTGATCAGCGGGATACAGATATCAAACACGTAATGATCCCGGTCGGAGTCCGTGCCTGCGTGGTATTGCTCGTAACACGGGCGATCGTCGCAGTTCAGCCCTTGGCTCACTACCCAGCGAAACGCCGTCCCCCAGCAGGCGACCAGTTGATCGCCGCGAGCGATAAACTGACAAACCGCATAGGGTCCCGCGGCGATGGTCTGGGTGGTTAACTGGCGTCCAGCGGGGATCTCTGGCCCCAGCTCGATGCAGACGTCAGTACGGCAACGGGTCTCATCGGTGATATCGGGGATATCCCAATAGAGACTCAGGGTACCCGCCGGTGTCATCGCCTCGTCTGAGGCGAACAGCGCGAGCAAATCCCGATGAGCTTGCTCGCAGGTCTCTTTGCCATAGGGGCCCAGGCGGCGCATGTACGCCACGCGCCGGGCGGGCATCTGCCTGACGCTTGCCCCCTGCAACAGACCCGGGTGTTCGGTGACCGGGTGCATGACCAGGCCATCATAGGTGTCAAAGGGAAGGGGATCGTTTCCAATCTTGCTTTTCCAGTTTCCCCCCTGCTGCTGGCGGTATTCCGAGGGGCTCATGGCGAAGTGCAGGCGAAAGGCCTTGGCGAAATTCTGGGAGCTGGAGAACCCGGCGGCCAGTGCGAGGGTGGTGATATCGCTCTGGGGAGAGGCGAGCAAGCGACGGGCAGCGCGTTCCATACGCAGGCGCCGGGTAAATCCGGCAATGGTCTCGCCGACCATCGTCTTGAAAATACGGTGGAAGTGGAAGGTGGAGATGGCTGCCGCTGCTGCGACCTCATCCAGGCCCGGATTGTCATCCAGATGGTGGCTGATGTAGTCCATCGCCTTGAACACGGGTTTGCGATAATCCAGAGCGGACTCCTTGCCAGCCAGCAAAAGTGGGCGTCAGAGTCGGATTTAATCAGAGCCACCTGCCGTTGTCGAACCCGTCCGGCCTGGTCTGGCCACTCATCCTAGTCGCGTTTTTAACGCATTGGCACTCTAATTGCTTGTTGCATGCCAGCGTCAATGATTTGTCTGGGGATGGAAAATGGAAATTAGTGCAAGCAGCCTGATGCAAGAGATGCAGGCGCTCAAGATCGAAGCAGGCGCAACGCCGCTGGCACAACCCGGTCGTCAGGTAACCTCCGACTTTGGTCTGCTACTGCAACAGGCGCTTGGCAACGTCAACGAACTGCAAGGCGCCGCCAATGATCTGCGTACCCGTTTCGATATGGGTGACAAGTCGGTGGATCTGGCCGAGGTGATGATCGCGGGCCAAAAATCGTCCATCGCCTTTGAAGCCACGGTACAGGTGCGCAACAAGATGGTCGATGCCTACAAGACCATCATGAACATGCCGGTATAAGCGACGCCAATAAACCATGACGACTGAACATCATGAACATGTCAGCAATAAGGACATAAATCGTGGCTACTGACCAAAACGGCGATCTGCTGATAAACGATGAGGGCACCGCCGCCCTCGATGAAAATGAGCAGAAGAGTTCGGCGCTGGGCTTCCTGTCCAACACCGATGTGCTGCGGCAAATCACACTGATCCTGGGGCTTGCCATCTGTCTGGCCATTGCGGTGTTTATCCTGCTGTGGGGCAAGGAGCCGGATATGCGTCCCCTCGGCACCTACACCACCCAGGAGCTGGTGAAGACTCTCGACTTCCTCGATCAGCAGAAGATCCCCTATGAGGTGGATGGCAAGAGCGTGCTGGTCAACGCTGAAAGCTACCCCACTATCCAGCTGGCCCTGACCCGTGCCGGTCTTGCCAATGCCACCGATAGCAACATCGGTGGTGAAGATATCCTGCTCAAAGATTCCAGTTTCGGCGTCAGCCAGCGGATGGAGAGTGAACGTCTGAAGCTGAGCCGCGAGCGCCAGCTGGCGAGCGCCATCGAGCAGTTCCAGAATGTGGCCAAGGCCCAGGTGCTGTTGGCTATCCCGAAAGACAACGTGTTTGCCCGCAACGAACGCAAACCCAGTGCCACCGTGGTACTCAACCTGAAGGGGGCGGCGCTGGGGCAGGGGGAGGTGGACTCCATCGTCGATATGGTCGCCTCCGCCGTACATGGCCTTGAGCCGACCCGCGTCACCGTCACCGACCAGAATGGCCGCCTGCTAAACTCCGGCTCGCAAGACCCGATCTCGGCCCAGACTCGCAAAGAGTTTGCCATGCAGCAGAAGCAGGAGCTGGAGTACAAACAAAAAATTGACGCCATCCTGATCCCGGTGCTGGGGGCCGACAACTATACGGCGGAAGTGGATCTCTCCCTCGACTTCTCCCAGCAGGAGCAGACCCGCAAGACTTACAACCCTGACTTGCCTGCAGTGCGCTCCGAGATGACCATGGAAGAGAACAGCGCCAGCGGTAGTAACGGTGGTGTGCCTGGTGCACTCTCCAACCAGCCCCCTGCCGCCTCCAATATTCCCGAGGAGGCGACCGGTGGTGATGGTGCCAGCGCTGCCGCTTCTGGCCGTTCCCGCAAAGAGGCGACTCGCAACTTCGAGCTGGATACCACCGTCAGCCATACCCGTCGCCAGATGGGGGGCATTCGCCGCATGACTGTTTCGGTTGCCGTGGATTACAAAGCGGTACCCGGTGCCGACGGGGCAGTGACCCGTGAGGCGCGCACCCAGGCAGAACTCGATACATTGCGCCGTTTGCTGAGCGGTGGCCTTGGCTTTGATGTGACCCGTGGTGATACCCTTGAGGTGGTCGCGATTCCGTTCAATCGCCCAGAACTGGATACCGTGGCCGAAGTGCCGCTCTACGATCAGCCCTGGTTCTGGCGTGCGGTGCGAATTGCCGCCTCGGTACTGGTGATCATCGTCTTGATCGTCACCGTGGTTCGCCCCATGCTCAAGCGACTGCTCTACCCGGATGCCAAACCGGAAGGGGAAGTGGATTTCGACAACCACACCGTACTGGGTGGCGACGACGAGTTGAGTCTGCTGTCAGCACAAGTCGAGAACGATCAGGTATTTGGTGTACGCGATGGCCAGCTGAAACTGCCGGATCTGCACCGTGACGAAGACTTGCTCAAGGCGGTACGTGCGCTGGTGGCGAACGAGCCGGATCTGGCCGCTCAGGTCATTAAAGAATGGGTAACGAACAAAGATGCCTGAAGAAAAGAAGAGTCAAGTCACCGGCAATGACATCACCGACAGTCAGCGCCAGATCCTCGACCAGATGTCGGGGATGGAGATGGCTGCGGTGTTGATGCTGAGCCTCAATGAAGAGGATGCCGCCCAGATCTTCCGTCATCTCGAGCCCAAGCAGGTGCAGCGGCTCGGTATGTCGATGGCCTCCATGTCCGACTTCAGTCACGATCGGGTGGCGGCGGTGCACCGTCAATTCATCGACGATATCCAGAAGTACACCAACATCGGTATCGGCAGCGAAGACTTCGTGCGCAAGGCGTTGGTGGCGGCCCTTGGCGAGGACAAGGCGAGCAATCTGGTGGACCAGATCATTCTCGGTTCCGGCGCCCGCGGCCTCGATTCGCTCAAGTGGATGGATGCCCGTCAGGTGGCCAGCATCATCCAGAACGAACACCCGCAGATCCAGACTATCGTGCTCTCCTATCTGGAGCCGGAGCAATCCGCCGAGATCCTGAGCCAGTTCCCGGAGCAGGTGCGCCTCGATCTGGTGATGCGTATCGCCAACCTCGAAGAGGTACAACCGGCGGCACTGCAAGAGTTGAACGACATCATGGAGAAACAGTTCGCCGGTGCGGCCGGTGCCCAGGCAGCCAAGATGGGCGGCCTGAAGGCTGCCGCTAACATCATGAACTATCTGGATACCAATATCGAAGGCCAGCTGATGGACTCCATCCGCGAGTCGGACGAAGAGATGAGCCAGCAGATCCAGGATTTGATGTTCGTGTTCGAGAACCTCATCGATGTGGACGATCGCGGCATCCAGACCATGCTGCGGGAAGTGCCGGGGGATCTGCTGCAACGCGCCCTCAAGGGCTCCGACGATCAGATGCGCGAGAAGATCTTCAAGAACATGTCCAAACGGGCGGCCGAAATGCTGGCGGACGATCTGGAGGCCATGGGGCCGATCCGGGTCTCCGAAGTGGAAGCGGCCCAGAAAGAGATCCTCTCCATCGCCCGTCGTTTGGCGGATGCCGGCGAAATCATGCTGGGTGCCGGTGGCGGCGAGGAGTTCCTCTAAGCCATGGCCCATAAACAGAGTTGCGATGCCAAGCCCGCATCAGGCAGTGGTGAGGAGCCGCGCAAAGCATGAATAACAAACTGCGTGGTTATGTGCGCCCCGAGGGCGATGATGCCCGGGTTGAGACCTGGGGCTGGCCCGAGATGGAGGTCGAGATAGAGGCGGGGGCCCCCACCAATGCTCTTGGCCTGGCCCCTGACTGGTATCAGCAGGAAGAGGAGGTGGTGGAGCCGGAGCCCGAACAGGAGCCGACCCCCAGCATCACCGCCGAAGAGCTTGAAGCGATCCGTCAAGCCGCCTGGGAAGAGGGGATGGCCGAGGGACGCGAGTCCGGTTATGCCAAGGGGATGGAAGAGGGCAAGCTGGAAGGATTGCAACAGGGTCATTCTGCCGGTCTCGAACAGGGGCGTGAGGAGGGGCTGGCCATGGGCCGCGAGCTGGTGGAGCAGGAGATCGCCCACTGGCAGGGGCTCGCCGCGCGCCTTGCCAATCCGCTTAACGAGCTGGATCAGGCGGTGGAGCAGCAGTTGGTCTCGCTGGTGATGCAACTGGCCCGCGCGCTTATTCGTCACGAAGCGGAGACCTCCCCCCGCATTCTGCTGGAGGCGCTCAAAGAGGGGCTGGCGTTGCTGCCCGCCGCCGAACAGGGGGTGACCTTGATGCTGCATCCCGACGATATAGCGCGAATCGAACAGGCATTTGGCGCCGAAGAGTGCGCCAAGCGCCACTGGCGATTGCAGAGCGATCCCACCCTCTCCCCCGGCGATCTGCAACTGGCTACCGAGCTCTCCAGCATCGATTTGACCCTCTCCGCGCGCATCGATCAGTTGCTGCGCAACTTCTTGCGGGACAATGCGTCGCAGAAACCGGCTTCGCAGGACTCACGCCCATAACCGATGCCGGACGTTGCCGTCCGGCTGCACTTTTTAGCTCTCAGGAGGCCAGATGAGCGGCTCGCTACTGAACCGGTTGCAAGGGTACAAGGTACGCGACAGCGCCCCCAAACCACCGGTCGCCGGCAAATTGACCCGGGTGGTGGGGCTGACCCTCGAAGCCATCGGCTGCCGTGCCGCCATCGGTGCCCTCTGCCGCATCGATACCCTTGATGGGACGCTGGAGGCTGAAGTGGTCGGTTTTTCTGGCGATCGCCTCTATCTGATGCCGAGCGAGCAGCTCAAGGGGGTGATCCCCGGTGCCCGAGTGGTGCCCATCACCGAAGAGCACGGCATTCCGGTCGGCATGAACCTGCTAGGTCGAGTCATCGACGGCATCGGCCAGCCACTCGATGGGCTCGGCCCCATTCTCTCCTCCCAGACCGTGCAGTTTGCCCAGCACCGTATCAACCCGCTTTCTCGCCGCCCGATCCATCAGCCGATGGACGTGGGGGTACGCGCCATCAATGCCGTGCTGACGGTGGGGCAGGGCCAGCGGATGGGGCTGTTTGCCGGTTCAGGTGTCGGCAAATCGGTGCTGCTTGGCATGATGACCCGTGGCTCGGTGGCGGATGTGGTGGTGGTCGGCCTCATCGGTGAACGGGGTCGGGAAGTAAAAGAGTTTATCGAAGACATTTTGGGAGAGGAGGGGCGAGCCCGCTCCGTGGTGGTGGCGGCTCCCGCCGATGCCTCGCCGCTGATGCGGCTCAAGGGGTGTGAAACGGCGCTGGCCATCGCCGAGTATTTTCGCGATCAGGGGCTCAACGTGTTGCTCTTGATGGACTCCCTCACCCGTTACGCTCAGGCCCAGCGTGAGATCGCGCTGGCGGTGGGCGAGCCGCCGGCGACCAAGGGTTATCCGCCCTCGGTGTTTGCCAAATTACCGGCGCTGGTGGAGCGGGCGGGCAACGGCAGTGACGGCCAGGGCTCCATCACGGCATTCTTCACCGTACTGACCGAGGGGGATGACCTGCAAGATCCCATTGCCGATGCGGCGCGGGCGATCCTCGATGGCCACATAGTGTTGTCGCGCGAGCTGGCCGATGCGGGCCACTATCCGGCTATCGACATCGAGAAGTCCATCAGCCGGGTCATGCCCATGGTGACCTCGCCGGAACATATGGATTTGGCGCGCACCCTCAAGCAGTTCTACTCCCTCTATCAGCAGAACCGGGATCTCATCACCATCGGTGCCTACAGTCAGGGTTCCGATCCGCGTATTGACCGCGCCATCATTCAAAAACCCTATCTGGATCAGTTCTTGCAGCAGGGGATGCGCGAGGTCATTCACTACGATGATGGCCTGCAAGCCTTGCAGATGGTGGCGATGCCATTGATGCGCTGATGATGGTCGGTAACAGAGAGGTCGACGATGAGTAAAGGGTTGGTATTGTTGGCCGATCGGCTGGTGGAAGCGGAGCAGCAGTGTGCGCTGGCACTGGTGAAGGCGCAGCAGGATCTCAAGCTGTTCATGGATCAGCAAAATGCCCTCAACCAGTACCGCCAGATCTATCACCAGCAGTGGACCGATCGCGGCCTGCAGGGGATTTCACCCCAGCAAAACACCCAGTATCACGCCTTTATCAACAAGCTCGAACAGGCAGCGACCCAGCAGTACGAAGGGGTGTTGCAGGTGCGTCAGGCGCTGGAACAGCGCCGTGAAGAGTGGCTGGCGGCCCAGCAGCGGCGCAAGGCGGTAGAGCTGTTGTTGGAGAAGCAGGCTAGTCGCGAGCAGCAGAAAGCCCAGCGTCAGGAGCAGAAGATGCTGGATGAGTACGCCATGTTGCGACGCTTTCATCAATCTGGCCTGTAACTTGCTTTGATATGGACATTGTCGGCGGCTATCTCTTTGGGGGCCACCAGAATTCAGGGATCTCATCATGATGCAGACACTGTTGACACAAACGCCTTCGGGTCCGGCCAACGGGTTGGACAAAGCGCCTCTGAGCGGTTCCGTCGAGAGCAAAAGTATCGATGGGGGAACCGGCAGCGACAGCAAGGGGGATTTCGCCACCCTGATTGCCAAGGCCCGGAACAGCGAACAGGGCGCCGCCGAGGCCACTCAGGGCGGTAACCATGTCCGATCAGCCAAATCTTTGGCGACCGAGAGCGCCTCTCCCAAAGAGGAGATCGGCAAGGAGGAGGATCCTGACGCCGACAACAAGGCGGAGGAGGTCCCTGCTACCGACTTTCTGCTGCGCCTGCAAGACTCCCTCAAGCTCGATACCTCGCTAGTGACAACCCAGCTGGCGGTGGCGGCCCAACAGAGCGCCACTGCGGTAGACGGCAATCCGTTGCCGCAAGAGGGTGAGCAGGAGGGGATTGCGCTTGATGAAGGCGAGCAGCCCCCTGCCGCTGCCAGAATTGCCAGCCAGCTTGCCGGTCAGACCGGGGCGCAGTCGCCGCTGGCGACGACCGCAAACTCGACTTCAGAAACCACCGTATCCTCCTCAGCGGCGCGAGTGGTGGCGAAGGGCGATGCCTCTGCTGTCGTTCTCTCCTCTGAAGGTGAAGATGCCGCCACCACTGCGGATGGGCAGACCGGGGAGAAAGCCTCTGCCAAGGGCGAAACCCTCGGGGCAGATGGCAAGCACACCAAGCCCATCACGGGGGCAGAGCGGATGACCCAGCTGGCCAAGGTGCTGCCGGTCGATGAGTCGGCAAGCACCACCAAATCCGCTGAGTCACTCGCAACAAAAGAGGCTGGCGACAGCAAATCCGATCTCGCCGCCAGCAATGCTTTGACTAACAAGGGGCAGGCAACGCAAGCCGCGACTCAGGGGGCCGCCCTCAAGGCCTTCAATGAGGCGCTCAAGCAGCCTGAGGCTGGCACAGCTACAGCTACAGCTACAGCTACAGCTGAGGGCAGTGGTGCAACTGGCAAGGGGGCAGAAAAGGGTGCCGCCGAGGGTAGCCAGCAGCCAGCCACCGCCGCTAATCAAGGTTCGGCGCAGGTGGCGACGGCGCAAAGTGTCGCAGAAAGTGCCGCAGCCCAGAGCAGCGTAACGACAAATGCGACGACTCCGACCGATAACGCTGCCGCCCCCGTGATGGTGGCGCCGCAGCAGGTGTTGGCACAGGCTGAATCTCAGGGGCCGCAAGCACCGCTGTCGACCATTTCAGCCGGCATCAAACAGATGGAAGTGACGGGTACCGACGAGGTGCGAAAAGCGGTTTCGCTTGAGGTAAAACCGAAGGCCGGTGAGGCGGAGAAGAGCCTGGTTGCGACGACATCGAGCGGTGAGAGCAGCCCGAGCCAGACCGTTCAGCATGGCCAGAACAGCCAGACTCAGCCACAGGTAGCCGATAGCCGGGCGCCCGCCGCTGAGACTACGCTGCGCCGTGAGCCGCAGAATTTACCCCATTTGAAACTGGCCAGTCAGGAAGCGCCTGCCGAATTGCACCAGAAGGTCAATGTGATGCTGGCCGAGAAACTGCAACAGGCGGAAATTCAGCTCGACCCCCTCGGCCTTGGCAAGATGAAGATCCAGATCCAGATGGGAGCTGACAGCCAGGCCAACGTCCATTTTGTGGTACAACATGGCCAGACCCGCGAGATGCTGGAGCAGGCGATGCCCCGGCTGCGTGACATGCTGGCAGGGCAGGGGATCCAGCTTGGTCAGACGCAGGTGCAGCAGCAGTCGCAACAACAGCAGCAACAGGGCCAGCCCACCTTTAACGGGCAGGGGCAGCAGGGGCAGAGTAGTGGTCAGCCGCGGTCCGGTAACGGGTTGGTTGAAGGGGAACTCACCACATCCAACCCCAGTTTGCTGGTGGAATCGACAAACGGTTCCGGAATTGATTTCTATGCTTGATGCAATCCCGAGTAAGTTTATGATATCGAACAAGTTTGAGACTAGGGTGGACAAGGGATGGCTGACGATAACGAGTTGACGCTAAAAGACCCGGCTGCGGGCAAGAAAAAGAAGCTGATCATTATCATTGCCCTGGCGGTAATTTTGCTGGGCGGTGGTGGTGCTGGCGCCTTCCTGATGCTCTCCGGCTCCGATAAACCGCCCGCTGAAGCGGCGGAAGGTGCCGAGGCTGCACCCAAGGAGGAAGCGCCTAAACCTTCCCTCTATGTCGGTATGCCGCGCCCCTTTGTCTTCAACGTCGCAGGTGCCCAGCGAGATCGACTGGTGCAGATCAAGATCCAGCTGATGGTGCGCGGCACCGCCGACGAGACGCTGGCCAAACAGAATATCCCCCTGATTGAAGGCACCTTGTTGCGGGTATTCAGCGCAGCCAGTGCCGAACAGCTGATGACCTTTGAAGGCAAGGAGAAGCTGCGCAAGGATTCACTGGAAGAGTGCCGTCGGGTGCTCAAGGACCTGGTCTCTTCCCCCGTTATCGAACAAGTGCTGTTTACCGGCTTTGTAATGCAGTAGGTGAAGCGTGAGCGATCTGTTAAGTCAGGACGAAATTGATGCCCTCTTGCACGGTGTCGATGATGTCGAAGAGGAAGAGATAGGCGGCGCTGGAGACCCCGGCGTAGCCCAATTTGACTTCTCCTCTCAGGACCGCATCGTCCGTGGTCGCATGCCGACGCTGGAGCTGGTGAATGAACGTTTCGCCCGCCATATGCGGATCAGCCTGTTCAACATGATGCGTCGTACCGCCGAGGTCTCGATAAACGGCGTGCAGATGCTCAAGTTTGGCGAGTATGTTCATACCCTGTTTGTGCCGACCAGTCTCAACATGGTGCGCTTCCGCCCACTCAAGGGGACGGCGCTCATCACCATGGAGGCCCGACTGGTCTTCATTCTGGTGGAGAACTTCTTCGGTGGCGATGGCCGTTATCACGCCAAGATTGAGGGGCGCGAGTTCACGCCGACCGAGCGGCGCATTATCCAGATGCTGCTCAAACTGGTGTTTGAGGATTACAAGGATGCCTGGGCGCCGGTGATGGACGTGGGGTTCGAGTATCTCGACTCCGAAGTGAACCCGGCGATGGCCAACATCGTCAGCCCGACCGAGGTAATCGTGGTCAGCTCGTTCCACATCGAGCTCGACGGTGGTGGCGGCGACTTCCACGTGGCGATGCCTTATTCCATGCTGGAGCCGATCCGCGAGCTGCTGGACGCCGGTGTGCAGAGTGACAAGGGGGATACCGATGTACGTTGGAGCAAGGCGCTGCGTGACGAGATCATGGACGTCAAGGTGGAGCTGCGGGCCAAGCTGCTGGAGACCGAACTCACCCTGCGTGAACTGATGGAGCTGCGACCCGGCGATATCATTCCGGTCGATATGCCGGAAAATTTGCTGGTTTTTGTGGAGGACTTGCCCACTTTCCACGCCAAGATGGGCCGCACCAAGGATAATGTGGCGCTCAAGATCACCGACAAGCTCAAACGTCCGGAAGGGGTCAAGACGGAGATGCATCTGGTGACCCGGGGCGGGGTACGAATTGATGGCGAGGCCGAGCTGGAAGAGCTCGAGCGCAGTATCGAAGATCAACAGCGATAATTGACGGTTTATTACGGTAAACGGTCACGAAGTAGCATAAGGAAACAAGATGAGCGGAACTGAGGAAGAGGATCTGATGGCTGATGCCTGGGCTGCGGCTCTGGAGGAGCAGGTGACGGCGGAAGCCAAGCCAGCCCCGCTGGAAGAGTTGAAAGATGATGCCCCCATCAGTGCCGAGGAGCGTCGCAAGCTCGACACCATTCTCGATATTCCGGTCACTATCGCCATGGAGGTGGGCCGCAGCCAGATCAGCATCCGCAACCTGTTGCAGCTTAACCAGGGCTCGGTGGTGGAGCTGGATCGGGTTGCTGGCGAGCCGCTGGACGTATTGGTCAACGGCACCCTGATCGCTCACGGCGAGGTGGTGGTGGTAAACGACAAGTTCGGTATTCGCCTGACCGACGTCATAAGCCAGATTGAACGGATCAAGAAGCTCAAATGATGCGCCTCCTGTTGTTATTGCTGCCTGTTCCGGCCTTTGCCGAGACAGCGGCATCTGCCAACGTGCCTAGTCTGAGCTCCTGGTTGCTCTCCAGTTTGATGGTGATCGGTCTCATTCTGGTGCTGGGCTTTCTGCTCAAGAAGAGCAAGCTGGCGACCTCCATGGGGGGCGGCCAGATGCGGGTCATCGCCTCGTTGCCGGTGGGTTACAAAGAGAAGCTGCTGGTGGTCAAGGTGGGCGAACAGCAACTGCTGGTCGGCGTAACACCGCAGCAGGTCAACTTTCTCTACCGGCTGGAGGAGCCGCTGGACGAAAACCAGCCGCAGGCGTTTTCCCAGCAGCTTGGCAAATTGATGGGCAAGCATGAAAAAAGCTAACGGCTTATGGCTGAAAACGGGGCTGTTGGTCAGCCTGCTGATACCACTGTTTTGCTCCTGGCCTGCGCTGGCACAGGACGCCATGTCCGCGGTGACAGTCAAGACCATGGGGGATGGCTCTCAGGAGTACAGTCTGACCCTGCAAGTGCTGGCGCTGATGACCGCGCTCTCCTTCTTGCCGGCCATGGTGATCATGATGACCTCGTTTACCCGCATCATTGTGGTGTTGGGTATCTTGCGCCAGGCGATAGGTCTGCAACAGAGTCCCTCCAACCAGGTGTTGATCGGCATCGCCCTGTTCATGTCGTTCTTCATCATGTCACCGGTGCTGGATCGCATCAATGATGAGGCGTTGCAGCCCTATCTGGCCGAGACCATTCAGGCAAAGGAGGCGCTGGAGCGGGCCGAGTTGCCCATCCACCAGTTCATGCTGGCCCAGACCCGGATCAAGGATCTCAACACCTTTATGGAGATCGCCAACGTGCAGGTGGAGAAACCTGCCGATGTGCCGCTACGGGTGCTGATCCCTGCGTTTGTCACCAGCGAGCTGAAAACGGCCTTCCAGATAGGCTTTATGTTGTTCTTGCCGTTCCTGGTCATCGATCTGGTGGTCGCCAGTATCCTGATGGCGATGGGGATGATGATGCTCTCGCCGATGATCGTCTCTCTGCCCTTCAAGTTGATGCTGTTCGTGATGGTGGATGGCTGGAACCTCATTCTGGGGTCATTGGCCAACAGTTTCGGACTGGGTGCCGGTTAGCCGGTCGAGCGCAAGGAGCCCGAACATGAGTCCTGAAACCTTTGTCGACGTCTTTCGTGAGGCGCTCTGGCTGGTCAATATCATGGTCAGCGCCGTGATCCTGCCCAGCCTCGCTATCGGGCTGGTGGTAGCCATTTTTCAGGCGGCCACCTCCATCAACGAACAGACCCTGAGCTTTCTGCCCCGTCTCATCGTAACACTGTTTGCGCTGGGTGCTGGTGCTCACTGGGGTCTGCAGAGTCTGATGGACTTCTTTGTACTGATGGTCAATCAAATCCCCGAGGTGGTGGGATGACCTACACAACCGCTCTGATCATGGAGTGGTTGTCTTCCATCCTCTGGCCGCTGGCGCGGGTGAGCAGTCTGCTGATGGTGATGGCGGTGTTCGGCAGCCGCCTTGCGCCTGCGCGGGTACGGATGGGGCTGGCTCTTGCTATCACCTTTCTTATTGCCCCGCTGCTTCCGAAAATGCCCCCTATCGAACTCTTCTCTGCCGGCAGTTTTCTGGTATTGGGTCAGCAGCTGCTGATCGGTATTGCCCTCGGCCTGATGACCCAGTTTCTGATGGAGAGCTTCGTGATGGCCGGTCAGGTCATCGCCATGCAGACCAGTCTGGGTTTTGCCACCCTGGTGGACCCGATGAATGGCCAGTCGGCCCCCGTGGTGGGTCAGTTTTATCTGATGCTGGCGACCCTGGTGTTTCTGGCATTGGATGGTCATCTGGTGATGCTGCGACTGGTGATCCTCAGCTTTGAAACCTTGCCAGTGTCGGACAGCGGACTCACCTTGCCCGCCATCCGCACCCTGATCGGTTTTCTCGGTGTGATGTATCAGGCCTCACTGGTGATGGCCCTTTCTGCCATCGTCGCCCTGCTGCTGATCAATTTCGCCTTTGGCGTCATGACCCGGGCGGCGCCGCAGCTCAACATTTTCAGTATCGGTTTTGCGGTCAGCATGATGTCGGGTCTGCTGATCCTCTGGCTCACTATCGGCGGGTTCCTCGGCCACTTCGACATCATGTGGGAGCGGGTGCAGGAGGTCAGCTGCGAGTTGATCAACACCCAGTGCTTCGGGGGCGCTCATGGCTGATACCGACCAGGAACGTACCGAACAACCCACGGGCAAACGACTGCAACAGGCCCGTGAAAAAGGGCAGATTGCACGTTCAAAAGAGCTGGGGACCGCCAGTGTCCTGCTCTCGGCGGTATTTGGCCTGCTGATGCTCAAGGGCTCGTTGGCGACGGCCATGATCAAGGTTGTTACCATGGGCTTTACTCTGGACAGGGAGCAGGCTTTCGATCCCAATGCCATGTTCGCGATGGTGCCGGCGCTGCTGGGGGAACTGGTGCTTCCGCTGGGACTCTTGTTTGCACTGGTGGCGATTGCCGCTTTTATCGGCAACACCCTGATGGGGGGGATGAACTTCTCCACCGAAGCCATGATGCCCAAGATGAGCAAGCTGAGTCCACTCAGCGGTATCAAGCGAATGATCGGGGTGCAGTCGCTGATCGAGCTGGTAAAATCCATCGCCAAGGTGGTGTTCATCACCCTGTTTGCCTGGTGGATGCTATCCAGTCAGTTCAATCACCTGCTCAACCTCTCCATGGAGGGATTTCCCGGCGGTATTATCGATGCGTTGGAGCTGTTTCTCTGGATGTTGATCATCCTCTGTTGCGCTCTGCTTCCCATCGTTGCCATCGACGTGCCGTTCCAGAAGTGGAACCATATGCGTCAGCTCAAGATGACCAAACAGGAGGTCAAGGACGAGTTCAAGGACAGCGAAGGCAAGCCAGAGGTAAAGGGCAAGATCCGCCAGTTGCAGATGCAGATGGCGATGCGCCGGATGATGGGGGATGTGCCCAAGGCCGATGTGGTGATCACCAACCCGACCCACTACTCGGTAGCGCTCAAGTATGATGCGGGTAAACCAGGTGCCGCGCCCAAGGTTGTGGCCAAAGGAACAGATGAAATTGCAATGAAGATCAGGGAGATAGCCAGAGAGTACGAGATCCCCATCATGCCGTCACCAGCCTTGACCCGGGCTATTTACCACTCAACCGAGCTGGGCCACGAGATCCCGGAAGGACTCTTTGCGGCGGTTGCCCAGGTGCTCGCCTATGTCTTCCAGCTCAAGAAATTCCGTCGTGGTCAGGGGCGCCGTCCCCAGCCACTGGCTAAAGATCTCCCCATTCCGACCGAATATCGCAAATGACAAAGTTCTGACGTAGTCAAAATAAATCCATTGCATTTCAATGTCTTGTATTGTTGGCTTGATGTTTGCTTTAATCTGGCACCAGCAGGTTGAAATTGAGAAGCGCGATGGAATTCAAGGCAGTATTGGGCCAGTTCAAAGAGTACCGGGGAGTATTGGGCAAAGGCCTTGGTACCCCTCTGCTGGTATTGGCCGCGCTCGGCATGGTGGTGTTACCCATCCCGCCGCTGATGCTGGACGTGCTCTTCTCCTTTAACATTGCCCTCTCCATCGTGGTGCTGCTGGTATCCGTCTATACCCGCCGCCCCCTGGAATTTGCTGCCTTCCCGACCGTACTGCTGCTCGCTACCTTGCTACGGTTGGCGTTGAACGTTGCCTCGACCCGAGTGGTGTTACTGGAAGGTCACAATGGCAGTGCGGCGGCCGGCCATGTGATCGAGGCGTTCGGTAACGTGGTGATCGGCGGCAACTATGCGGTCGGCATCATCGTTTTCACCATCCTGATGATCATCAACTTTGTGGTGATCACCAAGGGTGCCGGGCGGATCGCGGAAGTGAGTGCCCGTTTTACCCTTGATGCGATGCCGGGCAAACAGATGGCCATCGATGCTGATTTGAACGCCGGTCTCATCAATCAGGAAGAGGCGAAGAAGCGTCGTCAGGATGTAACCCAGGAAGCTGACTTCTACGGCTCCATGGATGGTGCCTCCAAGTTTGTCAAAGGGGATGCCATTGCGGGCATCATGATCCTCTTTATCAACATCATCGGCGGCTTCATCATCGGGATGATGCAGCACCAGCTGACTTTCAGCGAATCTGCCGAGATCTATACCCTGTTGGCCATCGGTGACGGTCTGGTGGCGCAGATCCCCTCCCTGCTGCTCTCCATCGCCGCCGCCATCATAGTGACCCGTCAGAATACCGATCAGGACATGGGTACCGCAGTACTAGGCCAGCTGTTTGACAATCCCAAAGCCCTGATCATCTCCGCCGGGATTCTGCTGATGATGGGGCTGGTGCCGGGGATGCCGCATTTCGCCTTCCTGAGTCTGGGGGCTCTCGCTGCCGCTGGCGCCTGGTGGTTGCTGCGCCGCGAGAAACTGGCAGCCGCCAAAGCGGCCAAAGGTGAGTTGCTGCCTGCTACTGCCGAGCAACCCCATGAGCAGAAAGAGCTGAGTTGGGACGATGTGATGCCGGTGGACATCATCGGGCTGGAAGTGGGTTATCAGCTGATCCCGCTGGTGGATCGCAATCAGGGTGGCGAACTGCTCAACCGGATCAAAGGGGTGCGCAAGAAACTCTCGCAAGAGCTGGGCTTTCTGGTCCCGGCCGTCCACATTCGCGACAACCTGGATCTGGCGCCAAACCAATACCGCATCACCTTGATGGGGGTCAGTACCGGCGAGGCCAATGTCTACCATGATAAGGAGATGGCCATCAATCCGGGGCAGGTGTTCGGCCAGATCCAGGGGATAGCGACCCAGGATCCCGCCTTCGGGCTGGAAGCGGTCTGGGTTGCCAAGGAGATGGTCTCTCAGGCACAGACGCTGGGGTATACGGTAGTGGATACCGCGACCGTGGTGGCTACCCATCTGAGCCAGATCCTGACCAACCATGCGGCTCTGTTGCTGGGTCATGACGAGGTACAACAGCTGCTCGACATGATTGGCAAACATCAGAGCAAGCTGGTCGAAGGGCTGGTGCCGGAAGTGATCAGCATGGGTAACCTTGTGAAGGTATTGCAGAATTTGCTCAATGAAGGCGTGCCAATCCGCGATATGCGCACTATCCTGCAGACCCTGGTTGAATACGCGCCGCGCAGTCCGGATCCGGAAGTGCTCACGGCCGCTTGCCGGATTGCCCTGCGTCGCCTGATTGTGCAGGAGATTGCAGGCCCCGATCCCGAGCTGCCGGTGATTACCTTGGCGCCGGAATTGGAACGTATATTGCATCAATCCCTGCAGGCTGGTGGCGGTGATGGTGCCGGTATTGAACCGGGTCTGGCAGAGCGGATGCAGCGCTCGCTGGTGGAAGCCACTCAACGACAAGAATTGGAAGGCCAACCGGCCGTGCTTCTGACATCGGGGATCTTGCGCAATACCCTGGCGAAATTTGTCAAGAATGCCATTCCTGGATTGCGCGTTCTGTCTTATCAGGAAGTGCCCGACGACAAGCAGATCCGCATCGTCAGTGCGGTAGGGCAGAACTAGTTAGCGGAGACGACGGGTGAAGATTAAGCGGTTTTTTGCCAAGGATATGCGAACGGCTCTGGCCGAGGTCAAGGAGACTCTCGGGCCTGACGCCGTCATCATGTCCAACAAGAAGGTCACCGGAGGGGTAGAGATAGTCGCCGCAGTCGATTATCAATCCCAGGTTCCGGGGCCCAAAGATGCGCCGGTTCGCCGTCAGCTGAACGATGAGAGCGTCAATATTTCGTCTGCTGCTCGGCAGATGATCCGCCCCGAGCCGACGCCGGCGAAGGAGCAGAACGAACATTATGCCGATACTCTGGCCGCCTTGCTGGCGCGCCAGCAGAAGCTCAAGCCGGGCAATGGGGCGCCACTGGGCAATACCCAATCGGCCGGTCTGGCCGCTGCCAATGCAGCGCCCAGAACATTGGCCGAGCAGGGGCAGTGGGGCGCAGCTCCCGAACCTGCCAAGCCCAAGGCCCGGGTTGCGTCCGGCCAGCGCCCCCCTCAACCTGCCCAGCGGGATCAGGAGATGGAAGGGATGCGCAAGGAGATGGCCAGCATCCGTAAATTGCTGGAGCACCAGATCTCCGGGCTGATGTGGCAAGAGGTGGAGCGCCGCGAACCGATGCGGGCCCTGTTGATCAAGGAGCTCAAGAAACTGGGCTTTGATGATGCCTTTGCCGATCAATTGGCGGGACTGATCCCCGAAGATATGTCCATCCATCAGGCGATGGCCCAGTTGGCCGAAGTGCTGACGGCCCAGCTCAAGATCAGTGAGGACGAGATCATGCGTCAGGGCGGCGCGGTTGCACTGCTTGGCCCGACCGGGGTGGGAAAAACCACCACCATTGCCAAGCTGGCTGCCCGTTTCGCCATGAAGTATGGCGCCGAGCAGGTGGCGCTGATCACCACCGACAACTACCGGATTGGTGCCCATGAACAGCTGCAGACCTATGGCCGCATCATGGGTTGCCCGGTACGGCAGGTGCGTGATGCCGAAGAGCTGGCCAATGCCCTTTATCAGTTCCGCCACCGTCGGCTGGTACTGATCGATACGGCCGGGGTGGGCCAACGGGATATCCGGTTGACCGAGCAGCTCGATACCTTGGTCAAGAATGCCAAGGTGCGGATCCGCAGTTATCTGGTGATGTCGGCAACTTCCCAGCGTCGGGTGATGCAGGAGGCGGTTGACCATTTCCGGCGTATTCCATTAAGCGGCTGCATACTTACCAAATTGGATGAAAGTCTGAATCTGGGCGAAGTGATTAACGTGTGTATCCAGAATTCATTGCCCATCAGCTATATCACTGACGGACAAAGGGTTCCGGAAGATATTCAGGTTGCCAATGCGGCGCAGCTCGTTGGGGCTGCCATGGGCTCGCTGGAGCGAGAAACAGAGGAGCCTTATTTCTGGGGCGCAGGCTTTGGCGAGGCCGAAGATTCGGAGTTTTATGAGTAACATGTATATGGATCAGGCGAGTGGTCTGCGCAAAATGCGTCAAAACAATCGAGTAAAAGTAATCGCCGTTTCCGGTGGTAAAGGTGGCGTGGGCAAGACCAACGTGACCCTGAACGTGGCCGGAGCCATGGCCGCCCAAGGCAAGCGGGTGATGGTGCTGGATGCCGACCTGGGTCTGGCCAACGTCGATGTCATGCTGGGGCTGCGGGTTCATCGCAACCTCTCTCATGTCCTGGCGGGTGAATGCACCATCGACGATATCATCGTCGAAGGTCCCTACGGCATGATGATCGTGCCTGCGACCTCGGGCACCCAGTCCATGGTCGAGCTTTCTCCGGTGCAGCATGCCGAGCTTATCCGTGCCTTCAGCGAGATGAAAACCCAGGTCGACATCCTGCTGGTGGATACGGCTGCGGGGATCTCCGACATGGTGCTGAGCTTCACCCGAGCAGCTCAGGACATCATGGTGGTGGTCTGTGATGAGCCGACCTCCATCACCGATGCCTACGCCCTCATCAAGATCCTCTCCAAGGATCACGGCGTGTTTCGTTTCAAGGTAGTGGCCAATATGGTGCGCAGTCTGCGCGAAGGGCAGGAGCTCTTTGCCAAACTGACCCGGGTCACGGATCGTTTCCTCGACACCTCGCTGGAGCTGGTCGCCTGTGTACCCTATGACACCAATCTGCGTGCCGCCGTGCGCAAGCAGAAGCTGATTGTCGAGGCGTTTCCCAAGTCGCCGGCCGCACTGGCGTTCCGGGCCCTTGCCAACAAGGCGGCGAGCTGGCCGGTTCCCAACCAGCCGGGCGGCCATCTGGAGTTTTTCCTGGAAAATTTGTTGCAGAAACCGGCCACAACACAGGAAGGTTCCCGTGAATAAAGCCCAAGCGTACTTGCGTCATCAGGATTCCTATGTGCTGGTGGAGCGTCATGCTCCCCTGGTCAAGCGAATTGCCCAGCATTTGTTGGCTCGCCTGCCCAGCAGTGTCTTGCTGGATGACCTGATCCAGGCAGGTATGATTGGGCTGCTTGAAGCCTCCCGCAATTTTGACGGTAGCAAGGGGGCCAGCTTCGAGACGTATGCCGGGATCCGCATCCGAGGCGCCATGCTGGATGAGATCCGGCGTGGTGACTGGGTACCCCGCTCTGTGCATCGCAACAGTCGGGCTATTGCAGAAGCGATCGAGAATGTCGAGCAGACGCACGGTCGTGACGCGCGAGATACCGAGGTTGCTGCCGAGATGGGGGTCTCCATCGCTGATTACCATGCGATGCTGCAAGACGTCTCCTGCGGCAAAATTATCGGCATCGAAGATTTGGGGGTCAGCGAGGATGTGATCGGCAACCCCGATGATGCCTCTTCAGGCTCGGGATTCGATGAATTGGCTGCCGAGCGATTTCAGATTCAATTATCCGAGCAAATTGGTCGTCTACCAGAGAGAGAAGCTTTGGTTCTCTCTCTTTACTACGATGAAGAGCTGAATTTGCGTGAAATTGGCGAGGTTTTGAATGTCAGCGAGTCGCGTGTGAGCCAGATCCACAGTCAGGCAATGCACAGATTGCGTGCTCGTTTGAGAGATTGGCATCTATAAGTGTTTGTACTGGCTACACTGAGATGAAACTCTAAGGCATAATCCGCACGACACAACCCGTTTTTAGCATCATGTAAGTGAGCCACTCTGGTGGCTATTTAGGAGGGAATTTTGGACAAGAACATGAAAATCCTCATTGTTGACGATTTTTCAACGATGCGCCGGATTATCAAGAACTTGCTGCGCGACTTGGGATTCAACAATACCCATGAGGCGGATGACGGCAATACAGCGCTGCCGATGCTGAAAAATGGTGATTTTCAGTTTGTAGTTACCGACTGGAACATGCCAGGCATGCAAGGTATTGACCTGCTTAAAGCCATCCGTGTCGATGAGAAGCTCAAGCATCTGCCGGTACTGATGGTAACCGCTGAAGCCAAACGTGAGCAGATCATTGAAGCCGCTCAAGCTGGCGTCAACGGTTACATCGTCAAGCCCTTCACCGCAGCAACGCTCAAAGAAAAACTCGACAAAATTTTCGAACGAATTGGCTAAGGAGCTGCAGGGATGATGGCCAAAACGAGAGCAATGATTTCGCTCGACCAGGCAAGGATGCTTGTTGCTCATCTGGAGCAAGGCGAATTTGAGCTGGCCGATGAACTGCTTGCCGAAGTATGTGCCCCCAACGCAGCCGATCTGTTTGAAAAAGTAGGTCAGCTGACCCGACAACTGCATGATTCACTTCAAGAGTTTCGCCTCGATCCCCGTATTCCCGATTTGGCTACTCATGATATTCCCGATGCTCGGGAGCGCTTGAGCTACGTTATCGATATGACCGATAAAGCGGCCAATCGCACAATGGATGCGGTGGAAGCCAGTTTGCCGATAGCGGATCGCCTGAATGACAATATCCAGCTGGTGATGCCGAACTGGAATGCCCTGATGTCTCGTGACATGAGCGTGGGGCAGTTCAAATCCTTATGTCACCAACTTGATGATTTTATTAAGGCTTCAGAGTCTGATGCCGATAAATTACGGCAACTGCTGACAGAAATCCTGATGGCACAAGATTTTCAGGATTTGACAGGTCAGATGATCCGCAAGGTCATCAAGCTTGTTCAGGAAGTTGAAACAAAATTAATAGAAATGCTGACCATGTTTGGTGAGGCTTCTGCTGAGCATTCAACTCGTAGTATTCCTGTCAACGGGATTGAAGCAGAGGGCCCTATCATGAACCCCGAGGCTCGTGCCGATGTGGTCAATGGTCAGGATGATGTGGACGATCTGCTGTCTAGCTTGGGATTCTAATGGAGTGACGCATGGCCTTCGAAGTTGATGAAGACATACTGCAAGACTTTCTGGTCGAAGCATCCGAAATATTGGAACAGTTGTCTGAACAACTGGTCGACTTGGAAAAGCGGCCCGATGACAAGAACCTGTTGAATGCTATCTTTCGCGGTTTCCATACCGTGAAGGGGGGGGCAGGTTTTCTGTCGCTTGGTGAACTGGTTGATGTATGCCACGGTGCGGAAAACGTGTTCGATATCTTGCGTAATGGCAAGCGAACCGTTACTGCGGAGCTGATGGATGTGATCCTGCAAGCGCTGGATGCCATCAATGTCATGTTCGCCCAGGTTCAAAATCGCGAAGCACCCAGCCCTGCGTCAGATGATTTGCTTCATGACCTCCATGAGTTGTGCAAGCCGGAAGGGGAAGAGCAACTGCGCACGGCTACCAGTGCGGCTGCGGCTGTAGAATCTGAACCTGCAGCACCGGTAGTTGTTGAAGAAGTTGCTCCAGAAATCGTTGAACCCGCAGCCATCAGCAGTGAGCCTGCTCCTGTCAATGGCGGCGGCTCGATCGATGAAATTTCTGCAGACGAATTCGAGCGTCTGTTGGACGAGCTCCACGGCGTGGGTGGGGCTCCGACTAAGGCGGCTGCAGCAGCCCCGATAGCGGGTGGCTCTGGCGATATCACCGATGATGAGTTTGAGGCCTTGCTGGACCAGCTCCATGGCCAGGGACAGCACATGGGGGCGCCAGAGGTGAATCCTCTGAAGTCGGTGCAAAAAGAGGTGGACGAACTTATCGATGATGATGAGTTTGAGCGTCTGCTTGATGAATTACATGGCCGTGGCCAAGGGCCTCAGAGTACTCTGGCACCTGCCGCACCTGCCGCACCTGCCGCACCTGCCGCACCTGCCGCACCTGCCGCACCTGCCGCACCTGCCGCGGTGACTCCGCCCAAACCGGTCACTCCTGTAGCCAAACCAGCACCGGCTGCCCCCGCAAAACCTGCCGAAGCAGCCAAGGCACCAGCGCCTGCCGCCAAGGCTGCGCCTGCGCCAGCAGAAAACAGTGCCGTGCAAAGCGATACGACGGTGCGGGTGGATACCAAGACTCTCGATGTCATCATGAACATGGTAGGTGAGTTGGTACTAGTCCGTAACCGGTTGGTGAGCCTGGGGATTGCCAGCAATGATGAAGAGATGTCAAAGGCGGTTGCCAATCTGGATGTGGTAACGGCTGACCTGCAAGGGGCGGTGATGAAAACCCGCATGCAGCCAATCAAGAAGGTATTTGGTCGTTTCCCGCGCGTGGTGCGTGATCTGGCCCGAACCCTCAAGAAAGAGATTGAGCTGGTGATGGTGGGCGAAGAGACCGATCTTGATAAAAACCTGGTGGAGGCGCTCGCCGATCCTCTGGTTCACCTCGTTCGCAACTCATGCGATCACGGGGTCGAAATGCCGGAGGTTCGTGAGAAAGCGGGCAAACCGCGGCAAGGGACGATCACCCTTAGCGCCTCCCAGCAAGGCGATCATATCCTGCTTTGCATCGAGGATGATGGGGCTGGGATGGATCCTGAGAAACTCAAGTCCATCGCAATCAGTCGCGGTGTTCTGGATGCAGATACTGCCGCTCGCATGAGCGACAACGATGCCTATAACCTGATCTTTGCCCCGGGCTTTTCAACCAAGGCCGAGATCTCCGATATCTCTGGCCGTGGTGTCGGAATGGATGTGGTTAAAACCAGCATTGTCAGCCTCAATGGGTCGGTGCACATCGACTCCACTTGGGGGAAAGGTACCCGTCTCGAAATCAAGGTTCCGTTGACGCTAGCCATTCTGCCGACTCTGATGGTGGAAGTGGGTGAGCAGACCTTCGCACTTCCCCTTGGTTGTGTGAATGAGATTTTCCATCTGGATCTGAAAAAGGCCAACATGGTTGATGGCCAGCTCACCATCATTGTGCGAGAGAAGGCGATACCGCTCTTCTATCTGCACAAATGGTTGATTCGTGGCGCTAACAAGCGTTCACGCCAGGATACCGGACATGTGGTGATCGTGCAGATTGGCACTCAGCAAATCGGGTTTGTGGTAGATAGCCTGATTGGTCAGGAAGAGGTTGTGATCAAGCCTCTTGATAACCTGCTGCAAGGTACGCCGGGTATGGCCGGGGCGACGATTACCAGTGATGGCGGAATTGCTCTTATTTTGGATGTGCCGAGTCTGCTCAAAGCATATGCGCGTAGACATTAATAGCTCAGGCCCAAGGAGTTAGAAAAACAACAATGGCAGTCAAGGTATTAGTTGTCGACGATTCGAGCTTCTTTCGCCGTCGGGTGAGCGAGATCATCAATCAGGATCCCATGCTGACGGTGATTGATACGGCCCAGAATGGACGTGAGGCGGTGGACAAGGCGCTGTCACTGCGCCCTGATGTGATCACCATGGACATCGAGATGCCCGTGATGGATGGCATCAGTGCGGTGCGGGAGATCATGGCCAAGTGCCCAACCCCCATTCTGATGTTCTCCTCCCTGACCCATGAAGGGGCCAAGGCTACGCTGGATGCGCTGGACGCTGGTGCCCTAGACTTCTTGCCCAAGAAGTTTGAGGACATTGCCAGAGACAAAGATGAAGCGGTCAGACTGTTGCAACAACGGGTGAAGGAGATCTCCCGCAAGCGCTTCCTGATGACATCCGCTGCTCGCCCCAAAGCACCTGAACCGGTTGCTCGTGCTCCTCTGGGCAGCACTGTGCCCAGAACTTCAGATCGTCAGCCTGACCTGCAACGTACTGTGCCAAGTGCTTCATTCAAGCGCAGTGGCAAGAGTTATCAGTTGGTGGCGATCGGCACTTCTACCGGCGGACCTGTTGCGTTGCAAAATGTGCTGACCAAGTTGCCGGGGGATTTTCCCCATCCCATCCTGCTTATCCAGCATATGCCAGCCACTTTTACTGCCGCGTTTGCTGCCCGTCTCAACGGGTTATGCCAGATTGGCGTCAAGGAAGCGGAAGATGGCGATGTGCTTAAACCAGGGCATGCCTATCTTGCTCCCGGTGGCAAACAGATGCTGCTGGAAGGTCGTGGTGCAGGGGCCCGCATTCGCATCGTGGATGGCAACGACAAGGTCAATTACAAGCCTTGTGTGGACATCACTTTTGCCTCTGCGGCCAAAACCTATGCCGACAAGGTATTGGCGATTGTGCTGACCGGTATGGGGGCTGATGGCCGTGATGGCGCCAGACTGCTGAAAGAGCAGGGATCAACCATCTGGGCTCAGGATGAGGCTTCCTGCGTGGTATATGGTATGCCCCAAGCGGTAGCCAAAGCGGGGATTGCCAGCGAATCACTTCCTCTGGACAAGGTGGCCCAGCGTATTCTGGTTGAGTTGGGGCGCTAATCATGGGCTTGCTCGGTCTGCTCCTGGCATTGGGGGCTATTGCCATTGCCCAACTGTGGCATGGCGGCTCCCTGTTGACGTTGGTGGACGGCCCCGCTTTTTTGATCGTGCTGGGTGGTACCGTCGGTGCCGTCACGTTGCAGACTCCAGCCAAGTACATCCTGCTGGCGTTGCGCCAGCTGTTATGGATTTTTACCCCTCCCCGCCAAGATCTCGCGACCCAGGCCGAACGGCTGCAGTCATGGGCCGTCTTTGCGCGCCAGCAAGGGCTGCTGGCCCTTGAAAATCAGGCGGAGCAGGAGGAAGACAACTTTACCCGTCAAGGGCTTGGCATGATTGTCGATGGGGTATCCACAGAGGATATCCGTATGCTGCTAGAAGCGGACATCGATATCGAGCAGGAGCGCAATGAACATGCCGCCAGAGTATTTGAAGCCATGGGGGGGTACAGTCCGACCATCGGGATCATCGGTGCCGTGCTGGGCCTGATCCAGGCCATGTTTCATCTCGAAGACCCGTCAGCGCTGGGGGCGGGTATCGCAGTGGCATTTGTGGCAACCATCTATGGAGTGGGGTTTGCCAACCTCATCTACCTGCCTATCGCCAACCGGCTACGCGCATTTCACTATCACTATGCACTCTTTCAGGAGATGACCCTGGAGGGGCTGCTGGCTATCGCCCATGGTGAAAACGGCTTGCAGGTTGAACGCCGGCTCAGGGCCTATTTGAAAGGAGAGTAGCCATGCGCAAGCGCTATCGGTTGCACTTGCAGGGTCGCGAGCATCTTGACCGCTGGCTGGTCTCCTATGCCGATTATATGACGCTGATCTTTGCTTTGTTCGTGGTGCTTTACTCTGTTGCGCTGGTGAACAAGGACAAGTATCGCGCGGTGATTGATGGTATGAGCCAGGCGTTCAGTGTCATGCAGTCTGGCGGCAATGGCTTGCTTGAAGGGCAGGGTAATTCCCTGCTGGATAACCCGGTATCTGCCTCTCCATCATTGCTGGAAAGCCCAGCATCCCCCTCTCCTTCAGTTGCTCCCATTTCTGGAGTGCCAGTACTGCAAGATGGCACGACACTTGCGAAACTTGATATGCAGTTGCAACAGAGTATGGGCTCGCTGGTGGATGCCGGTATCGTCAAACTGACGCAGGATGAGAACTGGCTGACGGTTGAACTCAGTTCCGGCTTGTTGTTTGGCAGCGGCAGTGCCTTTTTGGGACCAAACGCTGCACCGGTCATTAATACTCTTTCAAGTATTCTCAAACCGGTCGATAACTATGTAAGGGTTCGGGGTTATACCGATAACCAACAGATAAATAATGAAATTTATCGTTCTAACTGGGCGCTTTCTGCTGCTCGGGCCGAGGCGGTACTCAATGGCTTGATTGCCGATGGGATCGCCCCTCAGCGTCTGGCGTTCGAGGCATATGGCGAGTTTTCCCCCTTTGCTGACAACGGCAGCGAGCAGGGCAGACTGCAGAATCGCAAGGTTGTGGTCGCTATCTCCAAATTTGCCTGGGTGCCGCCGGCACCTGTGGTTGCAACGCCTACGGTAGTTGCCGAACCGGTTCCTGCTGTACAACAGGCGGTGGATGCAGGAGAGATAAAGGTGATCACCTTGCCCGGTGGTGGCATACGCATAACAACAAGGCAGGATTGATACAGTGATTGTTTGGACGGTTGCCAACCAGAAAGGTGGTGTGGGTAAAACCACCACAGTGGTCTCGCTTGCGGGGATCCTGGCCCAGCGTGGCCAGCGGGTGCTGTTGATTGATACCGATCCCCATGCTTCGCTGACTGCATATCTTGATTTTGATTCAGATCGCCTGGATGGAACCCTCTATGAGTTGTTTCAAGCTGTCAAACCGACAGCCGAGCTTGTCAATAAACTGACGCTCAAGACCAAGTTCGAAAATATCAACTTACTGCCAGCATCTATTACCTTGGCGACCCTTGATCGGGTGATGGGCAATCGTGAGGGGATGGGACTGGTACTGAAGCGGGCACTGCTGCGCATTCAGGAGCAATATGATTACGTGCTGATCGATTGCCCGCCAGTACTGGGGGTGATGATGGTCAACGCGCTGGCTGCCTGCGATCGCATTCTGGTGCCTGTCCAGACAGAATTTCTGGCCCTCAAGGGGTTGGAGCGGATGATGAAAACATTCGAGATCATGCAGCGTTCCAAGCGTGACAAGTTCCGCTATACCGTGATCCCGACCATGTTCGACAAGCGCACCCGTGCCTCTCTGATGACCTTGAAGTCGATCAAGGATCAATATGGAGATTCGGTGTGGAATGCGGTGATCCCTATTGATACCAAGTTTCGGGATGCCAGCTTGCTGCATATCCCCCCGTCTATCTATTCTCCCGGGAGTCGTGGAACCTATGCATATGAAACGCTGCTCAACCATCTTGATGCCCTTGAGCGGCAACGGGTTCATGAGGTGACGGCATGAGAGATACCATTCAAGTACGGGCGATGGATGACTATTTCCACTCCCTGCTGCTCGATGAGCCACTGGTGCTGGATGAGGTGGAAGAGGTTCAATCTGCCCCTGTTTTACAGTTGCAACGTCAGCCCCAAAGCGTCCCCGAGGTAGTCGCCGCACCATACCTCGAAAGCGATCCACGGCTTGCCCAGCTCGGTGAGCTATTAGCTCAGGTGGGACAAGTCCAGTTTGAGAATGACGCCTTCACTCAGGAGATAACACTCACCGCACCGCTGGAGATTGTGGCGGAGGAGTCACTGTTGCCGGTGGAGCCTGAGTGGCCTGCGGAGGTGCTGCTCCCCGAGGTTGCGGAGCCCCATACTACTATCCTGACCGAGACAGCGCTGGAGGTTGCTCCGGTCGAGGCCAGTGAACCTGTTACCTGGGAAAATATCGATACCGGTAAAGAGTTTCAGGCCCTTTTCTTTGAAGTCGCGGGCGTGACGTTTGCGGTGCCGTTGACCGAGCTGGGTGGTATTCATCAGCTGGGCGAGATCACCTCCCTGTTTGGCCAGCCTGGCTGGTACAAGGGGATCATGACCTCTCGCGAGCAGAAGATGAATGTGGTCGATACTGCCCAGTGGGTCATGCCGGGTCAGCATCTTGAGATGGATGATTACAAGTATCTGATTATGCTTGGTGAATCGCCGTGGGGATTAGCCTGCCATCATCTCAAAGGGACTGAATTGTTACACCGTGACCAAGTGAAATGGCGCCATCAGGAGGGCAAGCGCCCCTGGTTGGCGGGCATGGTCAAAGAAAAAATGTGTGCCCTGTTACACGTCCGCGAACTGCTCCTGTTGCTGGAGCGTGGGGTTAACATAGAAGGTCGCTGATAACTTCTGCAATCGAGCTGTTTTATTGCTAGTTTTAGCAGTAGACGTTTTCATAAAAGGAATAAAAACATGACAGAAAAGCGCAATATTGCACAGAATCTGGCCGAAGATGAAGTGCTGCAATGGGTAACCTTCCAACTGGAAAACGAAACCTACGGCATCAATGTGATGCAGGTTCAGGAGGTGTTGCGCTACACCGAAATTGCACCGGTGCCGGGTGCGCCTGAGTACGTACTGGGGATCATCAACCTGCGTGGCAATGTGGTGACTGTCATCGATACCCGTTCCCGTTTCGGTCTGCCTTCCGGTGATGTGAGTGAAAACTCTAGGATCGTGATCATCGAGGCCGAGAAGCAGGTGATTGGCATCATGGTCGACAGCGTGGCAGAAGTGGTTTATCTGCGCTCTTCCGAGATCGATGCGGCACCTGCGGTCGGTACTGAAGAGAGCGCCAAGTTTATTCAGGGGGTGAGCAACCGCGATGGGCAACTGCTGATCCTGGTTGACTTGAACAAGCTGCTCTCCGATGAAGAGTGGGAAGATATCGGTTCCCTCTGATAAGTAAGGTGATGTTTTGATAATCGAGATGGTTGCCTTGGGGATGTCCCTGATTGCCTTGGCGTTTGCCTCTTATATCTGGTTCAAGAGCAAGCGCAGCAAGCAGGAGTCCGAGGCCAGTGTGGCAACGCTGCAAGGTCAGTTGGAAAGCTTGCGCAAGCAGATGATGGAACTCCATTCCGGTGCCATTGGCATGGGGCAGCGTCTGCAGTCGGTGGAAGGGGCGATGCAGCAGGTCAATGAGCGCCAGCAAGAGCTGACCATGCAGGATCCCGAACGCAGGCTCTACAGCCGAGCGGCAAAGATGGTCGAACTGGGCGCCGATCTTGATGAAGTCATGAGTGAGTGCGAGTTGCCAAAGGCAGAGGCTGAGCTCTTGATATCGTTGCGAAAAGGTCGCTCTTGATGATTCAGGAAGGCAATTGCCTTCCTGAATTTTATGGCGTGCAGCCGCTTGTCCCCCAGCTGCGTTGAGCGGATGGTTTCTACCGCATTTTCTTTGTGATCCCGGTCGCCAGTCAGTTCAATTGTTGCATCTTTGAAAAGACGTATTCCAATACTGTGTTAAGATGCAGACCGCTTCATTTTCTCTGAAAAAATCCCCATGCTGCTTCAAGTTAACAATCTGAGCTGCGTGCGCGAAGATCGCACTCTGTTTGAACACCTCTCTTTCTCTGTTGCACCCGGCGATCTGGTGCAAATTGAAGGGCCCAACGGGGTCGGCAAGACCAGCCTGTTGCGGCTGTTGACCGGGCTGTCGCAGCCGTTTGCCGGTGAGGTGTGCTGGAATGGGGAGAATATTCGTCACTGTCGTGATGAGTATCATGCCAATCTGCTCTATCTCGGCCATCAGCCGGGCGTCAAAGCGGCGCTGACCCCTTTTGAAAACCTGAAGTTCTACCAGCAGTTGCATCACCCGCAGCAAACAGAGACTGACTTGTGGCTGATATTGGCCCGGGTAGGGCTTGCCGGGTTTGAAGAGAACCCGACCGGGCAACTCTCTGCCGGTCAGCAACGCCGGGTGGCTCTGGCCAGACTCTGGCTGTCACAAAAAGCGGCACTCTGGATCCTCGATGAGCCCTTTACCGCTATCGACAAGCAGGGGGTCAAGGTGCTCGAACAGCTCTTTCTGGCCCACGCCGAGCGGGGCGGCATGGTGATCCTCACCACCCATCAGGATCTGACCCTGATGCAGGGACGGCTGAAGACTATCTCGTTGACCCCCTTCGCCTCGACATTGCAGGAGTAACGCCATGTTGCGCGCTGTTATTCACCTTATTCACCGTGAACTGCTGATGGCTCTGCGCCAGCGTTCCGATATTCTCAATCCGCTCTGGTTTTTCCTCATCGTCATCACCCTGTTTCCGTTAGGCATTGGCCCGGAGCCCAAACTGCTGGCCCGTATTGCCCCGGGGATTATCTGGGTGGCGGCGCTATTGGCGGCCATGTTGTCGCTGGAGCGGCTGTTTCGCGACGACTTTGCCGATGGCGCGCTGGAGCAGATGATGCTGATGCCGCACCCGCTGGGCTTGCTGGCGCTGGCGAAAGTGGTCGCTCACTGGCTGCTGACCGGCTTGCCGCTGCTGCTGATCTCTCCCTTGCTGGCGATTTTGCTGTCGCTGGATATGAACACCTATCTGGCTGTCGTCGCGACGCTGGCACTGGGCACTCCTGTATTGAGCCTGCTCGGCGCGGTCGGGGTCGCGTTGACGGTGGGACTGCGCAAAGGCGGGGTTCTGCTCAGTCTGCTGATCCTGCCGCTCTATATTCCGGTACTGATTTTTGCCACCTCAGCCATCGATGCCGCGGGGATGAGCTTGCCCTATGGCGGGCAGCTTGCCATTCTGGCCGCCATGCTGGTGGGGGCTCTGACACTGACACCGCTGGCTGTGTCGGCGGCGTTGCGGGTCAGCCTCAACTGATGGCCGTGAGCTGAACCGGATTTGGCTCCGAACGGAGTCTTTTTACAAAAAATAATGTTGCGATGGATCAAGTAGAGTGCCGCTTATTGCTTTCGGGGTATTTGATGCTGCCCTGCGGTCGGTATGGTAGGCCTCGCCAAACGATTAATAACAAAAAGGTTTTGTGAGCTATGTGGAAATGGTTGCACCCTTATGCCAAACCGGAGCGTGCCTATCAGCTGGCAGGCACGCTGTTGCCCTGGTTTGCGGTGATTAGTCTGCTCTCGTTTGTGATCGGTATTGTCTGGGGCCTCGCGTTTGCGCCAGCGGATTACCAGCAGGGAGATTCGTTCCGGATCATCTATATCCACGTGCCTTCCGCCATTCTCTCCATGGGGGCCTACTCCACCATGGCGGTGGCCGCCTTTATCGGCCTGGTGTGGCAGCTGCGGATGGCGGACATGACGGTTGCAGCCATTGCGCCGGTCGGCGCCGTATTTACCTTTATTGCCCTCTTTACCGGTGCCGCCTGGGGCAAACCCATGTGGGGAACCTGGTGGGTGTGGGATGCACGGCTCACCTCTGAACTGATCCTGCTGTTTCTCTACCTCGGCGTGATTGCTCTCTACAACGCCTTCAGCGACAAGGTGATCGCTGGCCGTGCGGCCGGCATTCTGGCACTGGTTGGGGTGATTAATCTGCCGATCATTCACTACTCGGTGGAGTGGTGGAACACCCTGCATCAGGGGGCCACCATCACCAAATTTGACAAACCCTCCATTTCACCCGAGATGCTCTGGCCGCTGCTGATCATGATTCTCGCGTTTGCCGCGTTTCTCGGTGCCCTGACCCTGATGCGTTTTCGCAATGAACTCTTGATGCGGGAGTGGCATCGCCCCTGGGTCAAAGAGATTGCAGAGCAGGAGAAGTAAGCATGCACTTTGCGTCTTTCAGTGATTTTATGGCGATGGGCGGTTACGCCTTCTATGTCTGGCTCTCATTTGGCCTGACGCTGGTGTGTCTGGTCGGCATCATCATTTCTACCCGCATGAAAACCCGCAGCTTGCTCGCCGAGTTGCGCAGCAAACAGGCGCGTGAGGCCCGTCGCAAGGCGGCCCAGCAGATGGAGAACACCCTATGAACCCGAGACGCAAAAAACGCCTCACCATCATTCTTGCCATCACCCTGGGTCTGGCGACCGTCAGCGGGCTGGTGCTCTACGCCCTCAGTCAGAATATCGACCTCTTCTACACCCCGAGCGAGCTGGTGGAGGGGAAGGGGCCGGACAAGATCAAGCCGGAAGAGGGACAGCGCCTGCGCATCGGTGGGTTGGTCGTGCCGGGGTCGGTACAGCGGGATCCCCAGAGCCTCAAGGTTGCCTTCAAGCTGGTGGATAACGGCGGTCATTTGGTGAAGGTCGAGTTTGACGGCATCCTGCCGGATCTGTTCCGTGAAGGGCAGGGGATTGTTGCCCAGGGCACCCTCAAGGATGCCACGACCGTAGAGGCGTTCGAGGTGCTGGCCAAGCACGATGAGAACTACATGCCGCCGGAAGTGGCCGATGCCACCAACGGCATGCACTTCAAGCCGGAGTATACCGAGGCGCAGTTGAAGGGAGCCAAGCAGTGATCCCTCTGGTGTTTGCCTTTTCCGCTTTGCCTGCCGTGCGTGGTGCGGCTGTTGTCACCGTTCAATTGAAAGGAATGCCTTCATGATCCCGGAATTAGGTCAGTTTGCGCTGATCCTGGCCTTTGCCACTGCCCTGCTGCTGGGGAGCTACCCACTACTGGGCGCCAGTTGGGGGCGTCTTGGCATGATGTCGGCGGCCCGTCCGCTCGCTTATGCCCAGTTCTTGCTGCTGCTGCTGTCGTTTCTCTGCCTGACCTGGGCCTTTATCGATAACGACTTCACCGTGCAGTATGTGGCCACTAACTCCAATAGCCTGCTGCCGCTCGCTTATCGCATTTCCGCCGTATGGGGCGCCCACGAAGGTTCCCTGCTGCTGTGGGTACTGACCCTGGGTGGCTGGACTGCGGCGGTGGCCATGTTCAGCCGCCGTCTGCCGCTCGATGCTGTCGCGCGGGTACTCGGCGTGTTGGGGCTGATCTCGGTCGGCTTCACTGCCTTCGTGCTGTTCACCTCCGATCCCTTCACCCGCACCTTGCCCTATTTCCCGGTAGATGGTCGTGACCTCAATCCACTGCTGCAGGATCCGGGTCTTATCTTCCATCCGCCGATGCTCTACATGGGTTATGTGGGTTTCTCGGTGGCGTTTGCTTTTGCCATTGCTTCGCTGATGACCGGCCGTCTCGATGCGACCTGGGCTCGCTGGTCGCGCCCCTGGACCATGGCGGCCTGGGTATTCCTGACCCTCGGCATAGTGCTCGGCTCCTGGTGGGCCTACTACGAGCTCGGTTGGGGCGGCTGGTGGTTCTGGGATCCGGTAGAAAACGCCTCGTTTATGCCTTGGCTCGCGGGCACCGCTCTGCTGCACTCGCTTGCAGTGAGCGAGAAGCGCGCCACTTTCAAGGCGTGGACCGTGCTGCTGGCCCTCTCAGCCTTCTCGTTGAGCCTGCTGGGTACCTTCCTGGTGCGCTCCGGCGTGCTGGTATCGGTCCATGCGTTTGCCTCCGACCCGACCCGCGGCCTGTTTATTCTCGGCTTCCTGCTGGCGGTGATCGGTTCATCCTTGCTGCTGTTTGCCTTTAAAGGCTCGCAGGTGAAGAGCCACGGCAAACACGAGCTGTGGAGCCGCGAGACCTTGCTGCTTTGCAACAACATCATGCTGGTGGCGGGTCTGCTGACCGTGCTGCTCGGTACCTTGCTGCCGCTGGTGCACAAGGAGCTGGGGCTGGGGAGCATCTCTATCGGTACTCCCTTCTTCAACCACATCTACAGCTGGCTGATCATCCCGTTTGCCCTGCTGCTGGGGGTTGGCCCGCTGTTTCGCTGGCGTCGTCAGGAGCTGGGGGAACTCAAAGGCAAGGTGGTCTTGGCACTGGTGCTGAGTCTGGCCGCAGCCTTGCTGTTGCCGCTGCTCTTTGCCGAAACCTTCAAGCCGTGGGCGGCGGTAGGGATTGGTCTGGGCGCCTGGATCATCGTCACCAGCGTGCAGGAGACCTGGGCGCGAGCGACCCACAAGCACAGCTTTGCAGTCGGTGTGCGCAAGCTTGGCAACAGCCACTGGGCCATGATCCTCGGCCACGTGGGGCTGGCTGTCAGCATCATAGGTATCGCCTGCACCCAGAATTACAGCATCGAGAAGGATCTGCGGATGCAGGCGGGTGATCGGGTGCACTTTGCCGATTACGAGTTCGTCTTTGCCGGGATAAAAGAGAAGAACGGCCCCAACTACGATGGCTTCAAGGGCGTGCTGGAAGTGCACCGCAATGGCAAGCAGGTCGCCCTGCTCAAGCCCGAGAAGCGGATGTACAAGGTGAGCCGGATGCCGATGACTGAAGCGGCCATCGATGCCGGTATCACCCGCGATCTCTATGCGGCGCTGGGGGAACAGCTCGACAACGGTGCTTGGGCGGTGCGGATCTACTACAAGCCGTTCGTGCGCTGGATCTGGTTCGGCGGCGTCTTTATGGCCATTGGTGGCGTGCTGGCGATGCTCGACAAGCGTTACCGTTTCGGCCGTCGTGAGGAGGAGGCCAAGGCATGAACAAAAAGACCTGGTTGTTTTTAATCCCCTTTATCGTCTTTTTGCTGGGGGCTGTGTTCCTGTTCAAAGGGCTCTACTCCGATCCCACCAAGCTTGAGTCCGTGATGGTGGGCAAAGAGGTACCGGTGTTCACCCTGCAGGACATTTACGATCTGAACAAACAGCACGATCGCAGTATCCTGACCGGTCGCCCCATGTTGCTCAACGTTTGGGCCACCTGGTGCCCCACCTGCTACGGCGAGCACACCTACCTCAAACAGCTGGCGGGGCAGGGTATTCCCATCATCGGCATGAACTACAAGGATGAGCGCGACAAGGCGATCAAGTGGCTGGCGGAGCTGGGCAACCCCTATCAGGTCAACCTCTATGATCCGGACGGCATGCTGGGGCTGGATCTCGGGGTATATGGCGCGCCGGAGACCTTCTTTATCGACAGCAATGGGATCATCCGGTATCGCCACGTGGGGGATATCAACCTCGAGAACTGGGCGTCGACCCTCAAACCCATCTTTGATGCCATGAAGTGAGGGGAGTCTTGATGAGAGTATTTATTGCTTCCCTGCTGCTGTTGCTGGGATGGGTGGTACAAGCGCCGGCCATGGCCGCTATCGATGTCTACACCTTCGACAACGACAATCAGGAGCAGGTCTTTCGCGAACTGACCAAGGAGCTGCGCTGCCCCAAGTGCCAGAACCAGGATATCGCCGACTCCAATGCGGGGCTAGCCAAGGACTTGCGCGACAAGACCTACCAGATGGTGCGCGAGGGCAAGGATAAAGAGGAGATCGTGGATTACATGGTGGCCCGTTACGGCAACTTTATCCTCTATAACCCGCCCCTGATGGCCTCCACTCTGATCCTCTGGCTCGGCCCGCTGCTGGTGATCCTGATCGGTGGCGCCGTGGTCGTGATGCGCAGCCGCCGGCCCCCTGCGGTGAAAAAACAACTGGATAACGCCTTGAGCGAGGAGGAGCAGCGCCGACTGGCCGAGCTGCTCAAAGAGGAAGAGAAACAATGACCGCTTTTTGGATAGTGATTGCGGGCTTGCTGGTGCTGGTGAGTCTGGCGCTCGTCGTGCCGCTGTGGCGTGGTGAAGGCAAACAGAGCATCAGTCGCTCGGCGCTCAACAAACAGCTCTATCGCCAGCGGCTGCTGGAGATTGGTGAAGAGCGCGAGCAGGGTGTCTTGGCTGAGGAGTCCGACTCGCTGGTCGAGCTGCAACGAAGCCTCTTGGATGATATTCCCGATGTGGAGCAGACTGCCCGCAGTGGCAAGAGTCTGATCTGGATCCCGGGTGTGCTGGTGCTGTTGGTGGTGAGTCTGGGGCTCTACTACAAGTTGGGCTCCTGGCAAGAGGTGAGTCGCTGGCAAGATGCCAGCAGCCGTCTTGGCGAGCTGAGCAACCGTATTCTGGTGGAACGCGATGCCCAGGTGACCGAGCAGGATCTGCTGGATTTCACGCTGGCACTGCGTACCCGCCTCAAGGATGAACCGAACGACTACCGTGGCTGGCTGCTGCTGGGACGCTTGGCGCTGGATGGCAATGATCCCGAGATGGCCAGCGAGGCGCTGGAGCGGGCCTACACGCTGGCTCCCCAGAAATCGCTGGTGGCGGTACCCTACGCGCAGGCGCTGATGATGACGGGGGATGAGGCGCAAGCGGATGCCCTGTTGCAGGCTGCTATCGCGCAGGATCCGGACAATATTGAAGCGCGTTCCGTCTATGCCTTTATGGCGCTGCAAAAAGAGGACTTCCAGACCGCGCTGGCTCGCTGGCAGGCGATGTTGCCACTCATCGAGAAAGGCACTCCTCGTTACGTGATGGTCGAGCGCTCCATGGAGTATGCCCGCGCGCAGCTCAAGCAGCGCGGCATCGAGGTGACGAATTCAGGCGCAGCCAAAGCGGGCACAGTTGAGGGACAACCGCTGGCGGTGAAGGAGGGGGAATTCCCCATCCACGTCACGTTGGCGGCGGGCATTCAGATGCCGGAAGATGCCCATCTCTTCGTCTTTGCCGTGGTGCCCAACGGGCCGCCCATGCCCATCGCCGTGAAGCGTATCGCAGGGCCAACCCTGCCAGTTACCCTGTCACTAGGGGATGGCGATGCCATGATGGAAGGCAGCAAGCTGGCGGCCTATCCGGAGCTGCAGTTCAAGGCACGTCTCTCGCGCGGTGGCAATGTGATGAACAAGGAAGGAGCCTTCGAAGGGGTATCCGTGCCGGTCAAGACGGCCGAGATCCCTGCTGCTCCGATTGACATCCGTATCGATCACGCCCTCTAATATGCCTTTGGATAACCCGGCTCCTGGATAGGAGCCGGGTTATCTATACTTCTGATAAATCAAAATAAAACGTCAGGACAATCATATGTATCTTCGTTCAGGGGCCATACTGGCAGCCCTCTTGCTGGCTGGCTGTGCCGGTGGCCCACCCAAGCCTGGCCCAGAGAGTCTGGATCTCAATCCCGGCATGAATAATCCGGGTGCCACCAGTACGGCGGCCGATCCGCGCGATCCCTTCCAGGGAGCCAACCGGGCCATGTGGGCGGTCAACTATGATGTGCTGGAGCCCTATGTGGCACGTCCTGTGGTACATGCCTATGCCCGCTACATTCCGGTCGGGGTGAAGGATGGCATTGCCAACTTTGTTGCCAACTTTGATGAGCCAAGCAGCATGGTGAACCATCTGATCACCGGCGATTTGAAGGGGGCGGGCACCAACCTGGGGCGCTTTACCCTCAACACCACGGTCGGTCTGCTGGGTATCTTCGATGTGGCCAAACATGCCGGTCTTGAGCGTAACAAGCTGGAGATGGACACAGTGCTGGGCAGGGCCGATATCGGTAATGGTGCCTACATCATGGTGCCTGTCTACGGCCCGACTACCACCCGGGAGCTGGTTGGCGATGCGATTGACAGCTTCTACTTCCCCTATGCCCTGTTGACCTTCCCGATGAAGGTCGCACACTGGGCACTGGATGGCTTGGGCACACGTGCCAAGCTGATCGATCAGGAGCGGATCATCGACAACTCACTCGATCCTTATGCGCTGACCAAGGATTTCTACCTGCAATATAACCAGGGCAAGGTGACGGGTAAGCAGACCGAGCTGAAAGCGTCTCAGCAAGAGCAGGCTGACGATGCCAATCTGGATGAATACATGGACGAGCTGGATCAGTAAGCGGGTCATCTCGATATGTAAAAGGCGCCTGCGGGCGCCTTATTCATTTACGCAGCCATATCGAGATAAAAAAACGCCCCGCAGTGCGGGGCGTTTTGGCAAGCGAGGCTGATTAGGCAGCCAGATTCTTGGCCACGAATTCCCAGTTAACCAGAGCCCAGAAGGTTTCCATGTACTTCGGACGCAGGTTGCGGAAGTCGATGTAGTAGGCGTGCTCCCACAGGTCAACGGTCAGCAGCGGGGTGGTACCGGCTTCAGTCAGCGGGCAGCCAGCGTTGGAGGTGTTGACGATAGCCAGAGAGCCGTCAGCTTTCTTCACCAGCCAAGTCCAGCTGGAACCGAAGTTGCCGATGGCAGATTTGGTGAAGGCATCTTTGAACTCGGCGAAGGAGCCAAATGCCTTGTTGATGGCATCAGCCAGGGCGCCAGTCGGCTCGCCACCGCCATTCGGGGTGAGGCAGTGCCAGTAGAAGGTGTGGTTCCAGATCTGGGCGGCGTTGTTGAAGATGCCGCCGTTGGAGGTCTTGATGATCTCTTCCAGAGACTTGCCTTCAAACTCGGTTCCCGGCACCAGATTGTTCAGGTTGACCACGTAGGTGTTGTGGTGCTTGCCGTGGTGATATTCCAGAGTTTCCTGGGAGATGTGCGGTTCCAGAGCGTTGATTGCATAGGGCAGAGCGGGAAGTTCGAATGCCATTTTCTACTCTCCATTGGCTGGACCGTGCGAAGGCGACGGTTGCAAGACATTGCGTACTCTTTTCTATATGTGAAAAGAGTTGTTTTTAAAATGATGGGGCTGGGTAGCCCAAAGCCAAGGGATTGTAGCAGTATCAAAGATGGCCTAACAACTCTTGATTGGCGCCATGATCGCGATCAATCCTGTGTGGGTTCTTTGCACAATTCGAGCCGGGTCACCCCTTTGTCAGTTTGTGCTCGGGCAAGATTGCAGTAGAATGGCCGCCGAAATCGCTCTAGTGAGGCACCTATGGAAACTATTGAAAAGATTAAGCAGCAGCTGGCTGACAACCCCATCATCATCTACATGAAGGGCTCCCCCAAGCTACCCAGCTGTGGCTTCTCTGCCCAGGCCTCCCAGGCTCTGATGTCCTGCGGCGAGCCGTTTGCCTACGTTGATATCCTGCAGAATCCGGATATCCGCGCCGAATTGCCAAAATTCGCCAACTGGCCGACCTTCCCCCAACTGTGGGTTGAAGGTGAGCTGATCGGTGGCTGTGACATCATGATCGAGATGTTCCAGGCTGGCGAGTTGCAGGCTCTGATCAAAGAGACTGCTGCCAAGTACAAGAAAGATGATGCTGCAGCTGAGTAATCGGTTCTGTGTTGTCGAGAGGGAGCCTTATAGGCTCCCTTTTTTATTGTCCCGGTTCTGGCAGGCAAGCAACTGATTGCCGGTTGCAAAAGCAACGCAATTGCCCTGAAAAATCTAATCTTTACGGCTTTGTTTTGGAGTTGTTAATTATATTATTTTCCAATATCTGATTACTTTTTTTAATCCATTTGGATTCAAGTGTTGCTGCCATCACATTTTTTGATAATTTCACCGTAACGCAGTCTTTTTGTAGATTTTTTTGTGTTTATGCTCACATTAATTGCAAGTGATAGAACCTAGTATCGCTTCGTCCTGTGAAATCAAACCCTACAAATTAATAAATAAAAAGAGATTTGCGATGAAGATGTATAGCAATCTGCCCATTGGTCTTCATGATATTACTGAAGCCAAAAAAAGACTGACCAATCATATATACAAGACCGCGCAACTACCCTCTAACTACATCAGCGAACGTTGCCATGGCGAGGTTTACCTCAAGCTTGAAAACATGCAACGTACAGGCTCTTTTAAAATTCGTGGCGCCTTCAACAAACTCAGTTCATTAAGTCTGGAAGACCGACAAAAAGGTGTTGTCGCCTGCTCGGCGGGCAATCATGCCCAAGGTGTATCACTCTCCAGTGCTATGTTGGGAATTGATGCCAAGGTGGTCATGCCTTGCTGTGCCCCCAAATCAAAAATTGCTGCAACCAGTGACTATTCAGCCAAAGTGATCCTCCATGGAAATAGCTTCAATGACACCATTGCCAAAGTCAGCGAAATCGTGGAGATGGAAGGCCGCGTATTTATCCCCCCCTTCGACGATGCAAAAGTGATTGCCGGCCAGGGCACCATTGGCCTGGAAATTATCGAAGATTTGTATGATGTCGATAACATCATAGTGCCGATCGGTGGCGGTGGTTTGATTGCCGGTGTTGCCATGGCTATCAAATCTATTAATCCGACTATCAAGGTGATTGGTGTGCAATCCGAGAATGTGCACGGTATGGCGGCCTCTTTCTATGCCGGTACCATGACCAATCACAGAACCAGCAGCACGCTGGCCGATGGCTGTGATGTGGCAAGACCCGGTTCACTGACCTTCGAAATCGTCAAACAATTGGTGGATGATATTGTACTGGTCACCGAGGATGATATTCGTCATAGCATGGTTGACCTTATTCAGCGCAACAAGGTGATTACCGAAGGGGCGGGAGCTCTGGCCTCGGCAGCGCTGCTCAGTGGCAAGCTGAAACATTATGTCGAAGGTAAAAAGACCGTCAGCATTATTTCGGGTGGCAATATTGATCTTACCCGGATCGCCGAAATTATCGAACAGAACAATATTCGTCAATTTAGCCTGTAAGGAATGCAGCCATGATATTAGACAGTGTTGTCACCGGCAGTAAAGAGAATACGCGTGCATGGCGTAAATCGGATACCACATGGGGATTAGGTCTGTTCGGTACTGCTATCGGGGCGGGTGTCTTGTTCTTTCCAATCCGGGCCGGATATGGTGGCCTGATCCCAATATTAATCATGCTGGTGCTGGCTTACCCCATTGCATTTTATTGCCACAGAGCGTTAGCCAGATTATGTCTTTCTGGCAGTAATCCATCGGCAAATATTACCGAGACCGTTGAAGAGCATTTTGGCAAAATGGGTGGAGTAGTAATTACCTTCCTCTATTTCTTTGCCATCTGCCCACTGCTGTGGATATATGGTGTGACGATCACCAATACCTTTATGGCATTTTGGGAGCATCAACTACAGTTGGTTCCGCTTAATCGAGGTGTGGTTGCACTGGCATTGTTGATGTTGATGGCATTCGTGATCTACTTCGGTAAAGATCTGATGGTCAAGGTGATGAGCTATCTGGTCTTTCCCTTTATTGCCAGTCTGATCGTTATCTCTCTCTCCCTCGTCCCGTACTGGAACAGTGCCGTCTTTGATCAGGTCAATCTGAGCGAGATATCGATGTTTGGTCACGATGGTATTCTGGTTACCGTCTGGCTGGGGATCTCCATCATGGTCTTCTCCTTTAACTTCTCGCCGATTGTCTCCTCTTTCATCGTCTCCAAACGGGAAGAGTATGAGCAGGAGTTCGGTCGTGATTTTACCGAGAAGCGCTGCTCGAAGATTATCTCCGGTGCCAGCATGCTGATGGTGGCCGTGGTGATGTTCTTTGCCTTCAGCTGCCTCTTTACCCTGTCACCGCAAAATATGGCGGAAGCCAAAGCCCAGAACATTCCGGTGCTCTCCTATCTGGCCAACCACTTCTCCTCAATGACGGGCAGCAAGTCTGCGTTTGCCACCACTTTGGAGTATGCGGCGTCCATTATTGCGCTGGTTGCCATCTTCAAATCCTTCTTCGGCCACTATCTGGGGACGCTGGAAGGGTTGAATGGTCTGATCCTCCGCTTTGGCTATCAAGGTGACAAGAACAAGGTCTCTTTGAAAAAGCTGAACATGATCAGTATGTTGTTCATCATGGGCTCCACCTGGCTGGTCGCTTATGTGAACCCCAACATCCTTGACCTGATTGAAGCAATGGGTGCGCCAATTATCGCCTCTCTGCTCTGCCTGCTGCCGATGTATGCGGTGAGCAAGACCCCGGCACTGGCAAAATATAAAGGTCAGGCCAGCAACCTGTTTGTCACCATCATCGGTGTGCTGACCATCCTGAATATTGTTTCCAAGCTGTTCTGAAAACCTTTTCTGCAAGTCATCAGCCATTCAGACCCTGACCCTTTGGCAGGGTCTGCATGGCGCAGTCAGAAGCGCGCAATAACCGGTTCTTCGTTGGCCCAATTATTTGGGCCTAGGGCAAGGCTATCCATTGTTTGACCACCAAACACATTGGCAAAGATGCTCTGACTGCAGTGACTCGACATCATAAATATCGAGGCGATGTAATGAAGTTTGATTCGTTGGTTCTGGTTATCAATTGCGGCTCTTCGTCGGTAAAATTCTCGGTACTGGATAGTAAAACCTGCGAGGTGGTGATCTACGGTATAGCGGATGGTATTGAGACAGCCCATCCCCAATTGCAAGTGGGTAAAGAGCCCGCAATGTCATTAGCTGAAAATAACCACACCTGTGCATTGGCTGCCATCGCGGCGGAATTGAAAAAACGGGATCTGCTGGATGCCATTGCACTGGTGGGTCATCGAATTGCTCATGGTGGTAGTGAATTTAGTGAAGCCGTGATTATTGATGAACATGTATTGGCGAAAATCAAGCAGGTGTCACCCTTGGCCCCGCTGCACAACCACGCCAATTTGAGCGGCGTGATGGCCGCCCGCCAGCTATTTCCCGACCAGCCCCAGATTGCGGTATTTGATACCGGCTTTCATCAGACCCTGAAGCCGGAAGCCTATATCTACGCACTGCCTTACCAATATCTGCAGGATTACGGCGTGCGCCGCTATGGCTTCCATGGCACCTCCCATCGCTATGTGGCCGAGCAGGCCTGCGTATTCATGGGGCTGGATGAGCAGCATGCCGGTCTGGTTATTGCCCATCTGGGCAATGGCGCCTCTATTTGTGCGGTACAGGATGGCAAGAGCGTTGATACCTCGATGGGGATGACGCCGCTGGAGGGGTTGATCATGGGCAGCCGCAGCGGCGATATCGATTTTGGCGCGCTGGCCTATATCGCCAGCAAGACCGGCCAATCCATCGAGGATATCGAGCGGGTATTGAACAAGCAATCCGGCCTGCTGGGTATTTCGGGGCTCTCCTCGGATATGCGGGTATTGGAAGCTGCCTATCACGAAGGACATCCCGGGGCAAAATTGGCCATTCACGCTTTTGTCCATCGTATTGCCCGCCATATCGGCGGCCATGCCACCTCATTGCGCCGGCTGGATGCCGTTATCTTCACCGGCGGGATCGGCGAAAACTCGGCCTTTATCAGAAAGCTGGTATGCGAACGACTTCAGGTATTTGGCGTAGCGATCAGCGAGCCGTTTAACCAGCGTCCCAATAGCGAGGGTTGCCGGGTTATTTCGGCGGCAGAGTCCATGGTGCTGGCGGCGGTTATTCCCACCAATGAAGAGAAAATGATCGCGCTGGATGCCATTCGTCTGGGGCAGCTGGTTCGTCAGGCCGAGTGCGTCTGACATCTTCCACTGTAGTGTCATGAGTAGTGAATGAGGTTTATTTGATGAAAGTTGATATGCAATTGGATCAGGATAAATTCCGTCAGGCATGGCAAGGGTTTGCCGGTGAAAACTGGAAGCACGAGATCAACGTCCGTGATTTTATCCAGCAGAACTACACCCCCTATGAAGGTGACGAACAGTTTTTAGCAGATGCAACCGAAGCGACCACCACTTTATGGAACAAGGTGATGGAGGGGATCCGCATCGAGAATGCCACCCACGCGCCTGTTGATTTTGATACCAATATTGCCACCACAATCACCGCCCACGGGCCGGGTTATATCGAGCAGGGGCTGGAAAAGATTGTTGGCCTGCAAACCGACAAGCCCCTTAAAAGAGCGCTGCACCCGTTTGGCGGCGTAAATATGATCCGCAGCTCTTTTGAAGCATATGGCCGGGAGATGGATCCCGAATTTGAATATACCTTCAGCGAATTGCGCAAAACCCATAACCAGGGCGTGTTCGACGTCTACTCTCCCGAGATGTTGCGCTGCCGAAAATCGGGAATTTTGACCGGTTTGCCGGATGGTTACGGCCGTGGTCGCATTATCGGAGATTATCGTCGGGTCGCGCTCTATGGCATAGATTATCTAATCCATGAGCGGGAGCTGCAGTTTGCCGATCTGCAACCGGCCCTCGAGCGTGGCGAGAATCTGGAGCAGGTGATCCGTCAGCGCGAGGAGCTGGCCGAGCACAAGCGGGCACTGGTGCAGATCAAGCAGATGGCGGCCAGCTATGGCTTTGACATCTCCGGGCCGGCGCGCACGGCGCAGCAGGCAGTCCAGTGGCTCTACTTTGCCTATCTGGCGGCGGTGAAGTCGCAAAATGGCGGGGCCATGTCCCTCGGTCGTACCGCCACCTTCCTCGACATCTATATCGAGCGGGATCTAAAGGCGGGGCTCATCAGCGAGCAGGATGCTCAGGAGCTGGTCGATCACTTCATCATGAAGATCCGCATGGTGCGCTTCCTGCGTACCCCCGAGTTTGACTCCCTCTTCTCCGGCGATCCCATCTGGGCGACCGAGGTGATCGGTGGCATGGGGCTGGATGGCCGTACTCTGGTGACCAAGAACGCCTTCCGCTACCTCCACACCCTCAAGACCATGGGGCCGGCGCCCGAGCCCAACCTCACCATCCTCTGGGCGGAAGGGCTACCACGGGCCTTCAAGACCTATGCGGCCCGCGTCTCCATCGATACCTCATCCCTGCAGTATGAGAACGATGATCTGATGCGCACCGACTTCGAGAGCGATGATTACGCCATCGCCTGCTGCGTGAGCCCCATGGTGATCGGCAAGCAGATGCAGTTCTTCGGTGCCCGCGCCAACCTCGCCAAGACCCTGCTCTATTGCATCAACGGCGGGGTGGACGAGAAGCTGAAGATCCAGGTTGGCCCGAAAGTGGCGCCCATCATGGACGAGGTGCTGGATTACGACACCGTCATGGCCAGCCTCGACAGCTTTATGGATTGGCTGGCGGTGCAGTACATCAGCGCGCTCAACCTTATTCACTACATGCACGACAAGTACAGCTATGAGGCCTCCCTGATGGCGCTGCACGATCGCGACGTCTATCGCACCATGGCCTGCGGCATTGCCGGTCTGTCGGTAGCGGTCGATTCGCTGGCGGCCATCAAGTACGCCCGGGTCAAGCCGGTGCGCGATGCTGACGGGCTGGCGGTCGATTTTGTGATTGAGGGGGAGTATCCCCAGTACGGCAACAATGACGAGCGGGCCGACTCCATCGCCTGCGATCTGGTCGAGCGCTTCATGAAGAAGATCCAGGCGCTGCCGACCTACCGCAATGCGGTGCCGACCCAGTCGATCCTGACCATCACCTCCAACGTGGTCTATGGCCAGAAGACCGGTAACACCCCGGATGGCCGCCGCGCCGGTGCGCCGTTTGCGCCGGGGGCCAACCCGATGCACGGTCGGGATCGCAAGGGGGCGGTTGCTTCGCTCGCCTCGGTGGCCAAGCTGCCGTTCAAATATGCCAAGGACGGGATCTCCTACACCTTCTCCATCGTGCCGGGGGCGCTCGGCAAGGAGCCCGCCAATCGCGAGAACAATCTGGTGGGGCTGATGGATGGCTACTTCCATCACGAGCGTGATGTGGAAGGGGGTCAGCACCTCAACGTCAACGTGATGAACCGCGAGATGCTGCTGGATGCCATCGACAATCCGGACAAGTACCCCAGCCTGACTATCCGGGTCTCCGGCTATGCGGTGCGCTTCAACGCCCTGACCCGCGAGCAGCAGCAGGACGTCATCTCCAGAACTTTCACCAACATGATGTAACTCTGATGCCCGGGGTGAGCAGGCTTGCTCCGGGCCTACTTTTTGTTTGTCAGCACGAGGAAGTAACAGATGCGACAGGTTATCACTACCAAGGCGGCGCCGGGCGCCATCGGCCCCTATGTGCAGGCCACACGGATTGGCAACATCCTCTACACCTCCGGCCAGATCCCGCTGGACCCGGTAAGCGGTGACATTGCGGAGGGTATCGAAGCGCAGACACTGCGCTCCCTGCAAAACGTTCGGGCGATTGTCGAGGCGGCAGGTGGCGAGGTGCGCAATATCTTCAAGACTACGGTGTTTGTCTCGGATCTGAACGACTTTGCTGCGGTGAATCAGGTCTACAACGACTTCTTCACCGAGCACGATGCCATGTATCCGGCGCGCTCTTGCGTGGAAGTGGCTCGGTTACCGAAGGATGTGAAGATCGAGATAGAGGCGATTGCTGCGCTGTAACCCCATCGGGAGTGTGTCAGCAAGCCAAAACAGAGCGGCTGCCAATGGCAGCCGCTTTTGTCTATATGGTCATCGGGCAGATCAGGCGATCCGTTCGATACGAGCCATGTAGAAGCCGTCGAAGCCGGTCTCGGACGGGCTCACGGTGTGATCGTCACGCAGACGGAAGTTTTCGTTGGCGGCGAGGAATTTGTCCACCTGCTGGCGGTTCTCCTCGGGCAGGATGGAGCAGGTTGCATAGACCAGCAGGCCGCCGACTTTCACCATCTGGCTGTAACGCTGCAGGATCTCTTCTTGCAGCGCGACCAGCACCGGCAGACGCTCGGCGGTATCACGCCACTTGGCATCCGGATTGCGCTTGAGTACGCCTAGACCGGAGCAGGGCACGTCCAGCAGTACGCGGTCGGCGCTCTCTTTGAGGCGCTTGACGGTCTTGCTGCTGGTGATGACCCGGGTCTCCACGTTGTGGGCACCGGCACGACGGGCGCGTTGCTTGAGGTTCTCCAGCTTCCACTCTTCCACATCCATTGCCAGCAGACGGCCTTTACCCTGCATCATGGCGGCGATATGCAGGGTCTTGCCACCGGCACCGGCGCAGGCGTCGATAACGCGCATGCCTGGGGTAACTTCCAGCGCAGCAGCAACCAGCTGGGAGCCTGCGTCCTGCTGTTCGAAGCAACCATCGGCAAAGGCCTTGGTGCGGAACAGGGCGGCGTCGGAGGTGACCTGCAGGGCAGTCTCCACACCTTCAACCGGAATTGTGGTGACATGCTCTTTGGCCAGAATGGCTTGCAGCTCATCACGGGTGCACTTGAGGGTGTTGACCCGAAGGTAGCGCTTGGGCATCCAGGCCAGGGCGGCACGCTCGGCAGGCCAGGCTTCACCCAGCTGCTCGCTACCCAGTTTCTCCAGCCAGCTCGGGCAACCATCCATCAATACCGGGTTCTTCTTCGCCTCGGTCAGACGGCGGCGGAATGCCTCTTCATTGAAGCGATCCAGGGTCGGGTTGTTGGGCTGGGCAATTTTGTGGAAAGCGTGCCAGCTGTGCAGCAGTGGCCAGACATTCTTTTCGGCCTGACGCACCTGAATACCGGTGAGGAAACAATAGAGACTGAGACGGCGCAGCAGGTCGCCGGTGACCAGGGCAATCCTTGCCTGTTCTTGCGGTTTGAGTTCGATGCCGGAGAAGTGACGGGCATAGGCGCGGTCGAGGGTAAGACCCTGACCGAGCACATCGTCAACAATGGCAACGACCAGATCCCCGAAACGGGGCAACAGTGGGGATTTGAGCATGAGATTAACCTTGGCCAGATAAAGATGAACCGCACCTTTGTGAAGAGGAGCAGTTCTAAAATTGACAAATCCGCGCAATGATAGGGGTTAGACGGGGTTGGCGCAACACTCCCCATAGAGTGAGTGGCTGAAACAGTGGCGCCGGGCTTCTTGATGCGGCGGGATAATGATGCCGGTAATGGTTCAAAAAAGTGCATGGCTACAAGGATGACAAAGATGCATGTGACCAGTAAGTGTTCGTTGGCCCTGTTGGTGGCCAGTTTGTTGGGGTCAACCAGCCTGATGGCCAGCGAGTGGAGTACGGTAGCCGCCAGAGCGACTGCGGAGCAAGGTTATGAGGTGCGGGCCAATCAGTTTCGGGTGGCCAAGGTGCCGCTCGACTATTTTGCCGGGCTGCAAGCCGGGGCGAGTGAGCTGACCCTGCCGTTGCCCGATGGGGGGGAGGTCACCTTTGCTCTGGAAGCCTACGACTTGCTGCCTGCAGATCTCGCCGCCAAGTATCCGCAGATCCGCACCTTCAAGGGTCACAACCCGGCGCATCCTATAGAGACGGGGCGCTTCGATCTGGGGCCGCAAGGTTTCCACGCCATGTTCAGCCATCAGGGCAGGATGGTGTTTGTCGATCCGCTGCGCAATGCCGAAGGTTACGCCATCTATTACCAGCAGGATGCCCATAGTCGATTGGAAGAGGCTGCAGATGAGGTGATAGGGCTCAAGCTCAGCAAACTGGTGCGCAAGGTGCAAGTGGATGGCAATGTTCGCAAGCGCTACGTCATTGCCATTTCGGCGACAGGAGAATTTACCCAATACCACGGTGGCTCCAAAGCGCTTACCATGGCGGCGATTGCGACCTTGCTCAACCGCGTCAATCAGGTCTATCAACGGGATGTGGGCGCCGAATTCGTGCTGGCCAGTGGCAATGACAACCTGATCTTTACCGATCCGGCCAGCGACTTGTTTGCCAATGATAATTCGGATGCGCAGACCAATATCGGGGTACAGGCTTATTACTTTACCAATATGCAGCTCGGTAATTTTGATATCGGCCATGTCCTGAATACCAATGGCGGCGGTCTGGCCGGATTGGCAGTGCTCTGCACCAATCAGAAGTCTGGTGGGATGTCGGGTTCACCCACACCGGTGGGAGATGCCTTCTTCGTTGACTATGTGGCTCATGAAATTGGCCACCAGTTTGGTGCTGATCATACCTTCAACGGCACTACCGGGAGTTGCGGTGCTGGTACCCGGGTTGCGAGTCAAGCCTATGAGCCTGGTAGTGGCAGCTCCATCATGGCCTATGCCGGTATTTGTGGTGATGAGAATATTCAGACTCACAGCGACCCCTATTTTCATAGCAAGTCCATCGAGCAGATGCGTGCGCACATGGCGACCGTATCGACTTGTGGAACCACACTCGCGTTGAGCAATAATGCCCCGCAGGCAGCTGCAGGGGGGGACTATGTGATCCCTGCCAATACGGCCTTTATGTTAAAAGGGGCTGGTGGAGATCTGGATAATGATTCTCTGCTCTACAACTGGGAGCAGATCGATCTGGGTACTGAATCGAGTAGTGCCGCCACCATGATTGACGATGGCTCCCGGCCGCTGTTTCGTTTTGTCTCTCCCACGGCATCGCCGGAGCGGATCCTGCCGAGTTTGCCATCCCTGCTCTCCGGCACGCTTGCCAAAGGAGAGGCCTGGCCGACTACCAACCGGGATCTCAATTTCAGACTGACGGTGCGTGATGGTCAGGGTGGCGTTGCCAGTGATGACATGAAAGTGCAAGTGATCAATACCGGTGCGGCATTTCGCATCACCAACCCGTTTTACGGGGTGACTCTCACTCCGGGGGCCAGTCAGGCAGTGGGATGGGATGTGGCGGGCACAACTGTGGCGCCGATCAGTTGCAGCAAGGTGGACATCTCGGTGACCCAGAATGAAGGCGTAAGCTGGACAATGCTTGCCGCCGGACAACCCAATAACGGCGCAGCAACGGTAACGTTGCCTGCCGATCTCACCAGCAGCGTCAGGCTGAAAGTGGCATGCAGCGACAATATCTTCTTTGCCATCAGTCCCCTCAAATTGCCTCTGGTGCAAGGTGGCTCGACTTCAGGTGGCGGCGGTGGTGGCGGGGCGCTCGGATTGTGGACGCTGGCTCTGGCGCTGCTTGGCTGGCAACGGAGGCGCATATGAAGGGAGTCCCTCTGTTGCTGCTTGCCATGCTCGGCGGTTGTCAGGCCGATGCCAGCACGCTGGAACAGGAGCTGAGTGCAAACCTCGCCAGGCAGGATTACCGCCTGATAGTGATAGCCGGGCGGGGAGAGTTCGCCCCCGGTATTGCAGCCGAGCAGCAGGCAGAGGCCAAGGCGCGCTGTGGCAAGCGTTATCTGGATGGATTGGGCGATGTGATAAGGCCCGGTCAGCAAGAGATACATGCCAAGTTGAGTGCTTACGCCAGCGAGTACAACCAGCGTATGGTGATTCATTGCCCAATAGCATCGGGCGCTGGCAAGCAGTAATACACCAACGAACCAATCCAAATGGAGGGGATACTCATCCCCCTATCTATCCGTGAAGGCGCCAATAGCGCCTTCACTTTTTTCCGTTGTTGAATGGGGCCAGTCTGTATTGCCTGAGATGGGGAGGCGGGTGTAGCACGATTTTTCAGCGTGACAGAAGTTTTGTGCGAATGTTCTTTTCTGTCTGTCACGCAGATTGTCAATTGACGCTGCACCATACTTGTTGTCACCAAGGTAGGGCAAGGAGGCTCTATGAAGCATGGCATTGCGGTGATTATCACCAGTTTGTCTGTTCAGGTTGCAGCAGAACCACAGTGGACCTTCATGGATGAAAACTTGGAAAGGGGAGGGGTCTATGATGTGCGAGCTGAAAAGGTCAGAGTGGTGGTTCCTGACAAGCCTTTTGAACCCGGGTATCTCGCCAGTGTATTGACCTTGCCATTGCCGGATGGCACTACGGTGCAGTTTGATGTTCATCCCAATGCCTTGCTACCGGAGCCTTTGGCCCAGCGCTACCCTTCTATCAATACTTACAGTGGGAAGGCTATCGATCGGGCGGCGGATACAGGCCGATTTGATGTCACCACACATGGTTTTCACGCTATGTTTACCCATCAGGGGCGTATCTTTTATGTCGATCCGCTTCAGGACGGTTTCTCTTATGCCGTTTATGAACAGCAAGATGCCTGGCGGCGACAGGATGTGGATCAGGTGATTGATCCTCATGGTATCGAGCGTGAGCGAGCTGTGCTGGTCGATGGCAATTTGCGCAAGCGCTACACTATCGCCATCTCGGCAACCGGGGAATATACCCAGTATCACGGTGGTACCAAGGTTGCAGCACTCTCGGCCATTGCAACACTGCTTAATCGGGTCAATGAAGTCTATCGCCGTGATGTGGGGGCCGAGTTTCAGCTTGCAGCTGATACGGATAATGTGATTTTCACCGATCCTGCGATGGATCCTTTCACCAACTCGACCCAGGATATCGCAATCAACCAGACCCAACAGGGGGGGTTGCTCAATCCTTCTTTTGATCTGGGCCATCTGCTGGCTACATCAGGCGGCGGGGTGGCGACCCTGAGATCTTTATGCAACCCTTTCAGCCGTTCACGGGGCATGACCGGAGGCTCACAGCCTATCGGTGATGCGTTTTTTATTGATTATGTGGCTCACGAATTGGGGCACCAGCTGGGGGCAGAGCACTCCTTCAATGGCATGGCCGACAGTTGTGCCACGGGTCGCAAGGCTAGCTCAGCCTGGGAACCGGGCAGTGGCTCGACCATCATGGCCTATGCCGGGATCTGTGGTGAGGAGAATCTGCAGGTTAACAGCACACCTTTTTTTCACAGCAAGTCGAGCGAGCAGATGCGGGCTCTGATGGCCTCTCTGCCCTCCTGCGGCACCGACCTGGCGCTTGCCAATAACGCGCCGGTTGTGGATGCGGGGGGCGATAGGGTGATCCCCGCCAATACGCCTTTCACTCTTGTCGGTAGTGCGCTGGATCTGGATGGTCATCCCCTCAGTTACACCTGGGAGCAGGTTGATCTTGGCAATGCATCCTACAGCGTGGCAACCATGGTGGATGATGGAACCCGCCCGCTGTTTCGCTTTGTTTCACCAACATCGGATCCCCGTAGAACATTGCCCGCCATGAGCTCTCTGATATCGGGTGTCTTGGCTAAAGGAGAGGCGTGGCCTGCGACCAATCGCAATCTCCAGTTCCGCATTACCGTACGTGATGGTCAGGGGGCGGTGAGCAGTGATGAAATGGTGGTTCAGGTGATCAATACCGGCGCGGCATTTGCCATCACAGCTCCGCAGATCGGCGCCATGGTGGCGGGTAGTACTCAGCTAGTGACATGGAATGTTGCCGGGACCAATCAGCCTCCTATCAATTGTCCCAGCGTGGATTTGGCACTGACACAGAATGGTGGTTCTACTTGGACTACGCTGGCAAGCGGGCTTGCCAATAACGGTTCGGCCAGTGTGGTGTTGCCTGCACCGTTGACCAGCACGGCCAGGCTGAAGCTGGCATGCAGCAATAATATTTTTTTCTCTATCAATGGGATAAGAGGTAATGCGTCTGCCACTACGGAAAGTGCAACTGTCATTACCGACAACAATGCGGGTGGCGGCGGTGGTGGTGGTGCAGTGAATCTTATCGTGATCCTCCTGATGGGAGGGGCAGCCGGATGGCGCAGGTATTACGGTTAGCCGTCAGTTTGCTGTTTCTATATATCTGCGCAGCGCCTGTTGTGGCCGCATCACTGACCGAGGCAATAGATGAAAGTCTTGCTGCTCAGGATTATCGGCTCATCGTGCGTGGCGGGCGCGGCGGTATGGCTCCGGGGGTTGTGGAGTCATTGCAAGCAGAAGCGAGAACCCGGTGCGGAGTCCGTTATCTGAAAGGGTTCGGTGATGTCATTGAGATGGGCAAGGAATCGGAGTTTGAGCAGCGGATTGACTATGCCACCCGATATAACCGACAGATGCTGGAAAGGTGCATGCCGGAGGCAATTTCAAGGCCATAGTGGCTGTACAACAACGGCGTGTAAATCGGCATGATTGGAGTTATAACTCTAATATTCCAAACATAGTGATAGTCTCATGGGAGTGATTCGATGACTCACATATGAGCCCCCATATACTATTTTTTGGAGTTTTAACTCTATTAAAAAGAACTGCTGAAAATGCTAACAAAATGAGCTGCTTATAAACTATAACTCACTAACCTTATGATTTTAAATGAAATAAAATTCATTTAATTTTTATTGGAAAAGTTGAATTGTGACTTGCGTCACGTTATTCTCGCCGGCTGTTCAGTCAGGTGATTAATAATGATGAAGTTCACAATAAATGCAATCTCAGCTGTCATCGCAATGTCAGCCAATATCGCGCTGGCATCCCCATGGCATATGGTCGAAAAACGTAGCAAGCAGGCCGATGAACCTGTAAGGGCTCGCGCATACAATATCTTTGAGGTAGAACCGGATTTTTTAGAAAATCTGCGCTTGGGCCAAACCGTGATTACGCTACCATTGCCTGATGGCAAGATGGTGCAATATGAATTGGAAGCCTATTCCGTATTACCGCCTGCGCTGGCAGCAAAATACCCAGATATCATGACCTATAAAGGACATGAAGTGGGCACCCCCAGCAATACCGGTCGTTTTGATATTTCTCCGCGTGGTTTTAACGGCATGTTTATGCATGCCGGTGAGCAGATATTTGTCGATATTCAGCGTAATGGTGCCTACGCTGTCTATTACAAAAAAGATGCACATTCAATAAATGGCAAGAATATCAAGGAGAGCATCGAAAAGCCAGAGCTGAAAAAAAAGTTAGCACACAAAACTGAAGCGGCTCGTAACGAGGCTGGCTATAGCAAGCCAGAGCTTACCCAGTACAGCATTGCATTCTCTACTACTGGTTCATATACCAGGTTTTTTGGTGGCCAAGCCCAAGCATTGGCATCACTGATAACCTTGACTAATCGTTTAAACGAGGTATATGAAAGGGACTTAGGGGTTCGTTTTGTATTGGCAGAGGGGAATGACAATATTATATTCGAAAATCCTGTTGATGACCCTTTTGTTAACGGTAAGTATCCTAAATTTAAAAACATCAGCACAATAAATACAGCGGTTCAGAGAGAGAAGCTGAGTAGTAATGAGCTTGGCTATTTCGATATTGGTCATGTAGTGACGCAAGTGGAAAAAAATGAAGGGGATGCGCATCTAGGATCATTATGTGACAATATAGATTTATATTATTCATATAGGTCTAACGCTGCTACAGGAAACAAAAATCCTGTTGGAGATGCTTTTTTTATTGACTTTGTTGCGCATGAGATTGGTCATCAATTTGGAGCTGACCATACCTATAACGCTGATAAGGGACAGAGAGAGTCATCCATGGCATGGGAGCCTGGCAGTGGTAGCTCCATCATGGCTTATGCGGGGATGATGGGGGAGCAAAATATACAGCTCAACAGCGATGCCTATTTTCATAGCAAGTCGATTGAGCTGATGCTCGAGCATATAAACAAGCGTGAAGCTAAAGCAAAGAAGAGTGAGATCCGTTTTTTTGGTGCACCATCGGCACTTGCTCCTCTTTTTTCCTCACGTTGTGGCACTGCTATCCCGAACCAAAATGGCGATAATCAGGCGCCAGAAATTACCGATGTGCCAGCAGAACATGTGATCCCCAAAGGGGTGGCATTTAGCCTGAGTGGCAAGGGTAATGATATTGACGGTGATACCCTTACCTATACTTGGGAACAGGTCGATCTGGGGGATGGAACGACGAGTGGCGATCAATTGAGTTCCGGTCGCCTTGCAACCGGCCCTCTGTATCGTTACGCCGCGCCGACCACTTCCCCGGTTCGTCACTTTCCTTCGCTGGCTACCCAGTTAAAAGGGGAAGCTGAGAAAGGTGATGTTTGGGTCAATGTGCCGCGCACCCTTAACTTCCGTCTGGTCGCCCGTGATGGCAAAGGCGGTGGCGCCTATGGTGAGACCTCGGTCGAGGTGGTCGATACAGGTTCACAAACCTTCAAGATATTGCCAGCCCCTGACCAGCGTATTCTGGTTGGTAGCCCGACCACAGTGAATTGGCAAGTAGCTGGAACCGACGGTGGCCGCATCAACTGCCAGCGGGTCGATATCAGTTATAGCAACGATGAAGGCAAGAGTTGGCAGCCGCTGGTCAATGGCGTGAGCAACAATGGCGCTCATGAGGTAACCATTCCGGCCAATGCTGGCAGCGCTGTTCGCCTCAAGCTGGCCTGTAGCGACAATATCTTCTATGCCATTACGCCAAAACTGGCGACCAAGAGCAGTGATACACCAGCTCCCCAGCCTGAAAGCAATGGCGGCGGTGGCGGCGGTTCGACCGGTCTGTTCGCGCTGTTGGGGCTTGGTATTGCCGCGCTGCTGCGTCGTCGTGAGATCATGAGCTACTAAACCAAGATAACCCAAGGGTGAGATTACCCATCTTTGGTAAATTGATGAACCAAGCGAAGAGGCGTTAGCCTCTTCGCTTTTTTTGTATGGTTTACAAGGTCGCTTTATCGAGCGCACAATGCCTGCGTCACTCTCTTGATGGTCGTGGAACCATTATTTATTTGAAGGAAAATCAAGATGATGGATGTTGCTGATCTGCGCCGTGAGTATACCCGTGGCGGGTTGCACCGGGCCGATCTGCCGGCCGAGCCGCTGGCGCTGTTCGAGAAGTGGTTGGCGCAGGCCTGTGAGGCCAAACTGACCGATCCCACCGCCATGGTGGTAGCGACGGTGGATGCCGAAGGTCAGCCCTGGCAGCGCACCGTGCTGCTCAAGCACTACGACGCCCAGGGGATGGTCTTTTACACCAACATGGGCAGCCGTAAGGCGCAGCAGCTGGAAGGCAATCCCCGTATCAGCCTGCTCTTCCCCTGGCACACGCTGGACAGACAGGTTCATGTGACCGGTCGGGTGGAGAAGATGAGCACTTTCGAGGTGATGAAGTATTTCCACAGCCGTCCCAAGGATAGCCAGATCGCTGCCTGGGTCTCCAAGCAGTCGACCCGCATCTCGGCCCGTGGTGTGCTGGAGGCCAAGTTCCTCGAGCTCAAGCAGAAGTTTGCCAATGGCGAAGTGCCGCTGCCGAGCTTCTGGGGCGGATTCCGGGTGGTGATCGAGACAGTGGAGTTCTGGCAGGGGGGCGAGCACCGGCTCCACGACCGCTTCTACTACACCCGCGACGGGGATGGCTGGCATATCGAGCGTCTGGCTCCCTGAGCGCGCTATTCGAATCTGTTTTCACAAGGAGTGTGTATGCGTCTGTATGGTGATCTGCGTTCCGGCAACTGCTACAAGGTGTGGCTGCTGGCCCGCTGGCTGGAGCTGCCCCTTGAGTGGGTAGAGGTGGATATTCAGGCGGGGGATACCCGTACCCCCGCATTTCTGGCCATGAACCCCAACGGCAAGATCCCGGTGCTGGAGATTGGCCAGGGTGATGCGCTGGCGGAATCCAACGCTATCCTCTTCTATCTGGCGCACGGCAGCGCCTTGTGGCCAACCGATCCGCGCCAGCAGGCCGAGGTGCTCAAATGGATGTTCTTTGAGCAGTACAGCCATGAGCCCTACATCGCGGTGGCCCGCTTTATCGTTCACTATCTCGGCCGACCCGAGTCGCAGGAGGCGCGGCTCGACGGTCTGAAAGCCGGTGGCGAGAAGGCGCTGGCGGTAATGGAGCAGCAGCTGAAACAGAGCCCCTACCTGTGCGGTGATGCGCCGACCATCGCCGATATCGCCCTTTATGCCTACACCCATGTGGCAGAGGAGGGGATCTTCTCTCTGCAGGGGTGGCCCGCTATCCGTAGCTGGATCGCCCGTATCGAAGCCCATCCCCGTCACCTGACGCTGCCAGCGGCCTGTCAGGCCAGCTGATGGAACTGCTGATCGAGGCCAGTCTGTGGCAACCGCAGTGGGCTGCGCTGTTGCTGCACTGGCAGCAGCAAGGTCATCGCTGGCACCTGCTGCTCGGCAAAGAGGCGGCCGCCGCCCTCGATCAAACCGATGCTCCCTGGGCGAGCAGTCCTCCTGACGGGGTGCTCTGCCCGGGGGCTCTGCTGGCTGCCTGGCTCGATGGGGATCTGCTGGCGGATTTTCATGTTGATCCCAGCCGCCAGATCCTGATCAGTGCCTCCACCTCGCTACTGACCCTCGCCAGAGAGCAGGGTCTGCTTACCCTTGGTCCTGTGGGGGCCGATCTGCCGCTCACCCCCGAGGCCGATTTGGGCGCCGTGCTCAATCGCCTGCTGGCGCGCCGCGTGATGATACCGACGTTGGCCGAGGATTCGCACGCCGCTGGCGTCGTGCTGCGACCACTGCAGGCCGCCGATGAGTGCGAGGATGAGCGCGAGATAGTGCGCTACTGCAGCGACGAGGCGCTGGCGCGCTACACCCTCAATATTCCTCACCCCTATCCGCCGGAGGGGGCCCGCGACTGGCTGGCGCTCAGCTGGCGCAAAGCGGCGCTTGGCCTTGGCTGGAGCTGGGCCATCACCTTGCCAGAGGAGCAAGGTGCGGCGTTGCTTGGGGTGATCTCCCTGCACTGGAATGGCGAGCTCGCCTGGTGGGTGGGCGTGCCCTGGCAAAATCGCGGTCTGGCGACCCGGGCCGCAGGTTTAGTCAAGGGGTTCGCCTTTGACCAACTGCAACTGCCTGCACTGACGGCTCGCCATATGCCAGACAATTTAGCCTCCGGCCGGGTGATGGCAAAAGTGGGCATGCACTATCGCGGGCGGCGCCATATCAGTGGTCGCCAGCCGTGTGAGGTGAGTTACTGGCGACTGGATCGCGCTCCCTCCTTACCCAATTCCTTGGCCGAGGAGATTGCCTGCTGGCTGGCTGATGAGCGGATCGCTGTGGTGATCCTGTGGGCTCCCGCCACGACCAATCGGCAGAGTGCCAACGGCAAGCTCGCCATCTCGCTCTTTGTGGATGAGAGGGGCGCGGGGGAGGAGTCCTGCTCTATGCGCTGCCCGCCGCATCTTGAGAGGTTGCTGGCGCTGCACTGTTACCCCGTCGATCTGCTGGAGCAGGCCGAACCGGAGCAGTTGTCCCATCTTGGCGGCGTCTTGCTGAAAGACAGGGATGAACAGGGGCTGGCGTGGCTGCTACAACTGGCCGCGCTGCAGCGTCAAGGGCCCGACCTGCTCAGCCGCGAGGAGCGCGCATCACGGCGCCACTGGTTCAACCAATTGATGGCGCAGGCGCTGGGCGGCAACTGTGACTCGCCGCAGATACGCTATCAGCAGTTACGGCTGCTGGTGGAGCTGCCGGAGCTGGTCGATGAGCTGGATGGCTGTTGGCATCAAACGCCCGAACTGACCTTTGAGCGGTTGGCGCGGGAGGCTCCCGCCCTCTGGCTGGCCTACCGGGAGGCGATGAACAGGGTCACCCCGGCTACGCTAACCGCCTTGCAGCAGCAGTTTGCAGCTCGTTTTCCTGAGTGCACCCTCCCATTTTTGGACAAAGGTACTCAGAATGACCAGCCGTTGTGTGGAATAATGCCTGCTCTGCTGTACGAGGAGTAATACCAGATGTTGAGAACCGAGCGCCCCGGTGACATGCTGCCGGTTTATGAGCTGCTGAGTGCCGCCTTCGGTCGTTCCGATGAGGCCGAACTGGTCAACCGCCTGCGCGAATGTGGCGCTGCCGTGGTGACCATGGTCGAAGAGGAAGAGTACGAGTTCATGGGGCACCTGATGCTAAGCCCGATCACCATTAACGGCATGGAAGGGCCCTGGCTCGGTCTGGCGCCGGTCGCGGTTCATCCCGACTGGCAAGGTCAGGGGATTGGCTCTGATCTTATCCGTGAAGGGCTTGATACGGCGCTTGAGATGGACTGGAAAGGGGTGGTGGTACTCGGGGATCCGGCCTATTACAGCCGTTTCGGTTTCCGCCCGGCTAGCGAGTTTGGCCTGCACTGCATCTATGAGGTGCCTGCCGACTGCTTTATGGCGATGGAGCTGCAGGAGCGCGGTTTTGCGGGTGTGCAGGGTGAGGTGCTCTATCACCCGCTGTTTGATGAACTTCCCGACGAGCTGCCGGACGCGCAGGCAGAAGAGTCCCATTTCTAGCGAGAAGTTGCAGCGACAAGCTATAACGAAAAAGCCCTCATCGAGGGCTTTTTCATCTTGTATTGGTCCCTGCCGGGCTTATTCGAGCAAATTGGCTCAGGCAACGATGTCGAGCTGGGTGCCCTTGCGATTATCTTCGCCCACCATGTCACCCATCTGTTGGGCGAGCGGGCTCTGCTGGAATTGCATGTAGTCGCTGAGATTCTGCTGGCGCTGGTAGCGATTGGTCGCCTGATAGAGTTCAGCAGTGTTCGGGCCCGACTTGCTGTCGCTCTCCTGACCGCTGGCCTCCAGGTAGCGCTCCACCACGGCTTTATCTTGCTGGTTAGCCGTATAAGAGACCGCCAAGGTTCTGCGAGCCGTTGCTTTCTCTTCGCTCTGTGCCTGCAATTCATCCTTCTTGATCAGCGCTTCGTTACGGGCCTGATTGACCTGTTCGGACGTGACTGCGTGAGAGGAGGGGGATTTGCCGTAATCGGGCAGCGGCATGGGCCGGGAGGTGATTTGCATGGTGGCGCTTCTCTTGTGAACAGGGATGGACGCATGATACTCATCCATGTTAGCTCAATAAATCACCACTTGTCGGTTCATCAAGAGTGGGTTCAGTTTCGCGTATCGATTGTTAATTGAACCGCATCTGAGTGACAAAAAAGGCGCCATAAGGCGCCTTTTTATCCTTCGCTTACCGCCGGATCAGTTGAAGAACCAGTAACCGCGGTTGACCAGACGGGTCAGCAGTTGCAGGAAACCGGCCTGATCGGCCAGCTCCACCATGTCGGCCTGAGTGATGATGTCCTTGTCGCACAGGAGCGAAATGGCTGCCGCGTCTTCGCTCTGCAGAGTCCAGGCTTCGCCGTCGATGAAACACTGCTGGCTCTCGCCGCTAAACCAGACGGTGCGCAGACCCGGCACCTTGATGGCGGGCTCGCCCTGGGTCAGCAGGTCGGCTACCTCCTCGGCGCTGTAGTCTGGCTCGACCGGATTGACGTCCAGATCGTGCTTGGCCTCGGAGATCATGGTGCCGAACCACTCCTTGAACAGGGTCTCGTCATCGAGAGCCTGCTGCATCAGCTCGCGCAGACGGTGCAGCTCGTGGGGCTGGATCTCGCCGTGACGGGCGCGGGGCTTGAGATCTGCATCGCCGTAACGCTCGGTACGCACCTCGTTGTCGATCAGGTGATCGGCAAAGGAGGAGATAAGCGCCTTGGCATCCGGCGCGCGGAAACCCACCGAGAAGTTCATGGAGGGCTCGATGGCGTAGCCTTCGTGGGGGAATCCGGGCGGAATGTAGAGAATGTCACCCGGCTCCATGATGACGTCGATGATCGCCTCGAACGGCTCGCAGTGCAGCAGTGCCGCGTGGGCGGCGAACTCGTTGAGCGGCTTGGCATCGCCAACCCGCCAGTGGCGTTTGCCCTGGCCCTGGGTGATGAAGACGTCGTAGTTGTCGATGTGGGGGCCGACACCCGCATGGGGGGTGGAGAAGCTCACCATCACATCGTCAAAGCGCCAGCCCGGGATGAACTGGAACGGTACGGCCAGCTCGTTCACCTCGGGAGCCCAGTGGTTGCAAGCCTGTACCAGAATGGTCCAGTTCTCTTCGCCCAGATGGTCGTAGGATTCGAAGGGGCCGTGAGCGGCATCCCACTTGCCGTCGAAACGGGTGACGAGGCGGGACTCTACCACCTCTTCCATGGCCAGACCCGCCAGCTCGTCCGGGCTGATGGGATCCTGAAAGTCCTTGAAGCCACCCTTTATAAGGAGCGGGCGCTTCTGCCAGTAGTGCTCGAGGAAGTGAGCGATATCCAGATTGAGTTCGTACATGCTGTTTCTCGTGTCTCGCAAAGAGGTTTTGCCCAAGGCGGGCTTGGGAAAAGCCACTCGGGATCCTGCCGTGGCAGGGAAAATAACAGGGGCCCTGTGGCGTATCGTGCACAGGGCCCCTTCGTCACTGCCAGTTGGCTTACTTCAGCAGATCGACCAGACGCTGGGCGTCGCCGATATAGTTGGCCGGGGTCAGCTTTTTCAGCTCGACCTTGACCGCTTCCGGCAACTCCAGGGTGTCGATAAAGGTACGCATCCCTTCGGCATCGACGCGGCGGCCACGGGTCAGCTCCTTGAGCTTCTCGTAAGGCTTCTCGATACCGTAGCGGCGCATCACGGTCTGGATCGGCTCGGCCAGCACTTCCCAGTTGGCATCCAGATCGGCGGCCATGGCGGCGTCGTTGGCTTCCAGCTTGGAGATGCCCTTGAGGGTCGCCTGATAGGCAATCAGGGAGTAACCCACCGCCACACCCAGGTTGCGCAGTACGGTAGAGTCGGTCAGATCACGCTGCCAGCGGGAGATAGGCAGCTTGCTCGCCAGATGCTGGAACACGGCGTTGGCCAGACCCAGATTGCCTTCGGAGTTCTCGAAGTCGATGGGGTTGACCTTGTGCGGCATGGTGGAGGAGCCGATTTCCCCCGCGATGGTGCGCTGCTTGAAGTGACCCAGGGAGATGTAACCCCACACATCGCGGTCGAAGTCGATCAGGATGGTGTTGAAGCGGGCCATGGCGTCGAACAGCTCGGCGATGTAGTCGTGCGGTTCGATCTGGGTGGTGTAGGGGTTCCAGGTCAGGCCGAGGGAAGTCACAAACTCCTCGGAGAACTGGTGCCAGTCCACTTCCGGATAGGCGCTGATGTGGGCGTTGTAGTTGCCGACTGCGCCGTTGATCTTGCCGAGGATCTCCACCGCCATGATCTGCTTGTACTGGCGCTCCAGACGGTAGGCGACGTTGGCCATCTCCTTGCCCATGGTGCTCGGGGTCGCCGGCTGGCCGTGGGTGCGAGAGAGCAGCGGCATATCGCGGTACTCATGGGCCAGACGCTTGATCTCGCCGATCAGCTTCTCGCAATAAGGCTTGATGACCTCTTCGCGGGCGGTTTTCAGCATCAGACCGTGGGAGTTGTTGTTGATGTCTTCCGAGGTGCAGGCGAAGTGGATGAACTCGCTGACAGCCGCCAGCTCCGGGTTCACTTCGACTTTCTCCTTGAGGAAGTACTCCACCGCTTTCACATCATGGTTGGTGGTGCGCTCGATCTGTTTGATGCGGGCGGCGTCACTCTCGTTGAAGTTGCTGACGATGCCGTCGAGCAGGGCGTTGGCAGCCGCGCTCAGGGCAGGGACTTCCGGGATCCCGGCGTGGCTGGCCAGTTTTTGCAACCAGCGCATCTCGACTTCGACGCGAAAACGCAGCAGGCCGAATTCGGAGAAGATAGGGCGCAGGGCATCGGCCTTGTCGCCATAACGACCGTCAATCGGGGAAACAGCAGTCAGCGCGGACAGCTCCATGGGGTGAACTCCTGATGATTTGTGTGGGGGATCCGTATCCACTCGCGCGTGGGGCTGAGTCGTCGTCAGGGCGGATGTGCGGCTGTTCACCCTGATGTTGACCTCGCTTGCCCGCGCGCGAGCCGATGATTAGTAACGTTTGGCCAGCTCCACCATCTTCTTGCGAGCGAAGATGATCTGGGTGCGGCTACCACCGAGCTGGCGCCACAGCACGCAGGCACGAATGCCCGCCAGCAGCAGGGCGCGCACCTTGTGCTGCACCAGCGGTTGCTGCAGGAACAGCGGGGTACCCGCCACCTGGATGCGCGGCCCGATGGGGCTGATAAGATCGCTGTAGATGCTCGCCATGTTGGCCAAAATCTGCTCGTCGAGCAGATCGAAGTGCTGTTGCTGGCGACCGATCTGGCTGATCCGCTCACCCAGCATATTGAGAATGTCCTTGCGCTTGGCCAGCTTGCGCTCCAGCGCAATCAGGCTCACCACATAGCGGGTCAGCTCGGCATTCTTCTGGCTGCCGTCGGCACCCAGCTGCTCGACCAGCGCACGGTAGCCGTCGCGAATGGCCAGATGGGTGTTATTGAACACCTCGAGCGGGTGGCTCGGGTTGGTCACCAGAATGCTGGAGAGGCTCTCGCGCAGGGCGGCCTCGTCACAGCTGCCGTCGCGGGCCACCTTCTGGACCAGCGCGGCCGCCTGGCAGATGCCGGCAAAGGCCATGGTTCTGTCTTGGAATTTATCGCTCACGTATGCTGCCTTTTGCTATTGGCTCAAACCGGATGGCTGAAACGCTGTTCGATGATGCCGCCGCCCAGACACACTTCCCCGTCGTAGAAGACGGCGGACTGGCCCGGGGTGACCGCAGCCTGTTTCTCGTCGAAGATGACCCGGATGGTCTCGTCGTCGATGGGCTGGATCAGGCAGGGGATATCCTGCTGGCGGTAGCGGGTCTTGACGGTGCAGCGACGCGGCTCGCGAATGGGGGTGCGATCCACCCAGTGCAGCTGGCTGGCAATCAAACCATCGGAGTAGAGGCGGGGATGTTCACCCTGCGCCACGACCAGTACGTTGCGTTCGACCTCTTTGTCGACCACATACCAGGCCTCTTCGGTGGCATCTTTGCGACCACCGATACCGAGCCCCTTGCGCTGGCCAAGGGTGTGATACATCAGACCCTGATGCTCACCGATCACCTTGCCATCCACGGTCTCGATTTTGCCGGGCTGGGCGGGCAGGAACTTGGCCAGGAAGTCCTTGAACTTGCGCTCGCCGATAAAGCAGATACCGGTGGAGTCTTTCTTCTTGGCGGTGATGAGATCCAGCTGCTCGGCGATGCGGCGCACCTCCGGCTTCTCCAGATCGCCAACCGGGAACAGGCTCTGACCCACTTGCTTTTCGCTCAGGGTATAGAGGAAGTAGCTCTGATCCTTGTTGGTATCGAGACCGCGCAGCAGGCGCGGGCGGCCGGTGCTGTCGTCACGGCGCACATAGTGGCCGGTGGCGATGTAGGTGGCACCCAGCTCTTCGGCGGCAAATTCGAGGAACGCCTTGAACTTGATCTCCTTGTTGCACAGGATATCCGGGTTCGGCGTGCGGCCAGCCTTGTACTCTTCGAGGAAATGCTCGAACACATTGTCCCAGTACTCGGCCGCGAAGTTGATGGTGTGGAGTTTCATCCCCAGCTTGTCGCAGACGGCCTTGGCATCAGCCAAATCCTGGGCGGCAGAGCAGTACTCGTCCGTGTCGTCTTCTTCCCAGTTCTTCATGAACAAGCCTTCGACCTGATAGCCCTGCTGCTGGAGCAGGTAGGCCGAGACGGAAGAATCCACGCCGCCGGACATGCCGACGATCACCTTGATTTGGCTGTTGTCTGTCATTAGTCGAAGTTACCAGTTCGTTTAAACGGGGCGTATTCTACCAGAGTTTTGCGCCCCCGGTCACATCTCCATGCCACTGTCCCCATCAGGAACCTTGCGGCAGGAAATCGTTTTTCTTGTGGCGATTGCCAGCGGATGCCTGCTCTGTCCCTAGCTCTGGATAAAGGCCTTGAGCGCCGAGAGCGGCAGGCGTGTTCCCGCCAGATAATCCTCGATGCATTGCCACACCAGCGGGCTTCTCAGTGCCGATTTGCACTCGGCGATCTCCTCCAGGGTGAGCCAGTGGCAGGCGAGGATATCGCCGTCAGGATCCTCTGGATGGTGCTGACCCGGCGCTTTTTCAAGGTCGAAGATGATGGCGGTGCGCACATAGGTGGCCTCGCTGTCGGCCGGTTTGTAGAGATAGGTGCCAAGCCAGGAAGTAGGCGTGGCGGTCAGCCCCGTCTCCTCTTTCAGCTCGCGGCAGGCTGCGGTGAGCAGATCTTCACCGGCCTCTACATGGCCGGCGGGCTGGTTGAAGCGGCGCTGGCCTTTTATCTCCTCTTCCACCACCAGAAAGCGGCCCTGCCACTGCACCAGCGCAGCGACCGTCAATCTGGCCTGCATGCGCTCGTGCGGTGTTTTCTCCTGCGATGCAGGAAGGTGATCGCTCATAAGGACTCCTTGTCTCATTACCGGTTTGGCCCCGGCCGAAGCAGGGGCTCGATTCAGCTCGGTTCTTTACTGTTCTATTGCCAGCGGGCTGCGTGTTATTGCTGGGGTTTGCTGCGGGCCGGTCGGCGCGCGGTGCCACGGCCACTGCTGCGATTGGCCGGGCGCGGGCTCGTGTCACGGCTGTCGCGCCCCTGGCCCTGGCCATGGGGGCTTCGGGTCGGTTGGGAAGCGTGCGGATGGCTGCTGCCCGAGCCCTGACTGCGCGGTTTGTTGGGTGCCTGTGCCCGGCGCGGGGCGGGCGCCAGCTCGGGAGCGGGCAGGGCGCGGCTCTCGCCGGGGGCCAGACCATCTAACGTCCAGTCGCCGATGGCGTAGCGAATAAGGCGCAGGGTGGGGTGGCCGATATGGGCGGTCATTCGCCGCACCTGCCGGTTGCGCCCCTCCACTATCTTGATCTCCAGCCAGCAGGTGGGGATCTCCTTGCGCTCGCGAATGGGCGGATTGCGCGGCCACACCGCAGGTTCATCCATGATGCGCGCCCCGGCGGGCAGGGTCATGCCGTCGTTGAGCTCGACACCGGCGCGCAGGGCAGCCAGTTGCTCCTCGCTCGGAATACCTTCCACCTGCACCCAGTAGGTTTTGGGGGTCTTCTCCCCCGGCTGGGTGAGGCGTGCCTGCAGCTTGCCATCGTTGGTGAGCAGCAACAGCCCCTCGCTGTCGCGGTCAAGCCGGCCAGCGGCGTAGATGCCGGGCTCTTTGATGTAATCCTTGAGGGTCTCGCGGCCCGCCTCGTCGGTGAACTGGCAGAGCACCATGTAGGGCTTGTTCAGCAGGAGCAGCTTGCGATCCTCGGGGGCCAGCTCCGGCTTGCGCGCCGCAACGTGGCGGGATTCGGCTGGCCGGGCAGCAGAGCGGGGGGCGCCATCGCGGGCGGGACGGTTTGGCAGCGAGAGTCGGGAGCGGGCAGATTTCATCGGATAGCGGATTGGCAAGTGGGAATGGCAGCGAGTGTACCACAGGGGGCTGACGGCAGGATGAATGGGAGGTGTCGGTAAAGATATCCCGGGAAAATTGGCAGCTTTCGGCCGAGGGTCAACCTAGCAGGTTTTCAATCACGATGGCTTGTCTGGCGGGGGCCGAGCTTGCTTGCAGCAGGGCGCCGCTTATCACTTCGTCCATCAGGGCGCGGGCCAGCCGGGTGAGGGGAAGCAGGGTGTCGCGCCCGCAGCCGGTTGGCACCGCCAGCAGGATGATGGTCTGCACCGGCCCGAGCTGCGAACCCCACTCGATGGGGGCCGGGCTGCTGAGCAGGCTCAGGGCTGGCTGGCTTATCCCCTCGCAGAGCACATGGGGCATGGCGAGGCCCGGGCAGATGATGGTGGCGGCGATCTGCTCGCGCCGACTGATCGCCTCCTCCAGCGCGGCTCTGTCGCCGACTAGCTCGGCGGGCAGCAGGTCGATAAGATGCTCGAGCGCCTCGCTCTTGGTCAGAGTGGCGGGACTGTGAGCCAGCTGGCGCAGGGCGAAGTGGTAGTCGGGCAGGGCGCTTGCCAGTCGCAGCTCGGCCAGCGCAGCGCTGGCGGGGCGCACCAGCGGCTGACCCAGCTCGCCGCACCAGCAGGTGAAGGCCATATGGGCCAGCTCGGCGTCGTTGCCTTCGATCTGCAGCTGGCAGAGATCGCCGGGCTGGGTGGCGAGGGTGAGCAGGGAGAGCTGATTGCTGGCGATAACCGTCTGGCGCCGGGTGAGGTTGGCGCAGCGAATGCAGGATTTGAACATCCCCGCCAGCCGGCTCAGCTGCTTGGTGCGGGCAATGCTCATCCCCTGATGGCAGTAGAAGGTGATCTCGCGGCTTAGCATCAGCTGGGCCGGGGCAGTGATCTCAGCACCGCCTGCGCATCGAGCAGCACGGTTTCGAGGCTCACCCGATGGATATGGCAGCCGAGGAAACGCTCCTTCTGCTCGATGTCGATGTCGGAGGCGATCAGCACCAGATCGGCGCTGGCGATGTCGCGGGCGGTGAGGGAGTTTTCCATCCCCATGGCGCCCTGGGTTTCGACCTTGATCTTGAGGCCGAGGGCGGCGGCGGCTTTTTGCAGCGCTTCGGCTGCCATATAGGTGTGGGCGATGCCGGTCGGGCAGGCGGTGACGGCAATGATCTTCATTGGCTCTGAACTGTGCGAAACGAGGGGCCAACAAGATAACGCCGGCAGGGATTTTTTGCCAAAAGCCCCGGCCAAAAGTGGGATCTCGATAGGGCTTTGGGCCGCAAAAATGGCGCAAAAGGGCCACTTGAGTATTTAGTTTGGCTAAACAAAAAGGGCTACCCGTGTGGGTAGCCCTGAACAATCTGCGTCTGTTGTGATGACCATCAGGCGGTCTGGGCCGCCAGTTCGGCGGCTTTCAGCTCGCGCTTGATGCGGCGGATCTTGCGCTCTTCGGCAATTGCTACACAGGCCATCAGCACCAGACAGGCGGCTGCTGCCATGTCCAACGCCGCGAAGGTGCCGGTCCAGCCGGTCAGGCCGAAGATGGGGGTACCATCGGCAATCATGCCCAGACCCAGCTTGGCGAAGCTGTCACCAATCAGATAAGCGAAGGTGCCCTTGACGCCATCGGCCACGCTGATGCCCTGCTTGGGTACGAAGCCCACGGCGGCCACGCCGATCAGCAGTTGCGGACCGAACACCAGGAAGCCCAGGGTGAACAGGGAGCCCAGGAACATGAACTGGGTGGTGGCGTGCTGGTAGAGACCCAGAGTGGCGATGATGAGCGCCAGTGCCACACAGGCAACCAGACCACGACGGCCGTTGGCCAGATCGGAGAGGTAGCCCCACATCAGGGTGCCGACCAGAGCGCCCACTTCGAAGAAGGTAAAGCCCTGAATAGCCACATCTTTGGAGAAGCCGAGCTCCTGGTGGGCATAGACGGTGGACCACTGGTCGATACCGATACGCACCACGTAGAGGAAGATGTTGGCAAAGCAGAGCAGCCAGATCACCTTGTTGAGCAGCACGTACTTCACGAAGATCTGCCACTTGGTCAGCTTCTGCTCTTCGGTGGCGATATCCTCTTCGCTCGCTACTTCGTCAAACAGCTCTTCCACCTTGCCAAGGCCATAGGCTTCCGGTGAATCGCTACCAAAGCGCAAGCCGATAAAGCCGACGATCAGCGCGATGATGGAGGGGAAGATAAACATGCCGAGCACGTTGCCATCGAACAGGTAGTTGGCACCGAACAGCGCCACACCGGCCGCGCCGGCCCCGCCCACGTTATGGGAGAGGTTCCACATGCCCAGATAGGTGCCGCGCTTGTTGCGAGGGGTCCACTTGGTGATGGTGGAGTAGCTGCACGAGCCACCACAGCTTTGGAAGAAACCGCTCAGGGCGTAGAAGAAGATCATGAAGTAGAGGCTGAAACCGGTGCCGCCCATGCTGGCACTGAAGCCCAGCATGCAGAGCGCGGAGAGGATCAGCATCAGCGGCAGGAACTGCTTGGTGTTCTTGCCATCGGCGTAGTAGGAGACGATGGTCTTGCCCACCCCGTAGGTGATGGAGAAGCCAAGGCCGATCATGCCAAGCTCGGTCATGGAGAGACCGTACTCCTGGATCATGTCATTTTGCGCAATGTTGAAGTTCTTGCGGATCAGATACATGGTCAAATAGCCAATAAATACAACCAGATAAGATTGCATAAACGGCTTGAACCAGAGCTTGCGCCGGGCTTCGACCGGCAGGTCCAGGGTGGGGACCCGGACCTGTTGGAGCAATTTCAACATCTTCGTTCATCCTCTGCGAGATAGACGGTATTTCCGCCGCGCCCCTCATTTGTAGATAGGTTGTTCGAGGTCACGCCACGGAAGGGGGAACGGAACGTCGGGGCTGTCAGCCGTTGCTGCGCTCGACGCTCCATCCATATAAACCCGGGCCCTGCACGGGATGACGGGGCGCATTGCCCGTCGCGGTGCGGGTCACGACATCAGGTGGGGTGACTCTAATAAGAGGGGCAAAAAATGGCTTGAGAGCCATCCCTAGTGGGGCTAGGAAATTTTCCTAGTTTTTGCGCTTTCGCGGACAAAGCGTGAGAAACATCACACCGCTGACGCCAGATTGCTGTCATTTCAGCCAGTTTGGCGCTCTGTGTGAGGTCTGGGCTGGTGGGATGGATAGGCCAGAAGGGAGCCAGGGAAAGGCAAGGGGAGAGGTGAAGGGATAGATGAGGAAGAGGGCTGATTGACCACCAATTCTCAGGTGGCGATATTGGGGAAAGGCCCGCCTGCCATCCCAAAAACAAGAGGCCACCCCGTGGGGTGGCCTCTTGTCATGTTTTACGAGCCGCGATGGCGAGGGGGCACTCAGGCCGCCTTGGCCAGGGTCACTTCGTCACTCTTCTTGACCCGCAGTTTTTTCAGGGCAACCGCCACCACGCCGGTGACGATGGCACCGCAGATCATGCAGAGCAGGGCCAGCAGCGGCTTGTTGACGGCACCCAGCAGGGCCACGATGGGGCCACCGTGGGCAACGCTGTTGGTGATGCCGAACAGGAAGGCCATCACAGCGGCGGTCATGCTGCCCAGCACGTTGGCCGGAATGACGGCCAGCGGGTCACGGGCGGCAAACGGAATAGCCCCTTCGGAGATACCCACCAGACCCATTGCGCCAGCGGCTTTGCCCGCTTCGATTTCAGACTCGTCAAAGATGCCGAGCTTGCGACCGAGTACGGTAGCCAGCGACATACCAAGGGGGGCAGCCGGGATGGCGCAGGCCATGGCACCCATAAACTGGGTCTGACCGGAGGCGATCATGCCGACGGAGAAGAGGAAGGCCACCTTGTTGACCGGGCCACCCATATCAAAACCAGCCATACCACCCAGCACGATACCCAGCAGCACCAGACTGCCACCGCTCATGGAGAGCAGCATGGCGTTGAGGCCAGTCATCATGTCGGCAATGGGAGCGCCGATGATGAAGATGAATACCGCAGCGATAAAGAGCGACCCGACGATGGGGGCGATCAGGATCGGCACCAGCGGTTGCACCATCTTGTGGTACTGACGAGTGGCAATCCAGCGCACCAGATAACCGACCAACAGGCCCGCGATGATGGCACCGATAAAGCCGGTACCGGCGTCAGCGCCGTAGAAGCTGCCGTTGTTGGCGATCCAGCCGCCGATAAAGCCCGGTGCCAGTGCCGGACGATCACCGATGGCGTAGGCGATATAGCCCGCCAGAATGGGGATCATCAGGGTAAAGGCGGCCACGCCCACGTTGAGGATCTGGTTCCACATGCTCCCTTCCGGGATCTGCATGCCGCTCGGGGTCGGGTTGCCGCCGATGGCCAGCGCCAGCGCAATCAACAGACCGCCGGTCACCACGAACGGGATCATGTGAGAGACGCCGTTCATCAGGTAGCGATAGAGATCGGAACTGGCGCCCGCGCTCTTCTCTTCACCTTTTTTATCTTCTTTGCCAGCCACATAGGCGGGGGCTTTCAGGGCTTGCTCGATCAGACCCTTGCCATCCTTGATGGGGGCCTTGACGCCGGTCTTGATCAGCGGCTTGCCAGAGAAGCGGGCCATGTCCACCTGCTTGTCACAGGCGACCACGATGGCGCTGGCGCGAGCGATCTCGTCCGCGGTCGGGCTGTTCTTGACGCCGATGGAACCGTTGGTCTCCACCTTCACCTCATAACCGAGCTCCTTGGCGGCGCGCTCCAGCGACTCGGCCGCCAGATAGGTGTGGGCGATACCGGCCGGGCAGCCGGTGACACCGATGATAAAGCCTTTGCTGGTGGCCGGGGCCGCGCTCTGCTCCTCTTTCTTGGCCAGCAGAAGCGCCAGCGCATCGGCCGGGGTGTTGGCCGCCAGCAGCTTGGCGATAAAGCCCTCTTCGATCAGCTTGCCGGAGAGCTCGGCCAGCACCTCGATATGGTGGTTGGCGCCGCCATCGGGGGAGGCGATCATGAAGAAAATGTGGGACGGCTTGCCATCTTCGGCGCCGTAGTCGATGCCGTTGCGGCTGATGCCGATGGCGACCGCCGGGTTGCAGACCGCTGTACTCTTGGCGTGGGGCAGGGCCACGCCCTCTTCAAAGCCGGTGTTGCCCAGCTCTTCGCGGGCCCACAGATCCTTGATAAAGGCCTGCTCGTCGCTGACCTTGCCTTGCGACGCCAGCAGGCGGGCCATCTCGGTGAAGACCTCCTCCTTACGCGTCGCTTTCAAATCGAGATTGATCAGATGTTCATTGATCAAGGTGGTTATCATGGCGCTCTCCCCGCTTCCGGTGGCGGAAGCTATGCGTGAGTACGTATCGACGTACTGGATAAAAATGACCTGATCATTATCGCGGCTCGCCCGCACCCTCCCTATCGGACAAATGTGCTGATCACTGGATTTTTGTGCGCAGTAAAACGCGGTGTGATGAAGATCCCGTTTTCAGGCAGGACTCGCCATTTTCAGAAAACCATTAATTTTTTCTTTAAAAACAGATAAATGCATTGATTTCAGGCTCGCCATTAGATTTGTAATACGCCATATCAATAAATTAATCATCAGTGGAGTCTGGATTTATATGTGGTTAAACGGCGCCATCAGATGTGACCATTCTCACAAAAAGTCGCCATTTCACCGGGAGGATTAGGATTTTTATGCGCCTGATGGCGGAGGCCAATCGCATTGGCTGGGCGAGCGCAGAGGGGCGTTGTTTGGGAAGAAAGTGTGGTGGCAAGAGAGGGATGGCTGAAAAGAGAGAGATGATAACGCGAACGTCCGAATACGCTTCGCTATTCAAACCTGCGGATTACACCATATGCGCCACCGACTCCAGCCAGTTGGGAACTTGTTGCCGATACCACTCCAGATATTGCTGTGCCTGCGGCTTCTCCCTTCTGGTCAGCAGATTGGTGACTTCAATAATCAGCCAGCACTTGGCCATGACGAGATGGCGCAGCAACCGGTCACCAGAGAGCAGCGAACTGTGGCGCAGATAGCGTTCAATGATGGTTTCATACTCAGCCAGCGAACCCATCCGCGGCACCAGCGGGGCCAGATCGATGGCCGGGCTGCCATAACCAAATCGCTCCCAGTCAAACAACACCAGCTCACCATTGTCGCGGGTGCCCCAGTTGCCCTCATTGCTATCCCCCGAAATCAGACATGACTCCTCGAATAGTTCGTGGCCAATTTGCTGGATATGGCGGATCTTCTCGTTTACCGCTTCCGGCAGACAGAGTACAGAGAGCGCCTCGTTGGTGTCGGCGAGCGACCAGCCGTGAGTTTTAACCGCAAAGTCGGGCTGATAGTTGGCGTTATGCAGGCTGGCCAGCTGAGCAAAGGATTGTTCGTTGTGGTGCAGCTGCGTGAGCGTGACCGGATGAGGGATCTGCTCAAGGAACAGGGTCTCCCCTTCGACCTTGAGCAGGGTAGGAGTGTTGAGCCCGCTCAAATGCAGTGCGGCGCGTTGGTAGAAATGGCGCTCGACAGGCGATGCGCCGCTTTTTCTGATACAGGGCTTGCCATCCAGCAGCTGGATATTTACCGAAGCGCCCCCCATTTTCGCCAACTCCTGTTGCGTCATCCTCTACCCCGTTAGCTATGAGTGGTCAGTTGCGTGAGATAGCTATTTACCTCTGTGCGAGTCGTGAAATGGTGCTTGTCGTTTGGGAATCGATCAAACAACTCGTGATGGAATTGGCGGGAACTTTTACCGGCTCGCTGCCCATATTCCGATGCCCACACCAGCAGTTGTTGAAAGTTCTTTTCAGCTGCCACTGCATCGCGCTGTTTGGCACTTTCCGAGCCGCGCAACAGCAGCGAATCACGGCATACAGACCAGTCGAGATCCAGAAAGAGCAGGGTATCAGCGGCATCAAGCAGTTGCTCGGCCAGGGCACCAAATACCCCTTCGACCACCCATGATTGCTCTTGAATAAGTGTCTGAATGGCATGGTCAATCTCATGCTGGGGCCGTTTTTGGTTAAACCCGCCCGGTTGCCAGACAATGGTGTCCAGATTGACCTCGCGGATAGTTAACCGTTCAGCCAGCTGCGCCGCCAACCAGCTTTTGCCCGATCCCGAGTTGCCAATAATCAGAATACGTTTCATCTCTGGGGGCTCTTTTCTGGAACAGATATCTGGAGGCTGAAAAATAGAGGTGCAATACGCTGTGCTTATTGCACCTCTACCGAGATGGTGTTGATTACGCGAATATATGAATACTCTTCACTGGATATTTACAGCCCTCGTTTTAGTTGTTGGGTAATGTGCTAAATAGTTTGTGACGTTAAATGAAAAAATTTTAGTTTTTAGCACCTGTATTACAGTATGGGTGCATTAGTGCACCATTAGATGCAGTTCCCTTTCCTCCATCTCGAACTCGTTGAATATGGTCAAAGCTTATTGAATTTGTATGAACAAAACCTTTGCAATGCGCGCATATCATACTTTTTGGTAATGACTCCTGAATGTAAATTTGAGATTTTATTTCCCCTGAGAATCTACTAGATGTAATTTCTATCTCATCATTACGGGATAAAAAAGAAAACTCAGAAAGAATTTGCTCAACAATATATTCATCAGTCTCTTGCTTCTGCATCATTCTAATGATTTTTAACATTACCTTGTGAATGTGCTTGTTACTTTTTAAACCACTCCCATACTTTGCATTTATGCCTGAAATAAAGTGCTTATATTTAATTAAAAATGACTCCAATCTATTTCTTATATGTAAAAAAGAAGCTAAAGATGATTTGGTTTTATTTATATCTGCTATTATATCGACCCATGCTAGAATCGCAGAATATATATGGTTCCCTCTCTTGTTGTAGAAGTATACAAGAGGGTGTAATCCTAATGATGAAGGATGTGATGAGTTAATGATTCGAAGAAATTTCAAAACGTTTTTAAGGTGATTAATGGTTTCTGAACCATCGGTATCATCCACTATAGAATCAGTCTTCCCAGAAATTTTATTGCATTTTTTTACTAAATCGAAAATAAAACTATTAGTTTGTGGGGCGTTATGTTTTTTTATCAGAGGAAGGTCTAATGTCTTTACTGGACCAGCAACCTTGGGATGGAAAATTAGTTCATGAATTTCTTTTGCTATAGACTCAATTTCTATGATTTTTTCCGGTGAAAATTTTGACCAGTACTGATGTCCATTTCCTGCTCTAATGATCGCCCTTGAAGCAATGGAAAAAGATTTTCTTCTGGATCTCAATAACTCAATTTCTGTTTCATTTATTTTTGATGCTTTTTGGTTTATTTTGAAAAAAGATTCTTCTGCTTTTTTTGAACCCCCTGTGACCCATTGTAGTTGAATGGATGTTCTGCCTAGACTAAGAGCCTTTCGCAACATATCCTGATCACCATCTAGGTTATTTATAATCGCCTGTTTGTAATCACTATATGGTTTGACTGTTCTTTTTATTTTTTCTCTGGTTTTATTGGCTATCTCTCGTTGCTCATCATCTATTTCGTTGTTGTAGAATTTTTGTGAGATAGTTCCATCTCCATAGTCATCGTTTATCCAAGCGATTAATGCTCCAAATCTATGAGCACCATCAATAACGAAGTTATATGGACCTGAATTCCATAAGATTACGGCAGGTATTAAATCGCCATCGATAAAGCTCTGGATGAATTCACAAAGTTGGTCATCACTCCAATCTGAAGTTTCACGTTGAAAGTCAGGCTTTCTTAAGCCAGCATAGAAAAACTCTCCGCGCTCTAAATCTTTCACACTTACATTTTGGTTAAATGAGGATGCATTTGATGCATTATCAATAACTTCAAAATCTTCTCTTGAAATCAAAGCATCTAGATTTACATTTGGCATTTATATCACCATATTAAAGTTTTATTTTAAATTTTCGCTAGGCTACTAATATAAAAGTATTAATTAAGTCAGATTTAATCTTTAGGAAACATTTTTAATTAGGAACGAATTTGGTTTGATTAAATGTCTTTGAACAACAATGTGTTTGTAATAAAGGGGTTAACCGCACTGTCATTTCCGCCTTGTTGTTTTCTAATTTTTTCTTTTGCAGAAAATAATTTTACTGCCTCTGGCAAACATCTTCCAACCACTCATGGTAGTATTTTTAATATATATTTTTAATTAATTTGAAGCGAAGCTTGCTATTCATACCTTATGCCTACGCGGGCACGCTGGCCAAAACTACCCTCTTTTGAAGGTTATTTGTAAGTCCTAAATTACATCAGTGTGGATATATAGAGTCTTATTGATGACCTTTCTAATTATCCAGAGTGTCTGCGCTCGTTCAAAAACGACTTTTTATCTGAGGGCGTTCTTTACAGTAATGCCCCCATGTTTCTATCTCCTCAATGGTGGCAAAGTTACAGGGCTTGTACATCCATCTTATTGGGGAGCAAAATTCCACGCTACCGCCCGTGGATTACAGCCTCCAGCCTGCTGCGGTTATCCGGCGATGTGGTGGATGGCGAAACGGCTGCACAGGGTTATCTCTGCAAGAGTGGTTGCCAAGTGGGGCATATTAATCGAGAGAGGTGCAGGGTAAAACCGCAGTCGGGCAAAAACCTGCCAAAGATCAATAAATTGCTCACTAACAGGGTGTTATCTGACCGCTTGGCGCAGCGATCGTAAGCAGAGCTTCATTTCTTGCCGGGTACAACCGTCACTCAATACTCCAGAAACTTCTCCCCGCAGCGTTCGCAGATCAGATGTTTTACATGGGTGGTCTGGTAGGCCAGTGTTTCACCAAACGCCCAGTTGGTGATGCTGCTGGAAGTAAAGGCTTGCCAGAAGGCTTTGCGCGGGTCTTTGGGCATCACATCCTGGCTGTGATCCCGTGGCACCAGCACCACGATATGGCGGGTACGCTCGCCGCATTTGTTACAGCGGTGGATTTCAGTCGGCGGATTCTGGTCGTGCGGGTTGCTCATAAATGGGCTCGTGAAGAGAGTGGACGCCCATCATATTCCTCTCCACTTGGCTCTCAATATCTCCTTGCCAGCGCAGTGAACAACCTCACATTTTGCGCTGCTGCAGGCTTGCCCAGCCAGCTCAGGCCGATGCCCGCTTCTGCGGTTTGCTGGTGAGCGATGATGATATGGCGGGTGGGGCGAGCTCGGGCGCCCAGCCAGTTCAGGCCGACTCCCGCTTTTGCAGATTGGGGGTGATGATATGGCGGTTGGGGGCGAGTTCGGGTTGCTGCATCCGGGTCAGCAGTCGTTTTGCCGCCTGACGGCCGATTTCGCGGGCCGGTGAGCTGACGAAAGTGAGGGCGGGGGAGGTGAGTTCGGCTTCCGCCACATCGTCAAAACCGAGCAGGGCCACCTGCTGGCCGATGTAGTTATCCTTGCCCACGGTGCGGCCGCTCGCCTCGACGCCATAGATGGCGCCGAGCGCCACCTCGGGGTAGTGGCAGAGCACGGCGGTCACCTTGGGGTGCTGGTGCAGCAGCTGGGCGATGGTATCGGCGGCGCTGCGCTGGGTGCGCTCGCACTCCAGTACCCACTCCGGTTTGAAGGGCAGGCCATATTGCAACAGGCTGGCGCAGTAGCCGCCGATCCGCTCGGCACGGGTGAGGGAGTCGGCCCGCCCGCCGACATAGGCGATATGGCGGTGGCCCTGCTCGATAAGGTAGGTGGTGGCCTGCTTGGCGGCGTGGGTGTTGTCGGGGCCGATAAAGTCCACGTCATCCCGATAGTAGGAGCGGGCGGCGCACACCACCGGCAGCTCGGAGTCGAGCAGGGTCTCCAGGGTTTTGGCCGCCGCGCCGCGCACCGGATTGAAGATGATGCCCGCCACCCCTTGGCGCGACAGGGAGTGGATGCTCTGCTGCAGCCGCTCCGGGCTGTGACCGCACTGGGTCAGAAACAGCAGATAGCCCTGCTGCTCCAGCACCTCGCTCACCCCGGCGGTCACCTCGGTATAGAAGGGGTCGGTGATGTCGCGCAGGATCAGCCCCACCAGATTGGACTGCTGGCTGCGCAGGTTGGCGGCGGCGCTGTTGGGCACGTAGTCGAGCTCTTTTATCGCCTGCTGCACCCGCTCGGCGGTGGCCGGGGAGATGCGCCCCTTGCCGTTGAGCACCATGGAGACGGTGGTGACCGACACTCCCGCCCGCTGGGCGACATCGGTGATCTTGGTGGCTTTGGCAGAGAGGGATTTGGGCGACATAGGGCGAACGGACGACGGACAGTTGAGAGTGAGGCCCCAGCATACCTGCTTGGGTTGCCAAGTGAAACGTTACATCACCATCTGGCCGATCCGGCTCACAAATTTGGATCCTGCTGCCAGCCAGCCCCCTTATTCTGTGATCCTGTCGGCACTTGTAAGTTGATAAAACGTTTTATCATTCAGCAAAACCTGATGCTGACCCGCGCCTTTTGCTTCGAGATTGCGTCGAGATTGCCTCGAGCGGGGGAGGGCAGCCGCAGATATTGCTGTCTATTCACAAGGAGCCGTTTCATGGCCAAGCCTCAAGCCAAATCCACTATCTGGGAGTTCCTGCAGAGCCTCGGCAAGACCTTTATGTTGCCGGTCGCCCTGCTGGCCTTCTCGGGTATTTTGCTCGGTGTCGGCAGCTCGCTCACCAGCGATGCGGTCAAGCAGAGCATGCCCTTCCTCGACAATACCGTGCTGCAACTGCTGTTCCTCTGGATGACCAAGGTGGGGCTGGTGGCCTTTATCTATCTGCCGGTGATGTTTGCGGTGGCCATTCCGCTCGGACTGGCGCGAGAAGAGAAGGGGGTCGCGGCCTTTGCCGGTTTCGTCGGCTATGCGGCGCTCAACCTCTCCATCAACTTCTACCTCACCGTGGCCAACGTCATCGGTGACGCGGCCGCGGAGAAGGCCTACGGAGTGAAATCGATCCTCGGCATCAGCTCCATCGACACCGGGATTCTGGGGGCCATCATCGTCGGGGTGATCGTCGCGAAGCTCCACGCCCGTTTCTACACCTACAAGATGCCCGATGCGCTCGCCTTCTTCGGCGGCGCCCGCTTCGTGCCCATCATCACTGTATTGGTGCTGGGTGTAGTCGGTCTGGTCGTGCCGTTCGCCTGGCCCTGGTTTGCCGCCGGCATCAACGGTATCGGAGCGCTCATCTCCCACGCCGGTCCCTTCGGCCCCTTTCTGTTCGGTACCGGTGAGCGCCTGCTGCTGCCGCTCGGCCTGCACCACATTCTGGTGGCGCTGATCCGCTTTACCGAAGCGGGCGGCACCCAGCTGGTATGCGGTCACGAGGTGAGCGGCGCCCTCAATATCTTCTACGCCGAGCTCTCCTGCGCTGACACCACCGGCTTCTCGGTCTCTGCCACCTCCTTCCTCTCTCAGGGCAAGATGCCTGCCTTCCTCGGCGGCCTGCCGGGCGCGGCGCTCGCCATGTATCACTGCGCCCGCCCGGAAAATCGCGGCAAGATCAAGGCACTGCTGGTCTCCGGCGTGGTGGCTTGCGTCATCGGCGGCATTACCGAGCCGCTCGAGTTCCTGTTCCTGTTCGTGGCGCCGGTGCTCTACGTCATTCACGCCATCCTGACCGGGCTCGGCTTTATGACCATGGGGCTGCTTGGGGTCACCATTGGCAACACCGACGGCAACCTCATCGATTTTCTGGTGTTCGGCGTGCTGCAAGGCACCGCCACCAAGTGGTATCTGGTGCCGGTCGCGGCCGCCATCTGGTTTGCCATCTACTACAGCGTGTTCCGCTTCGCCATCGTGCGCTTTAACCTGAAAACCCCTGGTCGTGAAAAAGAGAGCCGCGAGATTGAAACCAGCGAGACTGCCCAGCCCGCAGGCAAGAAGGCTGGCAACAGCGGTTACAACGGTGAAATCATCCTTAACGCCCTGGGCGGTGCCGATAACATCCTTGCGCTCGATAACTGCATCACCCGCCTGCGGATGTCGGTGCAGGACATGAGCCGGGTCGATGACAAGGTATTGAAAGCAAACGGCGCCATCGGGGTGATCAAACTCGACGAGCACAACCTGCAGGTGGTGATCGGCCCGCAGGTCCATCTGGTGAAAAACCAGCTGCAGAGCCTGATGGGGGCCTGAACCGGCCAATAAGATCCGAACGGGGGGCGCAAGCCCCCCTTGTTTGCCTCTCCCAATATGTCTCCTGTTTATGGAGGGAGAAACTTCATGCACGATATTTATGACTTCGACCGTGTGGTCGACCGCCACGGCACCTACTGCACTCAGTGGGACTATGTAGCCGACCGTTTTGGCCATGCCGATCTGCTCCCCTTTACCATCTCCGACATGGATTTCGAGACCGCCCCCTGCATTCGCCAGACGTTGGCCACCCGCCTTGAGCACGGGGTATTTGGCTACAGCCGCTGGAATCACGACGACTTCAAGGGGGCGGTGAGCGACTGGTTTGCCCACCGCTACGGCGCGAGCCTCGACCCCGAGACGCTGGTTTACGGCCCCTCGGTCATCTATGTGATTGCCCAGCTGGTGAGCCTCTGGTCGGCGCCGGGGGAAGGGGTGCTGGTGCATACCCCCGCCTACGACGCCTTCGGCAATATGCTGGCTGCCAACGATCGGGTGCTGCTGCCCTGTCCGCTTAAAAAAGAGCAGGGGAGTTACCAGATCGACTGGCAATGTTTCGAGCAGCAAGCGGCTCGCCCCGATTGCCGGATTTTGCTGCTCTGCAGCCCCCACAACCCCACCGGCCGGGTCTGGACGCGGGATGAGCTCGGCCGGATGGCCGACATTTGCCAGCGTCACGGGGTCAAGGTCATCTCGGACGACATCCATATGGATGTGAGCTTTGCCCGCTACCTGCCGTGGAGCGAGGTAGCGCCGGACGATCACTGGGCGCTGGTGAGCTCGGGCTCCAAATCCTTCAATATTCCTGCCCTTGGCGGCGCCTACGCCTTTATTGCCAACGCAGCGGCGCGGACCGCCTATCTGCAGCGGCTCAAAGCGGCCCACGGCCTCTCATCGCCGCCCATTCTCGGCGTGCTGGCTCATATCAGCGCCTATCGGGACGGCGCAGCCTGGCTAGATGCCCTGAAAAGCTATCTGCACGGCAACCTCGCCCATGTAGCGGCGCGGCTCAATGCCGCCTTCCCCGCCATCGACTATCGGGTGCCCGAGGGAACCTATCTCGCCTGGATTGATCTGCGCGGCCTTGGCATCGACTCCCCCGAACGGATGGATGCGCTGCAAACCTTGCTGGTGGAGAAATACCGGGTCGCCATCATGCGCGGTGACACCTATGGCCCGGAAGGCACAGGCTATATCCGCCTCAATGTCGGCTGCCCGCGCTCGAAAGTAGATCAAGGACTCGACGCCCTGATCGGTGCGCTGGGGGAGGTGGAGTAAGGGATATCCTGGACTAGCGATTGATCAAGAAGACGACCTCCCCCCGGTAGTGGGGGGAGGTCGCAAGCTTTGCCTGCCACGAGGGTTCCCACTCGCCCTCCTGCACCAGACCAACCTTGAATGGAATGGTGAGCTGCATCATGGCGGGTAGATAGGCGCTGTAACCCGGTACCGTATGTTTTCCCTGATAGGTCTGGATGACTATCTCATCGACCGGAAGGCTGTTGAGTTGCGCCACATCCCCCGTCTTGGCCCAGTCGAGCAGGCCCGTTACGCTGAGCTTGCACTCTGCCGGCAACACTTGTCGCAACTGCTGCAAAGAGGTGGCGTAACGATCCAGTTGGCGGGTGGCTGCATCAAAGTCGATCTGAATACCCGTTACTTTGGCTCCGGCCTTGCGCCACTCCTGATACAGCCTGACCAGCAACTTCTTGTGATCGGCAGAGAGCGGCAGCGTATTCACTCTCACGACAAGCCAGAGTTGTTCGGTCTGAAGTGGCGTTGGAGCGCGCCCCAGTTTGATAAAACGGGGGCCGGATGGCCTGTTCAGGATCTCACCCTGATGCAAATAGAGGGTGGTTGCCTGTGCCAGGACTGGCTGATGTCGGGTGGCAGACCAGAGCCAGAATGCGTCATAGCTGTTGGCATCGACATTTGCCTTAAGTGGCGCAGCAAGTGTCGATAACAGAATTAGCAGGCCAGGCACGAGGGGCTGGGGCATGGTTTACCAGTAGTATTTGAGTGATTTGGCCCATACCGAGTTGCCATAACGTTGCTTGAGCGTGTTGAACCAGGCTTGCCGCATGCTCTTGGGGAGCTCCTGATCGTCACACCCGTTGTAGCCTGATGGTGCGTAGCAGTTGATGGCTCTATAAAGGGCATAGCTCTTGTCTTCGGGCTCGGCTTTAGGGTTGGCCATGACGGCCTGATATAGCTTTAGCCTACTTGGTGCGGTGGCTGACTCAGGTTTTGACAATCCCCAAACCATCTCTTTTCCTTGCCACAAATTGATCGCGGGATCCTTGTTGCGCAGATATTCACCCAGGCAGTTGAGTGCGTGTCCGTCTCCGGGGTGTTGCAGCAGTGTGCCGAGAGTGGAGGCCAAATCACGGCAGTAATAGCCCTGCGGTGTGCCTTCACCTCCCCACTTGAATGCTGACAAGAGCACATCTCTGTTGGGTACCGGTTGCCATGGTTCATCCTTGGGTGGGGTAGCCTCCTTGTAGTCGGCCGGAATAAGTGTCACGTCTTTCAGGAACGTTGCGTAATCCTCTGCAATCAGGTCTCTCACCAGCAAGGTATGCAGGGCGATTTGTCTTTCCAAGGCGCTTGTGGCCTGCCGAGCCTGCTGACGAAGCACGTCCGGATCTGCCGACTGTTTTAACACGACGGTGCGTATCCGCAACTGAGTGACAGGGCTCTCTTTGTTGAAAATGGCCGCAGTATTGCCGGTACGTACCCACTGATCTGCCAGCATGTTTTCCACGAATGCCTGTTGGGCTTGAGTGAGAGGTGCCGCTACGAGCGTCATCAGGGCTTGCTCTGCCTGGTCAAACGCCTTCATTCCTTGCTGTGCCCAGATGCGCAGCAACTGGCGGCTAAACGCCAGGGTTGATGCGTTTTGTCCTTCTGTTTTGGGCAACAGCGCCAGTACAGCATCAAACTGTTGGTTCTGCAGCAATCGATAAGCTTGCAGATAGGTAGCCTCTTCCGTTTTACCCGTCTCTTGCAGCTGTTGGATGGCCTCATCGATCTGCTCGTCACTCCAGTTGCGTTTCTGGTCATAGCCAGTTCTGAGGCCACGCAGTGCATTGATAAACAGCAGCTCAGGCTGAGTTTTATCCTCGTAGGCGAGTTCATTTCGATAAGCATCTGCGCTCAGCAAAGAGAGATCTATTTCGTTAACCAGCGCCTCAAGTTCCGGCAGGGAGTGGTCAGCGGCTATCGCTTCGCTATAGTTATCGCGCAATGAAGCCTGGTCACCCGCCATCCAGTTGATGCGTCTGAACATCCCCTTGGTCGAACTGATGTAACGGCCTTGCGGATAGGTCGCCAGATACGACTGCCCCTGTGTCATGGCCTGTTTCAGCGCCTCTTTATCACTCTTGGTGAAATCCGTATCACCATACTCGCTCTGAGCATCTTTCACCGCTGCATTAAGGTGTGTTCGCATCACCATATAGTTCGCGGTTTCGGCAACCCACTGCGCTTTTGCCCCTTGCAGAGCCATAAAGCCGGTCAATGCCTCGGAGAAATGACCTTCGTAGAAGTGGCGGGCCGCATCCAGATAAGCCTGCCACTCCCTGGCAGACTCGCTCATTGTGACGTCGGAAGACTGGGGGCTATCTTCCTGTTGACCAAGGAGCTGTAAGCGGGTTTTGAGCAGAAGCGTGCGCTCGGTAGGTGACAGGTCACTCTGCTCAAGGGCATCAAGAAATTGACTGACAGATTGCAGCGAGTTGGAAATGGCTCGGCCGTAAAGAGCATCCCGACCAGCATAGTGTTCCAGCAAAGCCGGGAGCGAGGCGTCATGGGCGGTGAGCCGGCTAACCAGCTGTTCACGCAGTTCCGGGCCTTCCAACTCGTCGGGAAGTGGCAGGCGTTGCAGAGAGAAGAGCTCCATATCGCGTTCGTTGGCCGGATCGGCCGGAAGTATAAAGGGGAGGGAGAGTCGCTGCTTGTCAGCCAGCAGCATCAGCAAGTTGCTCTTGGTGTCATTTTCGGAAAGGAAAAGCGGATAAGCAGGCAATGGACAGTCTGTCAGCCAAAAACTGCACCCGTCTTGGTCGAATGAGGCAACCGAAGGAAAAGCAGCAAGCGTGAGTGCCAGTGCCGAACAGTATTTCAAGATCTTCATAAGAGGCGGTATCCACTATCTGCCGAGTGACAACTCCTTGAATCACGAGCCAAGAAGCCTGAAGCACAATGGCTGGCAATAGTACGCAAGTGGGTTGCAATCGACAACCTTTCAGTGGTTTATGATGGGCGTTCAAGCAGATAACAGAATGCTGATGGCCTTACGTTGTTAGGCCTGCAATAAAAACGGGACCATCAGTGATGGCCCCGTGTTGGTTGCGCTGTGCTCAGTTGTCAACCTACGCCAAATTCAGGCACGAATGGTCGTCGGGATAGCGTTGTTCGGGCGTGACATGGCTGGTTCGATTGCTGGCTCGCTGAGCTCGCTGAGCTCGGTAGCTGCTAGTGCAGTGCCTTGGGTCAGGGCTTCAGCCTGATGCAGCATGCGGCTGACCATATCTGTCAGGAGATCCACATCCAGCTTGTCCAGCCACTCGCGACACCAGAGCAGGGTGCTCTGCTCGCTGTCTCTACTGAGTTGCAGCACAGGCCAGTCGGCCATGGCGGCGAGGGAGGGGGTCTGGATATCCCCCAGCGGAATAAACAGGGTCACCAGTTGATCCCGCTCGCGAATATGGAGGCTGAAGGGGCCCGCCTGCAGATCCAGCCCCTCTTCGTGCAGGCACTCCTGCGGCAGGGATAGCTGGCGAACGAGGGTTGATAGCATGGCATGGAACATCATTAATCCTCCCGATGGGCGTTATCAAAGACCGACTCTGTGGGCGGCCACAGGTTGGCTATAGGGGGGCGGGCAGGGGTACCGACCAGTGGCGCCCCTATGGTTGCGGCCCAGGGGTCGACTACCTTGGCGTGTGGCCCCCAGCTTTCCGGCTTGGTGAGTTCACTCCCTTCGGCGCGGCCAATCACCACAAAGCAGTGGGTCTGGGCGTGACCCTGTGCGCCACGATGGGCCAGCACTTCGATCCGCTGGTCACTGTTGTGGCGCAGCAGTTCGGCCGCCGCCGAATAGGCCAGGGTCGAGCAGCAACCGGCCTTGGCGTCATCCACCGCTTTGGCGATGTTTTCCATGGTGCGCAACGAGAGTGGCTGCTTGTTTCTGGTGATCTGGATGGCGGCCATATTGGCGCTGTTGTTGGCGCGCTGGTTGGCCGCCAGGCGCTGGGGATCCTGCCCGAAGGCGTTGAGTTTGCCGATGATCTTCTGATAGCTCGGGTTGTTCGGCTGGACAAAGGTCTGGGCGTCGGTGCAGGCGTAGCTGCCCAGTTTTTCCAGTCCGGCCATGCTCTTTTGCAGCAGGGCCTGGGTGCCACCCGCCATCACTTTCGGTTCATGTCGCGGGGCGGCTCTGGTGATGGCACCCTGTTCTGCCAGGGCCTGCTTCAGTTCAGTCAGACGAGCGCCGCGTGCTGCCACCTCTTTGGGGTGGTGCTGCTCCCAGTGCTGGATTGCATCCTGCACCCGCTGCGCTTTGCCGCTATCGGGGGCGCTTTGCAACTGGCGCAGGGCGCTGATGACCTGCTTGAGATCGCTGCTCTGGAAGTGGCCGATGCCGCGCTTGACGGATTGTTCGAACAGCTCGTTACCCTTGGCCAGCAGCGGGCTGGCCTCTGTCTGTTGGGGTGAGGCTGGGCGGTTGAGGTGAATGTGTCCACCGATTGCTGGTAAGGCCATGATGTGATTCCCGACAGGGTTGACGATAAGGGAATGATACCGAGCCGTGACGGCGCGCTATATCAGGGAGCGGTCGGGGATTTGTCAGTTTTTCGCGTGTTGCGCAGTTTGTTTGGCCAGTCGGGCAGCGTGCTGCCCTACCACTGTGGCCCTTCGCTCTGGCGCCACTGCTCCAGCCAGCGCAGAACCTCGGCGGTCGCCTCAATCTGGTCGGCGGGAATGTAGTTGTTGAGCTGGGCATCCCGATAGAGGGCACGGGCCAGCGGGATGCGTTGCAGCACCGGGATCCCCTCCTCTTCGGCAATCTTGCGTACCTGCAGCGCCTGGGCATCGGTGAATTTGAGGGTCACCACCGGCAGCGGGGTTTCTCCCCGCTCGTAGCGGATACCGATGGCAATATGGGTCGGGTTGGCGACGATGACCGAGGAGCGCTTGACGTCGGCGCGCATGTTGCTCGACTGCAACTCCTGATGGAACTGGCGGCGCTTGCTCTTGATCTCGGGGCTCCCCTCCATCTCCTTGTACTCCCGCTTCACCTCGTCCTTGCTCATCTTGAGCTGCTTGATGTGCTGGTAGTGTTCGAAGGCGTAGTCAGCGATGGCGATCACCACAAAGCCCATGGCGCAAACCGCCATCAGCTGGCCCAGCATGCCCCCCAGCACCGGGGTGATGCAGCTCATGCCGCAGCCGGGCAACTGGAGCATCGCTTGCAGATTGCCCTTTATGGTGACCCACACCAAGAGGCTCAGGAGACTCACCTTGAGCAGGGATTTGACGAACTCCATCAGGCTCTTGATGGAGAAGATCTTCTTGGCCCCCTCCACCGGATTGATCTTCTTTATGTCGGGCTTGATGGACTCGCCACTCAGCAGAAAACCGTACTGGGCGAAGTGGGAGGCGAGTACCACCAGCACCGCGACCGCGAGGAGCGGAATGCAGAGATAGGCCATCTCCTGCATCAGGTTCTCCACCACATGGTTGAGCGCCTGGGTAAAGGGGAGGTTGATGTGGGATTCCGGGATCATCATCAGCTTGCCCAGATGTTCGAGGTAGTAGTCGGACATCGCCATCAGCATGCCCACCAGACTGAGGATGATGGCGGTGGAGACCACCTCCTTGCTCTTGACCACTTGCCCCTTCTGGCGGGCATCCCGCAACTTTTTGGGGGTGGGTTGTTCGGTCTTCTCGCCGCTCATCGCGCCTCCAGAATGGGGATCAGCAGTTGCAGCGGATCCATCACTGCCAGCACCTGTTGATAGGCGTGATCCATCATCAGCTTGATGTAGATGACCAGCAACAGGCTGGCGACGGCGCTTTTTATCGGCATCGCCAGCACGAAGACGTTCAGTGAAGGGGCGAAGCGGCTGATCAGCGCCAGCCCGAATTCGGCCAGAAACATGGCGATCAAGAGCGGCGCCGCCAGCAAAGCGCAGAGCAGCAACATATGGCTGAACTGGCTGTAGAAAAAGTTGACCCACTGCTCGTCGATAGTGGGGAAAAAGTGCGCCACCGGCCAGCTGATATAGCTCTGGAACAGGGCGGCCAGCAGGGCGAGAAAGGCGCCGCTGGCAAAAAAGAGGGTGATCAGGGTCTGGGTCAGCAGCAGACCGGTGGGACTGGTCTGGCTGCCGAGACTCGGGTTGAACAGGGAGCCCATGGCGGCGCCGCGTTGGTTGTCGATCAGAAAACCGCTCGCCTCGATGGCCCAGAAGGGGATGGCGGCGACAAAGCCGATCAGCAGGCCGAGCAGCACCTCCTTGGCGATCAGCATGGCCAGCGCCATGCCGTCGATCTGATCCGGCAAGGTGTCGGCGACTGTGGGGTAGGCGTAGAGCGCCAGCGAGCAGACCACGCCGTTGCGGATCATCGCCCCTCCCAGCATCTGTTTGCTCAGCACCGGCAGCATCACGAAGCAGCTGATAAAGCGCGGCAGCAGCAGGGTATAGGCCAGCATCTGGGCCTGCAGGCTCTCCAGCGTCATTGGATCTGCGGCACCTTGAACAACACCATATCGGCAAAGCTGTAGAGCTCGTTACCCAGCCAGGCGGTGGTGGCAAACAGGGTGATCACCACGGCGATCAGCTTGGCGACAAAGCCCAGGGTCTGCTCCTGGATCTGGGTCAGTGCCTGCAGCAAAGAGACAAGGGTGCCCACCAGCGCCGCCACCAGCACAGGTGGCATCGAGAGGATCAGCACCAGCCAGAGCGCCTGGCTGGTGAAGTGAAGGATATCGGCGTGACTCATGCTAGCCTCCGTAACTGATGACCAGCCCGTGGGTCAGGCGGGCCCAGCCATCGAGCAGCACAAACAGCAGCAGCTTGAAGGGCAGCGAGATGGTCATGGGGGAGACCATCATCATCCCCATCGCCAGCAAGATGTTGGAGATGATGAGGTCGATGGCGATAAAGGGCAGGTAGATCAGAAAGCCGATTTCGAAGGCGCGGCTCAGCTCGCTCACGGTAAAGGCGGGCAGCAGGATCAGCAGGCTGTCTGGCTCCAGCCGGTCGGCATATTTGCTGGGCCAGAGTTGCTTGGTGCTGTCGATAAAGAAGGCGTGCTCCCGCGGTTTGATCTGCTTTTTCAAAAAGTCGCGGTAGGGGGCAATCCCCTCATCGAGGAACTTTTCCACAGATTCGGATTTGGCCAGCGACACCTCGTTCTGGCGCAGGTAATCCAGGGTGGCAAAGCCGACCGGCGCCATCACATAAATGCTGAGAATGATCGCCAGCCCGTACATCGCCATGTTGGGGGGGATCTGCTGCACCCCGAGGGCGTTGCGCAGCAGCGAGAAGACCACCGCCAGCTTGACGAAGGAGGTGGCCATCACGGCGATAAAGGGGAGCAGGGCCAGCAGTGCCAGCCCGACGATAAGGTTTAGCTCGTCTGGCAACTGGATCATGACTGTGACTCGTTGTCGAGGCGTTCGACCCGTACACCCAGGCGACCCTGGATCTCCACCAGTCGGCCCACTCCCAGCGAATGGCCGTTGCTGATGATGCGCACTTCGCCATCGAGGGGTGTGCCAAGATCGATCAGGGCGCCCGGTTGCAGGCTGGTGAGAGTGTGCCAGTCCAGCGTCTGGCGGCCCACTTCAAAGCTCACCTGGATCGGCAGTTGCTCCAGCTCGGTCGGGCCGAAGGGGTCAGCGGGTTTAGCGTTGTGCATGGCAGTCAATTCCAGATGTTGTTGATGGGGTTGGCAGTAGGCAAAGGGGCGACCCTCCACACAGATCAGCAGTTGCTGGCCGAGCTGCGGATGGGGCGGCGGCAGCAGCACATCGCCGATGGCGAGAGTGGCGAGCTCATCCATGGTCAGCCCCATCTCGCCCCACTGCAGGGAGAGGGTGAGGGGCAACGGCAGCCGCTGCTGCTGTGGTCGTGGTGGCAACTTGCTCAGCAGAGGCTCGGGCTGCGGCAGCCAGAGAGCGAGACTTGCCCCCTCCCGTTGCAACAGCAGTTGCAGGGCGGGCTCATCGGTCTGAACGTTCCTCTCCGGTTGGGTCAGCGCCGAGCAGCTGAGGCCACCGAGGGGTTGTCCCAGCCGTTCGATCAACGCCAGTTGCAGTGGCTCGGGCAGACTGAACAGTGCCGCCTGTTGTAGAACTGGTGCGAGCCAGTGCGCCAGCTCTGCGCCGTTGCACAACAGCGGCAAAGAGAGCCCCTGCCACTGCAGTTGCAGCCGGGTATCGAGTGTCGCAGGCGGCAAACCGATGGCGAGGAGAAGCTCGCCGCCACTCCAGCTAAAGTGCTGGCGGTATTGGCTCAGGGTCTGCTGTAAAGTCAACTCCGCCAGCGAGGCGGAGGTGAGGGCAATCGGTGTCATGCGTCGGCATCCCACTCTTCGTAGATGGATCGTTTATGGCGCGAGCCCTGTTCACTGTCGGGCTGGCCGAAGAGATCGAGGGCGACCCGCTCGCCGGGATAGAGCCGTTGCAGGCGGTCGACCAGATCGCTGCGCCCCTGATTGAGCAGCAGCTCACCTTGCGCCGTGGCGAGGATCTCGATCTGCAGCTCGCCATGGTGGTGAGCGATGCGAATGGAGAGATCGCCCAGCTGTGGCAATGTCAGGCGCAGAAGCGGCGGACGCTCCGGGCGGCCCAGCTCCTGATAGATATCCACCGCCAGTCGCTCCAGCAGCTGACCCAGTTCCCGATTACTTTCGGCAGGTGCCAGCCGTGCGAGCTGCAGATCCCCTGGGGTTTTCACCTGTGGGGGGATCGGTTGACCACTGGCTTCGGGTATCTCGTCGTTCAGAGTGAGCGCATTGAAGTCAGTGTCGCTGTTGGAGACCTTTTGTTCGGCGAATTCGAAGACTTGGGCAAGAGAGGCTTCACCTTGTTGAAGGGTGGCTTGATCTGAGCTCAGCGGCAGCGCCATACCGGCTGCGATCCCGATTGTTTGTAGATCATGTTGTCGCGAGCCACTCTCTTTTTGCTCGGGGTGGTGCAATGGCTCTTTCATCAAAGAGGGTATCGCTGACAGAGCGCTCTCTGGTGCCCAATCTCCAGCTCCCTCGAGGAGGGGGCGAGGGGCCGGTGTATTCAACATTGATGAAGGCACTGAACAGGCGTTTTCCGGGGCGGGTAGCGCCACATCTCTGGTTCCGCCCTCGTGCACGTTGTCTTGTGCATCCCGCACTTGCTGCGATCTTTTGCTCTCGATTTCCTTCTGGTCACGTTCGGTCACCTCCGGGAAGGTGGATAAACCGGATGCCTTTCTTGTGATGAGCTGTTGTGTCTGTAAATGCTTTGGCTGGCTGTGAGAAGCAGCAATATCAGACTGCCGGACCGTATCGGTTGCCTGTTTTTTTTGCTGCTGCGTCTGTAATAGTTGCTGAGGCCGAGGCTCCTGGGTCTTGCTCTGGCCATTCGCCCTGTGCTTGTCGGGTGCCTTTTGATCCGATTCAAGCCGCATTGCCTGCTCGAAACGCTGCTGTTGCGACCGATTGGCTTCAGCCATCTGGGTATCGCCCCGGGCTGTCACTGTGCCCTGTATCGGGAGGATTCGGTTCATGACTCGTTACATCCTGATCTGCTGGCGGAACTCTTCCTGTTCCTGCTCTTCGTTGTAGTCACGCAGGGCTTGCTGTGAGGCCTGCTCCTGACGGTGTAGTTCGGCAAATTTCTGTTGCTGCTGGCGGGCCCGGTGTACCGCCTGCTGGCGCTCCTGCAAGCGGATGCGCTCTTCGGCGACCCGCTCGGCCTGCTCGGCGGCAGTTTGTTCAAGCTGGGCCTCTTTCTCCCGCAGCAGCGCCACTTGCTGTTGCCACGCCTTGAGCCCCTTGCGATCGAGTTGCTCCGCCTGACAGATGGCAAATAGCCGCTCTTCTTCGGCAAGGCGCCACTGGCGATAGTCGAGACTCTCCTGCTCCGCTTCGCGCTGGCGGACGCCGGCGAGTTGCACCCGAGCCTGCTGGGCGGTGAGCTGCTGCTCGGCCCGATCCAGCCGCAGGTCTTTTATTCGTTGCAGGCGGCCAATCATCGGGTCAGCGCCTCCAGAGTCGAGAGGGCTTCCGGCAGTGAGCTGGGTTCATGAGTGCCTTGCCTGAGCCACTGGCGAATAGTCTCGATGCGGGCGATCGCCTCGTCGGCCACCTTGTCCTGCCCTTTCTGGTATTCGCCTATCTGCAGCAACAGCTCCACCTCTTCATATTTCGCCAGCCAGCTGCGCAGTCGACCGGCCTGAGCCTGATGCTCGGGCTCGATGATCTGGTTCATCACCCGGCTGGCGGAGCGCAGCACGTCGATGGCCGGGTAGTGGTTGGCCGCCGCCAGTTTGCGCGACAGTATGATGTGGCCATCGAGGATGGATCGGGTCTCGTCGGCGACCGGCTCTGTCATGTCATCCCCCTCTACCAGCACGGTATAGAGGGCAGTGATGGAGCCCTTGTCTGACTGACCGGCCCGCTCCATCAAGCGGGGCAGGGCGGCAAACACCGACGGCGGATAGCCCCGTCGGGTTGGTGGCTCGCCAGCGGCCAGACCAATCTCCCGCTGGGCACGGGCAAAGCGGGTGACGGAGTCCATCAGCAGCAGTACCCGCTTGCCTTGATCTCGGAAATACTCGGCGATGGAGGTGGCGACAAAGCCCGCCTTGGCCCGCTCCATGGCGGGACGATCCGAGGTGGCCACCACCAGCACAGCCTTCTTGAGTCCCTCTTCACCCAGGTCTGCTTCGATAAATTCGCGTACCTCACGGCCTCGCTCACCGATCAGCGCCAGCACGGTGACATCTACCTCGGCGCTGCGAATAAGCGACGCCAGCAGGGTGCTCTTGCCACCACCGGCGGCCGCAAAGATCCCCATCCGTTGCCCCTCACCGCAGGTGAGCAGGCCGTCGATGGCGCGAATACCGAGCGAAATGGGCTCGGCGATGCGCTTGCGGCTCATGGGAGCGGGCGCATCCCGATAGACCGGGTACCAGGCCTCGGGCTCCGGCAGATGGCCACCGCCAAAGGGGTTGCCGAGGCCATCGAGCACCTGACCGAGCAGATGCTCGCCGACCCCGACCTGATGCATGGCGCCGGTCGGGCTCACCTCGGTGTTGGAGGAGATGCCAAACATTTCGCCAAGGGGGGTGAGCAGGGCCTGATGCTGGGCAAAGCCGATCACCTCTGCCTGCAGGGAGAGAGTGTTGTCAGGGTTGCGCAGATGGCAGAGCTCGCCGATCCGCACCCCGGGGACGACCGCCTTGAGCAGGGTGCCAGTCACCTGGGTGACCCGGCCACGGATCTGGATCAGGCGGCACTCGTCGATGGCATGACGAAGCTGGCCGGGAATGTGGTCGAGGGAGAGGGTCATAACAATCTGCGCCATTGAAACTGGTGGCCACTATAGGGGATGGGGGGCTACGGGGATTTCAGCGCGAGTCGGGACTTTTTAGAAAACCGTTGTGGGCGGGCTAAAAATTCACGGCCGATTTTGGCATAGGGAGGCGAGGGCGATTTTTATAATGCCATCCTCGTCAATCCATTCGTCACGGGAGTTTCCATGGCCATTATCCAGAGCAACCCCTATGCCCCTGCCGCCCAGCCCGAGCTGCGCGGAGCAGAGGTCGCATCCCGTCAGGCTCCCCTGCAGGGTGGGCAATTTCAGGGGGAGCGGGTCGTGCTGGCCAGTGCCGCCCAGTCGCTGGCCGATGCCGCCGAAGAGCTCACCTTTGTCTTTTCCGAGCGCGCTGAGCTTTCGCTCGCCAAGCGCAAGCTGAGTGACAGCCACGCCCGCATCAGCGAGATAGAGGCGCTGGTGGGGGACTACCTCGACAAGGTGCCGGAGCTGGAGCGCCAGCAGAAGATCAAGGAGATGGTGAGCCACCTCGGCAGCGGTCGGCTGGCCAACCTCTCCCAGCTGCTGGCCTACCTCGAGAGCTATTCGGGGGAGGTGAGCGAGCAGTTCGAGGCGCTCTGTCAGGCGCGCAAGGCCCTCGCCGGACGACCGGAGATGCAGGGCACCCTGGCGCTGGTGGAGCAGGCGCTGGCCAAGCTGGCGGACGAGCAGGGCAGTGCCATCGTGCTGGGGGCGCGCATTACCGGCCCCGCGGCCGAAGCGGCCAAAGCGGGCGTGGGAGCCGAGCAGGATCTACGGGATCTCTATCGCGATGCGGTGCAGGACTACCGTGCCCTTTCTGCCGCCTGGCGCGATATTCACAGCCGCTTTGGCAACGGTGCGCTGGAGAAGGTGACCGGTTTCATGATGAAGGCCCTGAGCGCCGATCTCGACAGCCAGCAGCGTTGGCTCGATCCGGTCAAGCTGGAGCGGGTGATGAGCGACATGCACAAGCTGCGGCTGCTCAACACTCTCTCGGCGCAAGTGGACGAGCTGTGGCAACGGGTGAAGGAGGGCTCGGCCCATGGCATACGGGCCTTCTGATCTGATGGGCGATCTGATCGCCCTGGTGGAGAAACGCTGGGCCAGCGTGCGGGATGTGGAGCAGGTCGGTGTGGCTCTTGAGCTGTCAGAGTGTCGCCAGCAGGTGCTGCTCTATCAAGAGCTCAAGCGGCTGATCCGCCTGCTGCCGGTGGAGCTGTTCAGTGAGGAGGAGCAGCGCCAGAACCTGTTGCAGTGCTGTCAGGGGGCGCTCGATAACGCCATCGAGCGGGAAGAGGATGAGTTGTCTGGAGAGTCGTCATGAACTGGATTGAACCCCTGCTGGTGCAGTTTTGCCAGGATCTGGGCATCACCATAGGGGATAACCCTCATTCGCTGATCCAGCTTGAACTGGAGCAGAGCGGCACTCTGCAACTGGAGCGCCATCAGGGGCAACTGACCCTCTGGTTGGCCCGCGCCGTGCCATGGCATCAGAGTGGCGAGGCGATCCGCCGCGCCATGACCTTGACTGCCGCTGTGCAAGGGCCGGCACTGCCGGTGCGCAGCGGCTGGTTGGGGGAGGATCAGCTTATCCTCTTCGTCACCCTGGATGAGCGGGCCGTGACTCAGCCCCAGCTCCATCAGGCAGTGACCACCCTGACCCGGCTGCAGCGAGAGGTGCTGGCGTCATGAGCCGGATCACTGCCGCGCATATCGGGATCGAGCAGCTTAGCGCCATCTCTCTTGACGATCAGGAGCGCAGCCTGCCGGGGCGTTATGCCCTGTTGCCCGATGGCCAGTCCATAGAACCCCATATCAGCCGCCTCTACCCCGAGCGGCTGGCGGATCGGGCGCTGCTCGATTTCGCCACCCCGGATCGCGGCTTTCACGACTTGCTGCGGCCTGTTGATTTCAATCCGGCGATGCAGGGGCTGCGCAGTGTGCTGGCAGAAGGGCAGAGCCCCGAGTTGCGAGCGGCCGCTGCGCTGCTCGAACAGATGCACGCCGATGAACAACTGATGCAGATGACCCTTCATCTGCTGCACAAGGTATGACCATGGTGCTTACGTCACAGCAGCAGGATGCGCTGCTGCTCACCGGCTGGTTGCAACTGCAATATGGCCACCCTGACAAGGCGTGTGTCCTGCTGGCCGCCCTGCTGCAGATCCACCCCGACCATCAGGGAGGGCGACGGACCCTGCTGGTGGCCCTGCTCAAACAGGGGGAGGGGGAGGCGGCGCTGGCCCATGTCGATCAGCTGATGCTGCAAGGGGAGGCCGACGGCCCGCTCTGGCTCTGCCGCAGCCGGGCCTGCCAGTTGGCAGGGCGGCTGGATGAAGCCCGTTTTGCCTATCAACAATACCTCGAACTGGAAGAGCAGAATGAATCAACGCTCCCTTGAGTTGCTGCGCCGGATAGGCGAGCGCAAGGACATCATGCTGGCGATCCTGCTGCTGGCCATCGTCTTTATGATGGTCCTGCCGCTGCCGCCGGTGGCCCTCGATATCCTGATTGCCATCAACATGACCATCTCGGTGGTACTGCTGATGATGGCGGTTTATATCAATTCGCCGCTGCAGTTCTCCGCCTTTCCGGCGGTGCTGCTGATCACCACCCTGTTCCGGCTTGCCTTGTCGGTGAGTACCACCCGGATGATCCTGCTGCAGGCCGATGCGGGGCAGATCGTCTACACCTTCGGCAACTTCGTGGTGGGGGGCAATCTGGTGGTGGGGATCGTCATCTTCCTCATCATCACCATCGTCCAGTTTCTGGTGATCACCAAGGGCTCGGAGCGGGTCGCCGAGGTGAGTGCCCGCTTCTCCCTCGATGCCATGCCGGGCAAGCAGATGAGTATCGACGGTGACATGCGCGCCGGGGTGATCGACGTGCACGAGGCGCGGGATCGCCGCGGGGTCATCGAGAAGGAGAGCCAGATGTTCGGCTCCATGGATGGCGCCATGAAGTTTGTGAAGGGGGACGCCATCGCGGGCCTCATCATCATCTTCGTCAACATCCTAGGTGGCGTCACCATCGGGGTGACCCAGAAGGGGTTGTCCGCCGCCGATGCGCTGCAGCTCTACTCCATCCTGACGGTGGGTGATGGCATGGTCTCCCAGGTGCCGGCACTGCTGATCGCCATCACTGCGGGGATCATCGTGACCCGGGTCTCCTCCGAGGAGTCCTCCGATCTGGGGACCGATATCGGTGCCCAGGTGGTGGCCCAGCCCAAGGCGCTGCTGATCGGCGGTCTGCTGCTGGTGCTGTTTGGATTGATCCCGGGCTTCCCGATGATCACCTTCTTTGCGCTGGCGGCCATCGTCACTGCGGGCGGTTACTTTATCGGCTTGCGACAACGTAAGGCGCAGAGCAGCAACAGCCAGGATCTTCCTGCCGTGCTGGCGCAGGGGGCCGGGGCCCCGGCTGCCCGCAGCAAGCCAAAACCGGGCAGCAAGCCGCGGGGCAAGCTGGGGGAGAAGGAGGAGTTTGCCATGACGGTGCCGCTCCTGATCGATGTGGATGCTGCTTTGCAGGCCGAGCTGGAGGCGATTGCCCTCAACGACGAACTGGTGCGGGTGCGCCGCGCCCTCTATCTCGATCTCGGGGTCCCTTTCCCGGGTATTCACCTGCGTTTCAACGAGGGGATGGGGCCCGGCGAATACCTGATCCAGCTGCAGGAAGTACCGGTCGCCCGCGGTCTGCTGCGACCGGGCCATCAGCTGGTGCAGGAGAGCGCCTCCCAGCTCGATCTGCTGGGGATCCCCTACGAAGAGGGGGCGCCGTTACTGCCGGGACAACCGACTTTGTGGGTCGCTAATGAACATCAGGAGCGGCTGGAGAAGTCACGGCTGGCCACCCTCACCACCGATCAGGTGGTGACCTGGCATCTATCCCATGTGCTGCGGGAATATGCCGAGGACTTTATCGGCATTCAGGAGACCCGCTACCTGCTGGAGCAGATGGAGGGGAGCTATGGCGAGCTGGTCAAGGAGGCGCAACGCATCATCCCGCTGCAGCGAATGACCGAAATTTTGCAGCGGCTGGTGGGGGAGGATATCTCCATCCGCAACATGCGCGCCATCCTCGAGGCGATGGTGGAGTGGGGCCAGAAAGAGAAGGATGTGGTGCAGCTCACCGAGTACATCCGTAGCAGCCTCAAGCGTTACATCTGCTACAAGTACGCCAACGGCAACAACATCTTGCCTGCCTATCTGCTCGATCAGCAGGTGGAGGAGCAGATCCGCGGCGGCATTCGCCAGACCAGTGCGGGCAGTTACTTGGCGCTCGATCCCACCATTACCCAGAGCTTCCTCGATCAGGTGCGCCATACCGTCGGTGATCTGGCCCAGATGCAGAACAAGCCGGTGCTGATTGTCTCCATGGATATCCGCCGCTATGTGCGCAAGCTCATTGAAGGGGATTATCACGCCCTGCCGGTGCTCTCCTATCAGGAGCTGACCCAGCAGATCAATATCCAGCCCCTCGGGAGGGTCTGCCTGTGAGCGGGAACCCGTTAACCTCTGACCCCCTGATCCCCTGGCTGCAAGCCAGGGGTGTGGCGGTGGTACCTCACCATCTGGGGGCAACCCCCATCCAGCTCGGCCACGCTTTCTGCTATCGCCAAATTTATCTCGCCTGGCGCTTTGATCCTGCAACCCGACGGGTCTGGATCCTGCTGGTGCGCCGAGAGGGGGAGTGGGCTGGACTGGCCAATCCCTTTGCCGCCCTCTATCTGCTGGCCGAAGCCACTCTGGCTGTACTCGGTCCGGGCCATTTCCTCTACGGCAACGTCGATGTCTTTCGCGGCAGTAGCCTGAGCGGTGAGCGGCTCGGGCGCTTCTACCTGCGCTGGACGGGAGCCTGCGAACCCGAGCCCGGCTGGTTCATGCTGGCCGCCGAGCAGGTGTGTTCCCTGCGAGATATGCGAAAACGACAAAAGCACGGCCTTGCGTGACAGGCATGTCCAAAAGGGCCTCATAGAATAGGAGCCAAGATGAAACAACCGCGTTTTGCCGACCATAGCGAGACCATTTCGCAGGCAGAGCAGGCCATTGCCGACAGCGATCACCGCAACGCTCTGTTGCAAGAGATGCTGGCTGGCCTCGCTCTCTCGGATCAGACCTGTCAGCTGCTATTCGATGCGCCGACCGAGCAAGTGGCCGTGGCCGAGCAGGAGTTGCTGGCTGAGATCCAGCGCAGGCAGGCGTTACTGCCGGCACAGCCGGGAGAGGGCCGCAAGAGTCGCCGTCCCACCATGATGCGCGGACTGATGATTTAAGGAGTCGTGATGAGCACTATCCCTGACTACAACACCAACCCTGGCGCATTCGTCGGTTGGCTTGATGGACAAGCGCTGGACGCATTGCCGGGCAATAAAAACCCCAAGTTGGCCGAACTGGTCGAGCTGCTCAAGGGCAAGATCACCATCAGCACTGATCTGCCGACACCACTGACCAAGGAGCAGTTGGAGAAGTTGCTGGCTGCCTATCTGACGGATCCCGCCTCGATCAACGGAGTCTGGGCGCAGGGCCAGTTCCGTGGGGGGCAAGATGCGGCCATTGCCGCCATCAAGGGGATGATCGAGCGGGGAGAAAAACAAACCCCGCCAGTCACCCACTGGACCGTCCCTGAATTTATGCTGCTCTCCCTCAGTGCGCTGACCATGGATCGCATCGATGACGATCTCATCACGACTTTTACCGGGGTGATGGCGTTTCAGGACAACCAGCGTAAAGGGTTGCGGGACGAGCTGGCAGAGATGACAGCTGAGCTGAAGATCTACGGGGTGATCCAGTCCGAGATCAACAAGGTGCTCTCTGCGGCATCCAGCCAGACCTTCAACACCAATTTCAATCTGCTGGATTACAAGCTCTATGGCTATCAGTCTCTGGCCGAATTTATGGATGGGTCAGAGTTCAAACTGTTGTCAAAAATGTTTACCGATGGGGCGGTGCAAAAAGCACAGCAAGATTTCACCAACGCTAAAAATGAGCTGGAAAAAGTAACGTCTGCCAGCCTCGACCCCAAAACGCTGGGTGAGGCCAAGGCCGATTATGAGCGTAAAAAAGCCAATTTTGAGAAGATCGTAGCCACGCAGGTCATCACAGTTAAAACGTTCCTCGAAAGTGATCAAAAGAAGAGCGGCGCGATGAAAAATATCGAAGCCAGCTACAGCTATGACAAGGACAACAACAAGCTTGGCAACTTCTCCACCAGTGTGAGCGACCGTTCTCGCCCGCTCAACGATCAGGTCAGTGAAAAGACCACCCGCCTCAACGACGTCAGCTCGCGCTACAACGCCGCCATCGAGGCACTCAACCGCTTTATCCAGAAATACGACAGCATCATGCGCGACATTCTTGGCGCAATTTGAGGAGAGATCATGCAGACCGACACCACCCTGACCCCGGAATATGAAGCAGAGCTGGAAGCCTTTATGGCTGACGGTGGCACCCTGGCCATGCTGCAGGATATCTCGGGGGACACCCTGGAGCAGCTCTATGCCCTGGCCTTTGGCCAGTATCAGGCTGGCAAGTGGGAGGATGCTCACAAGATCTTCCAGGCCCTCTGCATGCTGGATCACTACGAGCCGCGTTATTTCCTCGGGCTGGGTGCCTGCCGTCAGGCGATGGGGGAGTTTGAAACGGCGGTTCAGAGCTACAGCTTTGGCGCCATGCTCGACCTGAACGATCCCCGTTTCCCGTTTCATGCTGCCGAGTGCCGGCTGCAACAAGGTGATTTGAACGGGGCCGAGAGTGGCTTCCACTCGGCCCGACTGCTGGCGGACACAGATCCCCGGCAGGCAGACCTGGCGGCAAGCGCCAAGGTCATGTTGGAAGCCATCGCAATCAGAAGGGATCTGCAAGATGAACCCGATCAGCAATGAAAGACAGGTTTCCCCGCTGGGAAACACTGGTGATGTTGCGGGCCTGGCGCCCGTAACCCAACCTCGCAGTGAAACACGGCTCGATGCCGCAACGGTGCAAGTCACCGGTCAGGCCCGCAAGTCAGGGGTCTCGCTAAACGCACCACTGGCGGTAAGCAATAGCCAGGTCAGTGCGCAGCAACTTGGTGAAATTGGCAAGTTGGTGGCTTTGGTGAAAGAGAACACCCGCTTGATTCTGCCGCACACCTCCGGGTTGGTGACCGCAGCCTTTACCTCGCCCGAAGCGTTCGAGATTGAGCTGGGCAAGCTCACCAGCGATCTGGAGAAGACCCAGACCAAGCTGAAGCTTGATGATATCCGGCAAGCTCGCACGCTGAACGAGAAGAAGATCGGCGAGAACCAGGCGAAGATCAAAGAGGCAGAAGAGAGTGCCCAGGAGGCCAAGAAGGCCGGTATCTTTGGCAAGATTTTTGGCTGGCTCAGTGCCATCGCCTCGCTGGTGATCGGTGCCATCATGGTGGCAACCGGGATTGGTGCTGCCGCCGGTGCCCTGATGATCGCGGCCGGCGTCGTTGGTGTGGTCAATATGGCCGTGCAGCAGGCCGCCGCTGATGGCCTTATCTCCAAGGAGGTGATGGAGAAGCTGGGGCCAGCCCTGATGGGGATAGAGATTGCGTTGGCAGTGATTTCAGCCGCAGTCAGTTTCGGCGCGACCATTGGTGGTGCGATTGCCAAACTGGGCGCCAAGATTGGTGGCAAGGTCGCGGATGTTACCGCCAAAATCGCTGCCAAGGCGGGTGAAGTGGCCGCCAAATTTGGTGCCAAAGCAACCGTTGAGGCGGTGAAGGTGAGTGACAAGGTGCAGAAAGTGGCCAAACTGGCCATCCAGGGTGCCGATATCCTCATTGATGTGAGCAGTGGCGTGGCCAAAACGGTCCAGTCGGCGAAAGAGTCCGAGTCGCTCGATGCTCAGGCTGATCTTGCCTTGAGCAAGAGCGAGATGACCGAGTTGCAAGGGGTTATCGACAAGCTCAAGGAGGCGATAGCCCAGATGCTCGAAGCGTTCCAGCAGACCATGGAGATGATCTTCCAGATGATCAATGCCAAGGGCGACATGATGAACAACCTGGCCCGCAGACCTGCCGCTATCTAAGGAGTTCCGACCATGATTAACAGTGATTATGCAAATGGTGTGACCCGTACCGCCCCGCTGACCGAGGTGCAAGCCGGTGAGGCGCAGCAGGTTCGCAGTGCGGCCACGGCCCATGAGGCTGCCGTTTCGACTCGCCCGCAAGGGTCAGAGAACAAGAGCGTTCCTACTCTGCCACGCCCATCCATCCCCTTTGATACTAAAGGGGTGACCCAGATGGTTGCGCAGCTGGACAGTGCGATGGATATGATGTCCTTGCTGTTCAAGCTGGCCCGCCAGGCTCGTGAAGAGGGGTTGCAGGTTCGGGACATCGAAAACAAGCTGGTCATCAGTAGCCAGCATGCACAGGTTGACGAGATGCGCCACGGCGCCAAGCTGATGATCGCTATGGCGGTGGTCTCCGGCGTGATGGCGGGGTTCTCTGCCATTATGGGTGGGATCAGCCTGGGCAAGGGCGCCAAGGCTATCAAGCAGCAACAATCCCTTGATGGCAAGATTGCCGGTCGCGATGCCTTGATTGACGCCAAGGTTGATAGCTTGAGCAAGCAGGGCCAACAGGTTGACCGTGCTGATGTGGGCAAAGTCTGGAAACAGGATCAAGTTGCAGACAGTAACGCGAAGCAGTTGTTGGACAAGAAATTTGACCGCAATACCCAGCGTGGTCAGGTGTTCAACAGCGTAACCCAGTCTGTGGGGCAAATGAGTAACTCTGCGGTGCAGGTGGCGCAGGGTGACAGCCAGGCCAATGCGAAAGAAGACGAGGTCGAGGCGACCATCAGTCAGACCGAGAAGCAGAAGGCCGAGGACAATATGTCCTTCAATGCCAACTTTATGAAAGATCTGCTGCAACTGATGCAGCAGTATTCCCAGAGCCAGAATCAGGCCTGGAAAGCGGCATTCGGCGTTGCATAAACGTCATGGCAATCAAGGCGCCCACTGGGGCGCCTTTTTGTTTTCCGGCCATTTTTCTTAAAAGTGCCGCCCTTGAGTGACAGCCTGCATGGCGGTGGCAGGCTAACATGCCTTCCTCTCTGCTGGAGGAAATCATGGATGTAACTGTCATCATCAATCGACTGCTCGCTGAATTTGCCACCAAATATGGTTTGCCATCTCTGGCTCTGAATCAGGAGGGGGTTGCGGCGCTCTGCTTTGACGAGCAGTTGCAACTCAGCCTGATCCTGGTGCCGGAGCGGGATCAGCTGGTGTTGCAGGCTGACGTGGCCGAGCTGCATCAGGTGGGCGAGGGGATTTTCCGTCAATTGGCCAGCTTCAATCGTCACTGGTATCAGTTCAATCTTCACTTCGGCTTCGATGAAGAGAGTCTGACGGTGCAACTCTATCGCCAGATGGCGGCAAGCCGGTTGACCCTGGCGCACCTTGAAGAGAGTCTCGCCAGCATGCTGGAGCATGCCGAGTTCTGGCAGGAGTTGCTGCAACCCGGTACTCGGGAGGCAGGCAGCAGTGATCAGGTGATGGGAGTGCGGGTATAACCATGAAGATTCAGGAATCACAAGGTGCGCTGGCCCTGCATGGGGCAGAGGCGGGCAAGGTAGGGGCATTTGCAGGCAGAACCGTGAGTGCCCGGTCAGCCAGTGCGAGCCAGGTTCCCCTATCGGCACTGCTGCGACGCTCCATTACCCTCAATCAGGTCCAGGAGCTGGCGCTGCAGCGACTGCAGCAGGGTGAGCACACACCGCTGAGTGAGCGGCGGATCCGAGTGTTATGAGAGGTCTGCTGGCACTGATGTTGTCGGCCATGCTGGCCGGTTGTGTCACCACCCCGGAGCTGAAGCCATCGCAACAGCAACTCAAGGGCGAGGTGCATTTCCCGCAAGCCTTGCCACGTCCGGCGACAGTGGAGGTGGCTGTGCTCAGCATGATCGGGGGGCGTCCGTTGCAAGTGGCAGCCACCCGTTATGAGGTGACCATGCTGCCATTGCTGTTTGATCTGCGTTTGACCCCTCTGCAACTGGCGGAAGGGGAGATCTATCTGCGTGCCCGCTTGCGATTTATGGATGGCACCGCGGTACAGGCTATGAGTCAGCAGAAAGTTTTTAAGATTTTTAATGACAAAAAAATGGTTATTCAATTGCAGCCAAAAGCTTGTTATCCACAATGTCAGTAATGATTGTGTTTAAATAAAAAGCCTCAAATCAATCATTTATTAATTTGTCAGTTAAGATTGAAGGTTTCTTTTTGTAACGAAGTATCTTTTGCTGTAAGCACACCATTAAGTATGAGTCGTCGCACTGGATAAATAGTGTGTTAGCTCTAATTTTAGGCTGGTTTTTCTGCTTGTGACTGTTGTAGGATCCCCCCTCATTTCAATGGTGATTAATTTTTGAATTCACCAGCGAATGACTTGATTACAAAATAATAAATAAAAATAACAGCAATAATAAAGCACCCGAGAGCGACCCGCTTCCGGAGGTGTTACTGGTACTACACGCAGATTCAGGAAAATAAAACATGAAGGGCATTACTACCACAGAGAAGGGCGATATGGCCCTGCTCCAGTGGTGCATGTCTGCTTTTAACGTTATCGAACATCCGCAAGAGGGAATTTATATTCTCCTGGAAGGATCGATGAAGTGGCAGGACTGTACCGATACCTATGAATTATCCCCCAACGAACTTCTGTTCGTGCGCCGTGGCAACTACGCGGTCTGTACCGGTGACGGCCCCTGCTGCCTGCTTTGGCTACCTCTGTCAAACTCCTTTTTGCAAGGCTTCTTGCAACGTTTTGGTTCACTATTGAGTGAAGTCCCCCGGCTGGAGGGGATGGCCCCCACGCTGTTGCCGTTTCACTCATCCCCCTTGCTGACCCAATGTATTCAGGGGCTGCGCGGGTTGACCGAACATGAACATCCCCCCGCACTTGCCCAATTACGCACCGAAGAGTTGTTGTTTCTGCTCGCGTTTGGCGAACAGGGGCCTCAACTGATGTCTATTTTGCGCCAGCTGAGCAATCGCCAGGTCGAGCGGTTGCAACAGTTTATGGAAAAGCACTATCTGATGGAGTGGAAGCTCAGCGAATTCGCCAAAGAGTTCGGTATGGGATTGACCACTTTCAAGGAGCTGTTTGGCTCGATATATGGTGTTTCTCCACGAGCCTGGATCAGTGAAAGGCGGATCCTTTTCGCTCATCAGTTATTACTCAATAGTGAAATGAGCATCGTCGATATTGCGATGGAGGCCGGTTTCTCCAGCCAATCCTATTTTACCCAGAGTTATCGTCGTCGTTTTGGCTGTACGCCAAGCCGTGCCCGACACGGCACAGATTAACGCCGGACTAAAATAATCTGACGTTTTTTATAAGCCGCGGAGCGAGGCAATGGATAGAATAGCCAGCATATCGAAACATCATTCCATTATTGCCCGCAGCAAGATGAGCAAGGCATAGCATGAGTCAGCAAGATCACCATTCACCTAACCAGGGCCTGTTTGCAGGTCGTCGGGTTACCGTTGTCCAGCCAGATACCCTGAGTCGGGATCGTCTGGTCGGCCAGCTGTCCGTGCTCCGTTATCAGGATGCCGGCGTGATCACCTCGCAGCAGATGGCCCTGTTGCAACGACTGTTGCCAAGAACCCGACTGGAGAGTCTGTTGGGCTCCATCTGGTTTCAGCGCCGTCTCGATGCCGCGCTGGCCGTCTCGCGTGAGGAGCTGCAACAGATCTTGCGGCTGGCAGGCAGTGAGCGTTGTGACTGGATGCAGCAGCTGGGGGATCGCATCAATCTGGCGGATCGTCCCTTGCTGTGGCACTGGGTGCTCTATCCCTTGCACCGCTGGTGGGTTCAGCGTCTTGAACCACTTTACGGCGCCTGGCTTAACGAACTGGAGCAGTTGCAGGTGATGCGCCGCCAGCTCAATGCCCAGGCTGTGTTCTGGCAGACCGTGGTCGATGTACCGGCGGATCTGGAGAGCCGGATCGCCGATCAGCTTGAGCAGTTGAACCAGCGCGAGCAGGAGCTCACCCGACTGCAGACTGATTGTGAGACACGTCTCCAGCTGGCTTGGCCTGCCTGGTATGCGCAAACGAGCAAGGAGGGGGACCCGGTTCACCTGATGCCGGTACCGCTCGAGCTCGGCACATTCTGGCATGCCCTGCAGGCTCTGCCCCATCAGGACGAGGCAGCCCTAACCCTGCATGAGTGGCTGGCCGGCCGGGGCATTGCCCTGGGTCAGGATCAATTCTACTGGCAGCCTCCTGCGCCCTAGATAGCCCGAGGAACTATGCAAACGCTACTGAATCGATTGGCCGCAAACCTTGGCCAAGGGCCTTTTATTGCCGACGCACAGGGAAAGTACCATCTGCGGATCGATGGTTATCCCCTCTTTCTGACCCCCAGAAACGGTGAATTGCTGCTGAGTACCCCGCTTGCAAGCAGCCAGAGGAATGATGATGAGGCCCATGATCCGGCGCTGCTAAAGCGTCTGTTGCAACAGGTGGTGGCCTGGGGCCGTCATGCCCCCCATGCCCTGGTACTGGACGATCTTGGCAATTTGCAGCTGGAGGCGCGGCTCGCGCTGGAGTGGCTCGATGAGGCGCTGCTGGCGGAGCGCCTGAGCCAGCACATCGCCCTGCTGGAGCGCTTGGAACCCCAATTGACCGAGGCCGCCTTGGCCCCCCAATGGAGACAGATGATATGGCACCCTTGAGTGTGCAACCCCTGCTGCGTCCCCTGTTGTGGATCTGCCTCGCCGTGATGGCGTGGCAGCGTCCCGCCATGGCACAGGAGCTGGACTGGGTGCCCATGCCTTACAGCTATGTGGCTGAAGGGGAGAGTCTGCGCGACGTGCTGGTCAACTTCGGTGCCAACTACGAGGTCTCGGTGGTGGTCAGCGACAAGGTCAACGATCAGGTCAACGGTCAGTTTGAGCATGACGAGCCGCTCGCCTTTTTGCAGCAGCTCTCCTCCCTCTACAACCTGGTCTGGTACTACGACGGCAATGTGCTCTACGTCTTCAAGAACAGCGAAGTGCAGTCCCGTCTCATCAATCTTGAGCAGACTGGCGCTGCAGAACTCAAGCAGGCGCTGCAACGAGCCGGGATCTGGGAGCCCCGCTTTGGCTGGCGCCCCGATGCGGATAACCGGCTGGTCTATGTCTCCGGCCCGCCCCGTTACCTTGAACTGATCGAGCAGACCGCGCTGGCACTGGAGCAACAATCCCAGCTGCGCAGCGAGAAGACCGGGCCGCTGGCCATCGAGATCTTCCCCCTCAAGTACGCCTCGGCTACAGATCGCTCCATCCAGTACCGCGATACCGATGTGGCGGCTCCTGGTGTGGCGACCATTCTGGCCAAGCTGCTGAGCGATGCTGGCGTGCAGATGGTCAACGGCGAGGGTAGCAAGGCCGCGACGGCCACCTCCGGTCAGGCCATCGTGCAGGCCGATCCTTCCCTCAATGCGGTGATCGTGCGCGATGCTCCGGAGCGGATGGCGATGTACGGCAAGCTGATCGCCGCGCTCGACAAACCGGCTGCCCGCATTGAGGTGGCGCTCTCCATCATCGACATCAATGCCGAGGATCTCTCCCAGCTGGGGGTGGATTGGCGAGTGGGGATCCGCACCGGTTCCAACCAGCAAGTGATTATCAAGACCACCGGCGATCGCAAAGGGATCGAAGGGGGGGCCGCGCTCGGCAGTCTGGTGGATTCGAAAGGACTCGACTATCTGCTGGCCCGGGTCAACTTGCTGGAAAACGAAGGCAATGCCCAGGTGGTCTCCCGCCCGACCTTGCTGACCCAGGAGAACACCCAGGCGGTGATCGACCACAGCGAAACCTATTACGTGAAGATCAGCGGTGAGCGGGTGGCCGAGCTACAGGGGATCACTTACGGCACCATGTTGCGGATGACGCCCCGGGTGATCCAGATGGGTGACAGACCCGAGATCAGCCTGAGCCTCCACATCGAGGATGGCAACCAGAAACCCAACAGTGCGGGGGCCGATGGCATTCCTACCATCAGTCGCACCGTAGTCGATACCATCGCCCGGGTCGGCCACGGCCAGAGCCTGCTGATAGGCGGTATCTACCGCGACGAGATGAGCGAGAACCTGAGCAAGGTGCCCTTCCTTGGTGACATCCCTTATCTGGGGGCACTGTTCCGTAGCAAGGACACCCAGACCCGTCGTTCGGTGCGGCTCTTTATCATCGAGCCTCGTCTGATTGATGACGGTATTGCCCACTATCTGGCCCTCGGCAATGGTCAGGATCTGCGAGCCGGGGTGCTCGGGGCTGATGAGATCTCCAATCAGAGTCTCTCCCTTGGCAAGGTGCTGGGGGGCGCGCAATGCCAGCCGCTGGCTGCAGCCCGTGACGTGCAGCAACTGCTGCGTCAGGGGGGCAAGAGCTCGTCCCTCACTCAGTGCCGGATGGGCAATGAGTTGGGGTGGCGTCTGGTCGAAATGAACAAGGATCAAAAATGTACACCGGCCGCCAGCTGGTGTGTGCAGGCGGGCAATGAGGGCGCGACCCGATGAGCTGGAAGTGCCGCGTATATCGCGGGCTCAACCGCGGGGTAGAAGTTCCTCTGCCGGAGGGGCGTCTGGTCATCGGTTCCGATCCCCTCAAGGCTGATCTGGTGCTGGTGGATGAGGGGATGGCCCCCGAGCATCTGGTACTGCTGGTGAATGGGGAAGGGATCACCCTGCAAGCCTGGGCGGACGGTATTACCCCGACTCAGGACGGTGTCGCCCTGACCGCGGGAGAGACGCTCAGGGCGGGAACACGCCTGGAGGCAGGCCCGCTGCTCTGGAGCTTCTGTGACAACAGTCGTTCGCTACCCGAACAGCTGGAGGCACTGGCGGCGGTGGTTGCTCCTTCTCGTGCGCCGCGGCGGCGGGCAGCGGGCGCCGATGTCTGGATGGGGGCCCTCTGCCTGAGTCTGGTGGTCGCCGTGGTCTTGCTGCTCGGCACGGGCTGGTGGCATGGCGCCGACGAGAACGAATCCACCCGCAGTGAGCAGGCATTGAAGCGCTTTCTGGCCGCACCAAACTATCGTCAGGTGGTGCTGAACAGCAGTGATCCCGAGCTGTGGCAACTCTCGGGTTACGTCGATGAGAACAGCGCGCGTCTTGCCTTGCAGCAGTATCTCGATAGCAAGGGTTTCAACTACCGGCTGGAGCTGCGCACCATGGAAGATCTGCGGCAGGGGGCCGGCTTTATCTTGCAGAAGCTGGGTTATGAACAACTGCAGATCCGCAATGGCAAGGAGCCCGGCTGGCTCAAGCTCAGCGGTGAAATTCAGGGGCAGGATAGCAAATGGAGCACCATTGAATCTCTGCTCAAGCAGGAGGTGCCCGGCCTGCTGGGGGTTGAAAATCAGGTACAGATTGCCGGGGCCTATCGCAAGCGTCTCGATGCCTTGCTGCAGGAGCAGGGGCTGGCTGGTGCATTGCGGGTGCGTGAGGCGAGTGGGCGACTCGAACTCTCCGGCCAGCTGGATGAGCGCCAACTTGGCCAGTTTCAGCAGGTCAATCAGCAGTTTCGCCGGGAGTTCGGTACACACCCGACGCTGGAGCTGATCAATCAGACCAGAACGCCGCGTCAGGATGAGCTGGAGTTCGACGTGCGCAGCGTCTCGTTTGGCCGGGTGCCTTATGTGGTACTGGCAGACAACCAGCGCTATCCGGTTGGGGGCGCAACCTCCAGCGGGGTGCGGGTGCTGGCTATTCGCCCCGATGCGGTGGTGGTGAGCAAGGGCAAGCAGCAATACATCGTCAAATTAAAAGGAGCCGAGCGGCATGATGACCAGTTTGGAAGCGCGACTGTCCGGCGCTGATCCCGCCTTTGCTCGTGAGCTGCATGAGCAGCTTGTTCAGGCGCAGGGTGAAGTGAAACGGCAACTGCTGCGCGGGGGAACCCCGCAACAGTATCGGGAGTGGCAACAACAGGCCGACGCCATCGAGGCGGGGCTCACGATCATTGGCAAGATAAAGGAGCACAACCATGGCTGATTACTTTAAGTATGCAGACGGTACTACTAACACCCTCGATCAGGTGGCATCGAACCTCTCCGGGCAGGCCAATGATGCCAATACCGAGGTCAACAAGGCCATTGAGGCGATGAAAACCAATCCGGATAACCCGGCGCTGTTGGCCGAGCTGCAGCACAAGATCAACAAATGGTCGGTGATCTACAACATCAACTCCACCGTGACTCGGGCCATGAAAGACCTGATGCAGGGTATTTTGCAGAAGATTTGATGATGAACCCTGAACTCAAGCGACAACTGACCGAACTTGCGCTGGCTGGTACCGGCCATCATTGTCACCAGGAGGCGGCCACCATCGCCGACTGGCTGGCGGGGGCGCCGGAGATGACCGAGTGTGTAACGCTCATTCGCCTCTCCTCCCTGATGAACCGGGGGGATTACCAGGCTGCTTTGCAGCTTGGTGGCGAGCACTGCACACCGGATATCGAACCCTGGCTGGCCCTGTGCGAGTGGCGGCTCGGTCAGCAGGAGGCGCTGGTTGCACGATTGCTGCGACTGGAACAGAGCGGTCAGCCAGCCTTGCAACAGTTTGCCGCAGGCCTGCGCGAGCAGATGACCTCATGAAAATTGAAGGCAGCGACCAGCCGGGGGGAGAGCAGCCGCTGCGTCAGCCCCCCCCGCCCGAATCCATGGCCCAACGCCAGTTTGAACGACTGCTGGCCAAAGCCCCCGAGCCGGATCTGTTCGAACGCTGGCAACAGGGGGCCCCCCTTGAGGGTTTGCTGGCCGGTGTGACGCCAGTCGCCAAGCGTGAACTGCTCTGGCAGATCTACCAACAGGGCGACAAACCGGCGCCGGAGATTGGCAAGCAGCTGTTTGGCCCTGTTACCGACAAGCTGATCGCGCGTTTTGGCGAGCGCCAGTCGCCGGTGGTGGATGCCATCGATCTGCCGGAGTTGCGAGCAACCATGCGGGAGTTTGATCCTCTGGCGTCGCGGCGCGAGAAGGTGTTGCTGAACTTGTTGAGCGAGCTCAGGGACGGGCAGGGCGCCGTGCCCGCGGGACATCAATTCCTCGATGCACTGGCCCGGCGCGAGCTGATGACCCTGATCCCGCTCAACGGCATGGTCGACAATCTGATGCGCAATTCGCACAAACTTGATCTGGAGGCGTGATGGAAATTGCACAGTCTGCCCAGGCGGTGGTCACCAGCCTGGATGAGTTGAAAGCGGTGGATCTCTCCTCGCCCCATGTCGCCAGTTTTGAACAGGCGATGGGGAGCACATCCCAGGGGATGGGGAGCTCTCTGCTCGGGGAGCTGGGGGAGTTGAAGCAGCAGTTTGTCGAGGCCAAGCAGAGCCTGCAAGCCGAGCTGGCCACCCCGGGGGATGATCCCAACAGCCTGATGCAGATGCAGTGGTCGCTGATGCGGATCACCATGCAGGAGGAGCTGATTGCCAAGACAGTGGGCAAGATGAGCCAGAACGTAGAAACCCTGTTGAAGACCCAGTGAGGTAGTGTGAAGAGATCGATGCTGATGGGGGTGCTCGGCGCCTCGTTGCTGCTCAGTGGCTGCAAAGTGGAGCTCTATACCGGAGTCACTCAGAAAGAGGGTAACGAGATGCTGGCGCTGCTGCAAACCGAGGGGATCGCCTCGGACAAGCAGCCGGATAAGGATGGCCGCATCAAGCTGCTGGTGGAGGAGTCCGACGTGGCGCAGGCCATCGAGACCCTCAAACGCAAGGGCTATCCAAAAGAGAGCTTCTCCACTCTGCAGGATGTGTTTCCCAAGGATGGCCTCATCTCCTCGCCCACCGAGGAGCGGGCTCGCCTCACCTATGCCAAGGCGCAGGAGATCTCCAATACCCTGTCGGAAATAGACGGCGTGCTGGTGGCTCGCGTCCATGTGGTGCTGCCGGAAGGCAATGAGGGGATCAGCAAGAAACCCTCTCCCGCCTCGGCCTCGGTCTTTATCAAGCATGCGGCGGATATCCAGCTCGATACCTACATTCCGCAGATCAAGCAACTGGTCAACAACAGTATCGAGGGGCTCGCCTACGACCGGATCAGCGTGGTGCTGGTGCCCTCGGCCGATGTGCGCCAGAGCCCGTTGATGCCGCGCAATACCTCGCTGTTCTCCATTGAAGTGAGCGAAGGTTCAAAATGGCGGCTGGGCGGCTTGATTGCCCTGTTGCTGGCGCTGGTGGTGACCAGCAACCTGGCGCAATACATGTGGCACCGGAGTCGGAGTCGCGGATGACGGTCGGTTTGACCCCCTATCAGCTGCGCTTTTGCCCGGCCAGTTATCTCCATGAGGCGCACCTGCCCTCATCCTGGGCGCAGGTGCCGAAACTTTTGCCCGAGTGGCGGACGCTGCCAGCCAGTAACGGCGCCTTGCTCAAGGCGCTGGCATTGGGAATTGGCTACGAGATGCCCGCGCCTCTGGGGGGATTGGCGCTGTTTCCCCAAAGTGAGCTGGTGCTGTTGTTGCGCCGTCTGGGGGCCGTGCTGCACGGCGAGGCGATCCGCCACTGCTTGCTGGCACCAACGCTGCGCCAGATCATCGCTTTGCTGGGGGAGGAGGGGCACAGAGCCGTACTCTCCCAGCTCGACTTGTTGATCGGCCCCTGGCCTGCGGGTTGGCAGCAGCCTCTGCCCGCTCAACTCGATGAGGGGGTGCTGGAAGAGGCGGGCTTGCAGTTCTGGCTGGCGGCTGCTGGGGAAGGCTACCCCGACTGGGCTCGCCGTCTCACCCTGCGACTTCCCCTAGCGCCACCTGGGCCATCATGGCCTTTGGCGGCTGACCAGCTGCCACTGGCCCGGGCGCTTTGTCTCAAGATTGCCAAACAGGTAACCCTCCAATGCTGCCATTTGTTGAAATAAAGAGTAACCATCTGCAACTGGCGCCAAGCCAGCGTATTTTGCGTAGCCAGGATTACCTCTCCTACCTGAGCGCACAGGAGCTGGTAGAGGCCGCTCGGGCCCAGGCGGCCGATATTGTGGCCGAGGCCCGCGCCGTCTATGAAGAGCAGAAGAGCCTTGGCTGGCAAGCCGGGATTGACGAGGCTCGGCGCGAACAGGCAGTGCTGATCCACCAGACCCAGTTGCAGTGCCAGGGGTACTATCGCACCGTGGAGCAGCAGATGAGCGAGGTGGTGCTGCAGGCGGTGCGCAAGATCCTGCACGATTACGATCAGGTGGCGCTCACCCTCAAGGTGGTGCGGGAGGCGCTCTCGCTGGTGAGCAATCAGAAGCAGGTGACGATACGGGTTCACCCCGAGCAGGTGCAGGCGGTGCGCGACCAGATCGCCCGGGTACACAAGGATTTCCCCGAAATCGGCTATCTCGAGATCTCCGCCGATGCCCGCCTCGATCAGGGGGGCTGCATCCTCGAGACCGAGGTGGGGATCATCGATGCCAGCCTTGACGGTCAGCTGGAGGCGCTCTCCCTCGCCATGAGCTCGGCGCTGGAAAAGCGTGGTGAACAGCAGGCCCGACTTGCCGGGGCGAATGCCGCGGTTGAATAAGGCGGCTGAATCTATGGCCGGCTACGTGAGAGAACATTTATCTGACAAGTCCCGCCGGTTGTTACTCGGCTAAAGCAAAACCGCCCCGGATAGCTGGGGCGGTTTTTTTATTTAGCGATACCGAGATGAGCTGTCTGGGTGGACAAGGGCTCAGCGATAGCGGCCACGTACCGAGCTGCTGGCGCGGCCGGCCATCTTGATCAGGCTCTGGCGGGTGTGCAGGTGGCAGAGCGCGACGCCAAGGGCATCTGCTGCATCCGCCTGCGGGGTGGCGGAGAGTTTCAGCAGATGGGTCACCATATGCTGCACCTGCTCCTTGGCGGCGCCGCCGGTGCCCACCACTGCCTGCTTGATCTGGGTGGCAGAGTATTCGCTCACCGGCAGATAGGCGTTGACCGCGGCTACGATGGCGCTGCCCCGGGCCTGTCCCAGTTTCAGGGCCGAGTCGGCGTTGCGGGCCATAAAGACCCGCTCGATGGCAAATTCGGTGGGTTTGAACTGGGTGATGATCTCGCATACCCCGTCATAGACCTGCTTGAGGCGCTCCGGCAGCTCGCCGCAATCGGTGCGGATGCAGCCAGAGCCCAAGTATTCGGCCTTGCCGCCCACGACCCGGATAACCCCGTATCCGGTGATCCGCGATCCCGGATCGATGCCCAAAATAATGCTCATGGGTGTTGATTGCTCTAAACGCGAGTGATGGCCGCCAAGATAGCAAACTGTGGCCCGTTTGGCTGTATGTCCCGGGTCAAGCGGGCAAAGATTGGACAGCCTGCGTCGGGCGTGGCTACCCCTTGAACAATTCTATGGTGTCGCCATCCTGCAGGCTGCCCGCGCCACGCACCACCACCCGATCCCCCTGCTTGAGGGCGCCGCTCACCGCTACCTGCTGGCTGTCGCCAAACAGCACGGTGACCGGCACCCGATTTACCTTGAGCGCCTTGCCACTCTGCGCCACCTGATAGACCACGCTGCCATCGGTGCCGAGCACCAGGGCATCTCGGGGCAGCAGCATGCTCTGCTGATCCCCCAGTGGCAGGGCAACCCGTACCGGCGAGCCGATGATGAAGGTGCCCGCTTCCGGTTTGAGGCGCAGCTCGATGAGGCGCGACTTGGGATCGGCGCTGGCGGCTCGCTGGTAATAGACGCCATGACCGCTCAGCTGTTCCCCCTCCACCCGCAGCCGGGTTTGCGGCGCCAGCTGCTGGGCCCAGAGAATGGGGGCCTGCAGGCGGATATCCGGCTGATCCGGGTTGACCAGCTCCAGCGCCTGCTCGCCCGCGTCCACATGCTCGCCGGGCTGGATGAAGTGGTTGTTCACCACCCCGTCGAACGGGGCATAGATGTGGCTGCGGCGCAGCTGTTCTTCAATCTGGTTCACTTGTATGGCGGCCAGCCGCTCGGCCAGCGCGGCCTGCTCCACATCGTAACTGGCCTTGTCGTACTGGCTCTGGGAGGCGCTCTTTTGCTGATGCAGCCGGGTGATCCGCTGGGATTCGGCGCGAGCGAAGCGCAAGTTGCTCTGCCATTTCGCCTGCTCGGCGCGGGCCTGCTCCAGCGAGAGGCGCAGTGCCGCGCTGTCGAGGCGCAGCAGCTCGTCCCCTTTTTTGACCCGGCTGCCAAATTCGGCGATCCACTCCACCCGGCCGCTCACTTCGGCGCTTAGCGCAGCTTGCTGGCGACTCGCCACCGTGCCGCTGACCCAGATATTGGCGGCCGCATCCCCTTGGGTCACATCCGCCAGGGTCACCATCTTGCCCTGATCGGCTAATGCCGGTAGCGCACTGCCTGCAATCAGCACCGCGCCAGCCAACATTCGGGTAATCATATGTGTCATCGATGAGCTCCTTGCTCAGGCCCGCTGGCGCAGGGGTTGTGGGATCGCCACCTGCTCCCCGAGACGTAGGAAGGCAGGCAACAGGATCAGGGTAAACAGGGTGCTGCAACTCATGCCGCCGACAATGACGGTGGCGAGCCCGCGGTAAATTTCACTCCCCTCGCTCGGACTCAGCATCAGCGGCAGCATGCCGAAGATGCTGGTGAGGCTGGTCATGGCGATGGGACGCATCCGGCTTTGCAGGGCATCGGCCACCGCCAGCTGACGGCTCATGCCGTCCCGCTCGGCGGTGCGGGTCTGATGCACCAGCAGGATGGCGTTGTTGACCACCAGTCCCAGCAGGATGACAAAGCCGATGATGGTGAGCAGATCCATCGGCAGCGGCACCAGCAGCCCGCTCAGTTGCAGTGCCAGCACGCCGCCAACTGAGGCAAGGGGCAGGGTGAGCAGCACCAGCAGGGCATCCTTGAGGGAGGCAAACACTCCCCACAGCAGCACCAGCAGGATCACCACGGCAAACAGGAAGATGGTCCCCAGATTGTCGAGCGCCTGTTGCAGGCTGTCGGCATTGCCGGCAATGCGCAGCTCGCCACCGGCGGGCAGCAGGGGACGGATGGCGGCAAAACTGCGGTTTTTCAGGGTGTCGATCACCTGCTCCATGGTCATACCCGCCGGGGGCGCTATCTGCAGGCTGATGCTGCGCCGCCCATCGGCCCGGAAGATGCTGGCCGGGCCCATGTCATGCTCCACCCGCAGCAGCTCGCCAAGGGGAACGATGCGCCCGGAGGGGGTGGCCAGCGGCACTGCCTTCAGTTCGTCCGGATTGGCGGAGCTCTGCCCCATCAGCATGATGTCGAGCCGATCCTCGCCATCGAAATACTCGCCGACCCGCAAGCCGTCGCCAAAGGTCTGGATGATGGTGGGCAGGGGTGTGCGATCCCAACCCACTTCGGCGAGACGTCGATCTTGCGGCACCAGTTTGAGCTCGGGAGCGGTGAAGTCGAGACTCGGTTCGGGCCGGACCTGTGCTCCCGGCAGGTCCTTGCTGAGGATCCCCATGCTGGCACGGGCCGCCTGATAGAGCTCGGGCAGGTTGCCCCCCTGCAGCAGCAGGGAGACGCCGTTCTCGCTGTCAAAGCCGCCAAACAGCGACCCCTGACCGCCGAACACCCGGGTGTCGGGAATGCCTACCAGCAGCTGTTTCATCAACAGGCTCTCCAGCTCCTTGATGCGGGTCTCGTCCTTGGGGCGCACGCCAATCTGGGCGCCCCCCGGGTAGCGCAAGATGTAGTAGTTCTTGAGGGCAGGCTCTTTCTCCCCCTTCATGTAGGGGGCGAGGCGGGCGATCAGGGTATCGATCACCTCTTCGCGCTGGGCCTTGAGATTGACCCCGGGGGTGAAGTTCATCCAGACATCCACCGCGTCCCGTTTCACGTCCGGCAGATAGTCCATCTTGGGCAGCAGCGCCCAGGTGGCCAGGGCCGGCAGGCTCATCATCAGGGTGATGACCGTCCAGCGCTGGCGTGAGGTCGAGGTCCAGCGGATCACATGACGGGTAGTGCGCTGCCACAGCGACTCATAGGGATCGGTCAGCGTTTCATGTCCCATCCAGCGCGCCGCCACCGCAGGCAGCACGGTGACGGCGACCAGCATGGAGACTGTCACGGCGCAGGCGATGGTGAGCGCCAGATCGGCAAACAGCTGACCCTCCACATCGTTGAGCAGCAGCACCGGCAGGAAGATGGCGACCGTGGTGAGGGTGGAGGCGACCAGCGCCGTCCACACCTGACGGGTGCCTTCAAGCGCTGCCTCCGCCTTGCTCAAATCCCCCCGCTCGTGGCGCCGGTAGATGCTCTCCAGCACCACGATGGCGGCGTCGAGCACCATGCCGACGGCAAAGGCGATGCCCGCCAGCGAGATGATATTGAGGGTGCGATCCATCACCTTGAGCAGACAGAAGGTGAGCATGATGCTAATGGGGATGGCGAGGGCAATCATCAGGGTCGCCTTGAGCCGGCGCAGGAAGAGCCAGAGGATGGCACAGGAGAGCAGCACCCCGAGCCCCAGGTTGGCAGTGACCATGCTGACGGCGCGATTGATGTAGAGGGAGGCATCGAACGACTGCTCCATGTGCAGCCCGACCGGTTCCAGCACCTCGCGGTTGAGCTCGTTCACCCGGGCCTTGATCGCCTCAAGGGAGGCCAGGGCATTGGCACCGCTCTCTTTGAAGATCTGGGCGGCGATGGCGGTATTGCCGTTCTGGATCCGCAGCACTGGGTTCTCTTCCCTGGCCACCCTTACCTCCGCCACATCCCGCAGATAGATGGGCAGGCCATCGCGCCAGTCCACCACCTTGTCCCCCAGCGACTCGACATCGTAACGACCGGCGAAGCGCAGCTTGTACTCCCAGCGACCGATGTCGAGGGTACCGGCCGACACGTCCCAGCCGGTTGTGGCCCGGCTGGCCAGTACCGGGATCTCCACCCCCAGCTCTGCGGCTCGGTAGGGGTCGAAGCGGATCTGGATCTGGCGCTCGTTTATCCCCTCGACTGCGACCGTCGAGACCCCTTCGATGCGCTCCAGCTCGGGTTTGACCCGCGCCTCGATCAGCGCCTGATGATCATCGATCCCCCCTTTGGCACCGGGCAGCTGCTGGATGAAGAAGAAGGTGAGGGTATCGTTGCTGCTGTAGTTGTTGACGTAGGGGCCGCCAATCTTGTCCGGCAATCCCGAGACCCGGTTCAGCCGCGAAATCACATCGAGTTGGGCCCGTTGCATGTCGGTGCCGAGGGCAAACTCCATGTCGATTTCGGTAAAGCCGGGATAGCTGTTGCTGACAAGGCTCTTGAGCCCCTGAACCCCCTGCATCTCCTGCTCGATGGGGTCGGTGATCTCCGACTCCATCTCTTGCGGCGAGGCTGAACGCCAGCTCACCGAGATGTTGAGGTGTGGACGGTCGATGTCGGGGAACAGCTGGATCGGCAGTCCCCGGATGCTGAGCAGGCCCAGCAGGAAAATCAGCACGATCGAGACCGCCACCCAGATGGGGCGCTCGATCGCCGTTTTGGCGAGGTTCATTCACTCTTCCTGAGTTGTTGTTATCGGCCATTCCGCTGGCCTTGCTTCCAAAGCCCCTGCAACAGGGACTCAAGCATTTAACTGGAATTCTCCTAGCTTGTAAATGCATGGTTAACAACCAAAAAAACCGGCCACGAGGGCCGGTTTGGTACTGGTTTGCCAAGGGATCAGGCGGCGTGCTCGACCTTGTTTGGCTGCTTGTTTGCTTGCTGGGAGAAGCCTTCCAGCTCGCCCGGGGCGAAGTTGTCTACCTGAATCGCTTCGTAGCGCAGGGCATCGGCGGCCAGCAGTTTGTCCGCTTCGTCCTTGCTCAGGATGGAACCGGCCAGTGCGGCGGCAACCAGCTCCGGCAGCGCCAGTTTGCGGGGCAGTTTGCCCTCTTTCTGGGCCTGCACCAGCTTCTTCTCGTAGGGCTGCACTGCGACCATGGCCTGGAAGGCACGCTCCATCAGGCCGACCGGATCCGCCTCGTCCTTGCCTACATAGCAGAGAGCGGTCAGACGGTCGCGGAATTCGCCCGGCTTCATCATGGCCAGACAGATGGCGTGGCAGCGATCGTCTGCCGGCATCTTGTAACCGACGCCGAACGGGAATACCACACGCTTGAGTACGGCACCCACCACCTTGTTCGGGAAGTTCTGGAAAAAGCCCTCGAACGCCTTGCCAATCAGGTAGAGGTTGCGCTCCACCGCGTACTGCACGAACGGCAGATCGGAGACCATGCGGCCCTGATCCTCGTAATGCTTGAGGGTTGCGGAGGCCAGATAGAGGTGGCTCAGCACGTCACCCAGACGGGCGGAGATCATCTCCTTGCGCTTGAGATCGCCACCCAGCATCAGCATGGAGACGTCGGCGCACAGCGCCAGCCCTTTACTCATACGGGAGAGCTGCTTGTAGTAGCGAGCGGTTTCACCGGCCACCGGCGCGCTGTTGAACTGGCCCAGAGTCAGCCCCTGGAACAGGGAGCCGAAGAAGTTGCCGGCGCCGAAGGCGATGTGCTTCATCAGCAGGGCGTCAAACTTCTCGAGACCGCGTTCCACGTCGGTGTCGGCCGCCGCTTCCAGCTCGGCAAACACGTACGGGTGGCAGCGGGTAGCCCCTTGCCCGAAGATCATCAGGTTGCGGGTCAGGATGTTGGCCCCTTCCACCGTGATGGCGACCGGAATACCCATGTAGGCGTAGCCGGTGTAGTTTTTCGGGCCCAGCTGGATGGCACGACCGGCGTGGATGTCCATGGAGTCATCCATGATCTGACGCGCCATTTCGGTCATGTGGTACTTGGAAATCGCGGTGACGATGGCCGGTGCCTGACCCAAGTCCAGGGAACCTGCGGTCATACGACGGGCCCCTTCCAGCTGATAGGTGAGGCCGCCGATGCGAGCCAGCGCCTCTTGCACCCCTTCAAACTTGCCGATGGACATGCCGAACTGCTTGCGTACATAGGAGTAGGCGCCCACAGTACGGCTCGCCATATGACCGCAAGCGGTGCCCAGGGCAGGCAGCGAGATGCCGCGACCGGCGGAGAGGCATTCGACCAGCATGCGCCAGCCGCGACCGGCGTAATCCGGGCCGCCGATGATCCAGTCGAGCGGAATGAACACATCCTTGCCGAAGGTCGGGCCGTTCAGGAACGCCAGACCCATGGGGTAGTGGCGATCGCCGACACGCACGCCCGGGTGGCTGGTGGGGATGAGGGCGCAGGTGATGCCGAGCTCTTCCTTGTCACCCAGCAGTTTTTCCGGGTCATAGAGTTTGAACGCCAGCCCCAGCACGGTAGCGCGCGGCGCCAGGGTGATGTAGCGCTTGTTCCAGTTGAGGCGAATACCCAGCACCTCTTCACCCTTGTGCATCCCTTTGCAGACGATCCCCTTGTCAGGAATGGCACCTGCATCGGAGCCCGCCTCCGGCCCGGTCAGGGCGAAGCAGGGCACCTCTTTGCCATTGGCCAGCCCCGGCAGCCAGAAATCTTTCTGGGCCTGGGTGCCGTAGTGCATCAGCAGCTCACCCGGGCCGAGAGAGTTCGGCACCATGACGGTGACCGCCACGCTCAGGCTCTTGGTGGCGATGCGGGTGACGATGGTGGAGTTGGCAATCGCCGAGAATTCGCGGCCGCCGTAGGATTTCGGGATGATCAGGGAGAAGAAGCCTTCCTTCTTCAGATAGTCCCACACCGGCTCTGGCAGGTCTTTGGTTTCGTTGACGATCTTGAAGTCATCAACCATGGCGAGCAGGGTTTCGACCTGATTGTCGATAAAGGCCTGCTCCTCTGCGGTCAGCTCGGCCTTGCCGTAGCCGTGCAGTTTTTTCCAGTCGGGGTTGCCGCGAAACAACTCGCCATCCCACCAGACGGAGCCGGCCTCCATGGCCTCCCGCTCGGTAGCTGACAAGGGCGGCAGTATCTTTTTGAAGATGCCGAACACCGGACGGGTTACCACCTTTTTACGGATGGAGGGTACGCCGAGCACAACGGCTATCGCCAGCACCAGCAGGACAAGCAATGTGATCATACCGAAGTTCCTTCTATTTCACTGTTTCCGTTGATTTATTGTTGGTTGTTACACGGCCAGGGAGAGCCTGGTCGACTCCACGGGCGCCCCGACTCCGGACGCCAGATAAGGAATAACGTTGCGCACCAGCCCTTCCACATCGAGCTGCTGGCCAAAGTCGGCCAGGGCGATGTCGCGCAGCGCATCGGCGGAGGCCATGGTGAATACGACGGTGCCCAGGGTGAAGTGCAGGCGCCAGAAGAGATCCGCCGGCGACAGAGCCGGATTGGCCTTGGAGATGGCCTGGGTGATCCGCTGCAAAATGGGGCCATAGTGGGCGGTGATAAAGCGGCGCAGGTGGCCCTGGCTGTCGATATAGCCGCGCCCCAGCAGCTGCATGAAGATGGCCGGGCCGTTGGCCCGTACCGCCGAGAGCTTCATCAGCGGCTCGACAAAGCTTTCAAACAGTTGCAGCAGGGTCAGCTGCTCCTGCTCCATCAGTACCCGCAGGCGAGCATCGAGATCGGGCATAAACAGGCTCAGATAGCGGTCGAGCACCGCCTGGATCAGCTCCTTCTTGGAGCCGAAGTGATAGTTCACCGACGCCAGATTGACATCGGCCTCACTGGTGATCAGACGCAAAGAGGTATCGGCGAATCCCCGCTCGGCAAACAGCACTTCAGCGGCGTCGAGAATACGGTTTTTGGTATCGATTTTACTCACTGGACACCTCACTTAAACGAATGTTTAAAAAGTACGTTTCATAACGTGAAGTGTCAAGAGAATGTGAATGAGTGTTAGCGGAATGTTTTTCGATGAAAAAAGTAAAGTGGGCGGAACTTAGTCAAAAAGCAGGACTCTATATCTATGCCACTGCAATTAAACATTAAGTCTCGCCCAACCTGCTCCATGCTAGTTGGGCCTTTTTTTTGCGCGTTTGTTACCGGTTTGCAGGCAAAAAAAAACCGCCGCAGGGCGCGACGGTGGGGAAAGTGAGTTCGCGTCATCCTGACGGCAAACTGTCGATGCGAGTTCAGGCATGTATCGACGGGGGCAGTATGCCAGCCAGGGTCCTTCAGACTATGTCAGCTTCGCGGTATTTTGTGACAAAGTGTGGCAAGCACTGGCGTGGCCCAAGCTGCCGCTCTTTGCTATGCTGCCCTTTCAAAATATGAGGGGAGAGAAGATGAAGTACCCGGTCGATACCCACACTCACACCATTGCCAGCACCCATGCCTACAGCACCATCCACGACTATCTGCCGATAGCCAGGGCCAAGGGGATCAAGCTGTTTGCCACCACGGATCACGGCCCCGAGATGGCCGATGCTCCTCATGTCTGGCACTTTGCCAACTTGCCAATACTGCCAAGAGTGGTGGATGGGGTAGGGATCCTGCGGGGTATCGAGGCCAACATCAAAAACCTGGAGGGGGAGATCGATTTTCCCGAGCGTTACGAGTCGCGCCTCGACATGATCATGGCGGGTTTTCATGAGCAGGTATTCCCTCCCTGCGATCAGGCTACCCACACCCAGGCGATGATCAACGCCATCAAGAGCGGTCGGGTCGACATGATCAGCCACCCGGGCAACCCCGCATTTCCCATCGACATTCAGGCGGTGGTCAAGGCGGCTGCGGACTATCGGGTGGCGCTGGAGATCAACAACTCCTCCTTCATTCATTCCCGTCCGGGCAGCGAAGGCAACTGCCGTGCCATAGTCGAAGCCGCGCGAGATCTGGGGGCCTATCTCACTTTCGGCTCCGATTCCCACGTGGCATTTACTCTTGGCGATTTTGGCCACTGCCACCGTCTGGTAACCGAAGCGGGCTTCCCGCAAGAGCGGCTCCTGGTGCGCTCCCCCCGTGCCCTGCTCGATTTCCTCGAGAGCCGCGGCCGCGCCCATATCCCCGAGTTTGCCGACCTGTAAATCGGGCGCTAACACCATGAGCCAACTCATAAAATCGAGCTGCCTCAATTGACTTGCCGGCCATTTTTTATGAATGTGGAGAGCAACAAGCCGGTATAGCTCAGTTGGTAGAGCAGCGCATTCGTAATGCGAAGGTCAGGAGTTCGATTCCCCTTATCGGCACCAAAAAACACAAAGGGTTAGCTTATGGGCGAAGCTAACCCTTTGTGTTTTTTGGTTGGTGGCCCCTTCTCATCCCCCTCTTTTGCGCTCGCAAAGCCAAGGGGGAAGGGTTGGCAGGCCAGACACCCGGTAGGTGGCCACTCAGGTGGTAACCAAGCGGCGCTCGCTATTCCCCTCAGGTCACCTCGGGTTCTGGCTTGGCCGGTTCCGCCTGCATGGTGTGTTGCCCTCCTTGCCTCGGGCACACCAGCTTGTCGATGCGCACCGCAGCTACCTTGAACTCGGGGATCTTGGCGTGGGGGTCGGTGGCATTGATGGTGAGCCGGTTGGCCGGGGCTTCGGCAAAGTGGAACGGGATAAAGACCACGCCCGGTTGCATCCGCTTGGTGACGAAGGCGGGCAGCTCGATATGGCCGCGGCGGCTGGTGACCTTCACCCGCTCACTGTTGCTGATGCCCATCCGCTCGGCGTCCGCCACGCTCATCATCACCCGCGGGCCAGCCAGCTTGTCGAGCCCCCTGGTCTTGCGGGTCATGGTGCCGGTGTGGAACTGCTCCAGCAGGCGGCCGGTAGTGAGCACGATGGGATAGGTCTCGTCGGGCAGTTCGGCTGCATAGCGGAACGGGGTGGCGACCATCTCCCCCTTGCCGCGGGTGAACTGCTTGCCGTGGAGCAGGCGAGTGCCTTCGGGCGCCGCGTCGTTGCAGGGCCACTGTAGCCCTTGCGCTCCCACCTTGTCCCACTGGATGCCGGCGTATTGCGGGGTTACCCGGCAGATCTCGGCGGTGATCTCCTGCGGGTGTTGATAGCGCCAGTCGCCGCCCATGGCGTTGGCGATCTGCTGGATTATCCACCAATCCTCCCGCGCGTCACCCGGCGCCTTGAGGGCGGGGGAGATGCGCTGCACCCGCCGCTCGGTGTTGGTGAAGTGGCCGCTTTTCTCGGCAAAGGAGCAGGAGGGGAGCACCACATTGGCGAGCTGGGCGGTTTCCGAGAGGAAGATATCCTGCACCACCAGAAACTCCAGCTGCTTGAGCCCCTCGATGACGTGATGCTGATCCGGATCGCTCAGCATCGGGTTCTCCCCCATCACATAGAGCCCCTTGATGCTGCCCGCACAGGCGGCATCTATGGTTTCGGTGAGGGTTAGGCCCGGTGTGCGCGGTAAGTCTGGCTGCTGCCAGGCGGCGGCGAAGCGGGCATGTACTTCGGGGTTGGCCACCTTCTGATAGCCGGGCAGGCAGTTTGGCAAGGCCCCCATGTCACAGGCACCCTGCACGTTGGATTGGCCCCGCAGCGGGTTGATGCCACCCCCTTCGATGCCGATGTTGCCGCACAGCAGTTGCAGGTTGGCGATGGCCCGCACGTTGTCGTGGCCGGTAGTGTGCTGGGTTATCCCCATCGAGTAGTAGATGGCAGTGCGCTCGGCGGTGCCGATGAGGCGCGCGAGCTCGATCACCTGCTCGGCCGGTACGCCGGTGACAAGAGCCACCTTGTCCGGGGCATAGGTCGGAGAGAGCACCTCCGCTTGCAGCGCCTCGAACCCTTCTACTCGTGCGGCGATATAGGCCTGGTCGTGCCAGTTGTTCTGGATGATCTGCTGCATCAGGCCGTTGAGCAGCATTACGTCGGTGCCGGGGCGGTGGGCCAGATAGAGGCTGGCGTGGTCGGCCATCTCGATCCGCTTGGGATCGGCCACTACCAGCCGCGCCTTGCCCGTGGTGACTGCCCGCTTGATATGGGAGCCGATGATGGGGTGGGCTGCCGAGGTGTCGGAGCCGATGATGAAGATGAGATCCGAGTGGTCGATGCTCGGGATGTCGTTGGTCATGGCGCCACTGCCGAGTGACGCCTCCAGCCCGGTAACGGTGGAGGCGTGGCAGAGCCGCGCGCAGTGATCCACGTTGTTGGTGCCCAGCTCCCGGCGCATGAACTTCTGGAACAGGTAGTTCTCTTCGTTGGTTGTTTTGGCCGATGAGAAACCTGCCAGCGCATCGCTGCCATAGCGCTGGCGCAGGGTAGTGAAACGCTCGGCCACCAGGGCGATGGCCTCTTGCCAGCTGGCTGGCACCAGCTTGCCATCCTTGCGGACAAGCGGCGTGGTGAGGCGCTCCTCGCTCTGAATAAAGTCAAAGCCGAAGCGCCCCTTGACGCAGAGCAGACCCTGATTGACCGGCGAGTTGCGATTCCCCTCCACATAGCGGATGCGGTTGCGCGCCTCATCGACGTAGAGGGTGACACCGCAGCCGACCCCGCAGTAGGTGCAGATGGTATTGACCGGCGTGAGCAGTTCGGTGCGCCCCTGCGACTTGTCGCGGGCATCCACCAGGGCTCCGGTAGGGCAGACCTGTACACAGGCGCCGCACTGCACGCAGTGGGAGTCGCCCATCGAGAGTCCCGTGTCGAACTGGGGGCGGTTCGAGAGGGTGCCATCGCTGTGCTTGGCAAAGTGCAGCACTCCCTGCACCGCTTGCTCACCACAGGTCTGCACGCACTGGCCGCAGCCGATGCAGCGGTTGGCATCAAAGACGATAAATTCGCTGCTGTTATCCACTGCAAACTTCTGGCACTGACTGGTGTCGAGAGCGCGCTGCTCGACCTCGTATTCGGTGGCATAGTCGCGTAGCGCGCAATCGGTGTTGGCCTGACAGCCGCACTCGAGGCAGCGACTGGCCTCGCTGCGGGCATCTGCATCACTCAGCCCACGCTCCACCTCGGCAAAGCTGCCCTCGCGATCCTGCTCTGCCAGATGAGGCATGATGGTACGGGCGACTTTATTCAGGTGAGCAAACTGGGCGGGATCGACCTGCTTGAGTGTGGGTGCCTTGCAGGCGTTGAAAGGGCGAACCGGGTCGATCATGTCACCGTGGAGGAACTGATCGATGGCCAGTGCCGCCTTGCGACCATCGGCGACCGCTTCGATGGCGGTGGCGGGCCCGCGGCGCAGATCGCCGATGGCGAACAGGTTGCCGTGGCCGCTGTGCATGGTCTCGGGGTGGGATTCCAGCGTCTGCCAGCGGGTGAAGGGGAGGGTGAGGGGCTCCCCTTCCATAAAGCTGAGATCCGGCTGCTGCGACACCGCCGCAATCACGGTATCGAACTCTTCAATGAGGTACTCGCCAGTGGGCTCCGGGCGGCGGCGACCGGAGGCGTCCGGCTCGCCGAGGGCCATCTTCTCGAGGCGTACCTGACAGACGCGACCAGCCTCATCGGCCAGATTTTCTACCGGATTGGTGAGCATCAAAAAGCGCATCCCTTCGTGCTCCGCCTCGTCGATCTCGTAGGCTTCGGCGGGCATCTCGGCGCGGGTGCGGCGATAGATCAGGATGGTTTCAGCCCCCAGCCTGACCGCCGTGCGGGCGCAGTCAATGGCGGTATTACCACCCCCGATCACCGCAACCTTCTTGCCAGTGGTGAGCCGCTTGGTGAGCATCTGATCCTTGAGGTAATCGACCCCGAGATAACAACCGGCCAGGGTGCTGCCCGGGTAATCCATCGGTACCGCCTTGGAAACGCCAACCGCCAGACAGACCGCATCATAGTCGCGGCACAGCGCCGAGAGAGTGATCTGGTGGCCCAGTCGCTGCCTGGTGTGGATCCGCATGCCACTCTGGCACATCAGCGCAATCTCCTGATCGAGGATCGCCTTGGGCAGCCGGTATTCGGGGATGCCGTAGCGCAGCCAGCCACCCGCTTCGGGCATCGCCTCGAACAGATCGACCTCGAACCCCTCGTAACCCAGATAGTAACCGCAGGTGAGGCCGCCCGGGCCGCTGCCGATAATGGCCACCCGCTTGCCCTTGGCGGGCTTCTTTGCCGGTTGATAGGGAGCAACCTCGGCCAGATCGAGATCGGCGGCATGGCGCTTGAGCTGACGAATGGCCAGCGGCTCATCCACCAGCGCGCGGCGGCACTCCGCTTCACAAAAAGCGGGGCAGACCCGGCCAATGGAAAGGGGCATCGGCAGGGTCTGCTTGATGACGGCCATGGCCGCCTCGTGCTCCCCCATGGCGATGTGGTGCAGATAGGATTGAATGTCCACCCCGGCCGGACAGGCGCGTTGGCAGGGGGCTTCGCAATCGGCGTAGTGATCCGAGAGGATGCGGCCGAGCGCCTGCTGGCGGTGCGCGCTCAGTGCCTCGCTTTGCGTCGTTATCACCATCCCTGCCACGGGGCGCGTCTCGCAGGCGCGCCGGATGCCAAGACTGGTAATTTCAACCACGCAGAGGTCGCAGGGGGTCTTGGGGCCGCTGATGTTGTCACCGCACAGGGAGGGGATATCAGTCTGGTGCTGTTTGGCTATCTGGAGCAGGGTTCTGGTCGGGTCAACCGTCAACTGAGCCCCATCGAGGGTGATGGTGATCATGGCGTCATAACTCGCTTTCAAGGCGCAGAAAATGCTGCATCTGGCGGAGCCAGCAGGGGAAGCGACAGGGAGGCCGCTTGCTATACGCTCACCATAACAAAGATTATTTACAACTTTATTTGATTTTAGACAGCTTATTGTTCAAAAGAGAAAACGATTTCAGGTTGTCTTGTCTACCTCATCGGCTCGGCGCATCGTTGAGAACCATTCCTTTTAAAGCAAGTGATTCATTGTCTTATTGTCAGTTTATGAGTCTGGTAGAAGAGAGGCTGCTCTCGCTATCGGTAGGCGTGATCCGCCAGTAGCACCATTTGTGATGCAACTTATTTTGCATAAATGGTGACTCAAGGCATGCGGCGAATGCAGAGCAAAGGGGGGGCACTCGGTTGGATAAAAGGTTGGTGGATAGGGGGCGGGCATGCGTGAGTGGCGAGTCCTAGATAAAGAAAATGGCCACCTTTTCCAAGGCGGCCATTCACGTTGCCGGTCGGCGCGCTGTTGGCCCGAAGGGTTGGTCGCAGGAGATCAGCCGGATATCAGGGTCGGCAGTCGGGCTTGCCAGATCTGGTGCCAGTGCTGCAGTTCGCTGCGCGGCATCGGGCGGGCGGTGAAGAAGCCCTGACAGATATCGCACCCCAGCTTGGCCAGCAGTTGCCAGGTCTGCACATCTTCCACCCCTTCGGCGACTGATTTCAGCCCCAGCTTGCGGGCCAGCTCGATGCTCGACTCGATGATGGCCAGACGGGAGGGGTCGGCATAGCAGCGATCGACAAAAGATCGATCAAGTTTGAGCTCGGTAAAAGGCAGCAGCGCCAGCTGCTGCATCGAGGAGTAGCCGGTACCGAAGTCATCGATGGAGAGGCCAAAGCCGTGCATCCGCAGCCGGGTCAGCACCTCCAGCGCCTTGCCGATATCCTCGACAAACGAGCTTTCGGTCACCTCCAGGGTGATCAGCTCGGGGTTGACGCCCCAACGCTGGCACTGGTTGATCAGGAAGTGGCAGAGATCTCCCTCAATCAGCGAGGTGGTTGAGAGATTCATCGACAGATTGAGGGAGAGACCGGTCTGGCCCCACAGATGGCAATCCTGCAGCGACTTGTTGATGATGACATCGGTCAGCTGGTCGATAAGGCCGTTGTTTTCCGCCAGCGGGATAAACATGCCGGGGGAGATCAGCCCGTATTCCGGATGCTGCCAGCGGGCCAGCGCCTCCATCCCCACCCACTGGCCGGACGCAAAGCCGACCTTGGGTTGATACCAGGGCAGCAACTGATCGTTGTCGAGGGCGCGTTTGAGCTCGTCCACCGAGAGGACGAGGCCATCGTCCTTGCTCGAGGGGGCCGACTTGGGTGCCCAGGAGTCGATCAACTGGCGCAGCCGCTGCGGGCTGGAGGGTTTCTCGATGCGACCCAGCACATGGAGACCATAGGCCGCGCTCATGCGCAGCACGGCCTCCACCACGTCATCTTCCAGCGCGCTGGAGAGGATGATGCCGCCCCGAAAGCCACCCAGCGAGAGGCGGCGCAGCAGCGCCATGCCATCCATGCCGGGCATCCGCAGATCGCAGAACAGGATGTCGACAGCGTGGCTCTGGCAGAGCGCCAGGGCTTCGATGCCGTCTGCGGCCTCCAGCAGTTGCTGATAACCGAGCGCCCGGATCTGGTGCATCAGGGTCTTGCGTTGAAACCCGTGATCCTCGACTACCATGATGACCAACTCGTCTGCCGTTCTACTCATCGAGCCACAATCCCATTTCACGTTCAATATTGTTCATCTGTTCTTCCACTCTCTGTGTCAGCAGCGCGAGCTCGCTCAACTGTTTGAGGCGGGCCGCCGATTCCAGTTGCGCCGCCTGCTCGGCCAGGGAGAGCTCCCCGACCATTCTGGCTGCCCCTTTGATGCGGTGGGCGATCTCCACCAGCTCCTGGCTATCATCGGAGGAGAGCGCGCTCATCATAGCGTGGCAATCTTTCCGGTTGGAGGCCAGATACTCCCTTGCCATGCTTTTGGCAATCTCTTCATCGCCAAACAGATCTTGCCAGCGACCGATCATGTCGAGATTGATGGCCTGTCGAGCGGGCACTCTCTCTGTGATCGTAGTCGCGGGCAACCACCGCAGCAGCATCTGGCGCAGTGACTCCAGCGAATAGGGTTTGCACAGCATGCCGTTCATGCCGGCTGCCGTCATATTGGCTGCCGCCTCCTCCGAGGTATCGGCGGTGACGCCGATGATGGGTGCCTGCTCCCCTTGTTCCCGCAGGCGGCGGGTCAGGGTGTAGCCATCCATGTGCGGCATGTGGCAGTCGGTGATCAGCAGGGCGAAATCCCGGGTTTGCCAGGCGTGCAACGCCTTCTCGCCATCTTCCACTACCTCGCACTCCACCCCCAGAATCGCCAGCTGACGGGTCAGCAGGGCGCGATTGACCAGATGGTCATCGGCGACCAGCACCCGCCCGCCCAGTTTTTCGATGCTGGCGGCATGGGTGGTCACGGCTGGCCCGGTGATCAGTTCGCGGCAGCTTTCGAGCAACAGATCCGGATAGAGGGGGGATTGGCCGAGGCGCCACCAATTCTCCGAGCCCATGCGCCCCCGCAACGCTTCGCGGGGGGAGAGGATGACCCCCTTGAGAGTGCCGGATTGCAGCAAGGTGTGCCAATCGCTCCCCAGACTGGACTCCAGCGCGGCCTCTTCCGCCAACAGCAGGCCGTCGAGATTGGCGGTGAGCTGGTGGATCTCGAGGGGGCTCAACCGGGCGCCGAGCCGTGCCATGGTGGCCTGCAAGGCGGCATCGCTACCCAGCCACCACCATTCGCTGCCCGCCAGTGCGGGTGGCTCCCACAGGCCATTGAGCAGCGGGATGCTGAAGCGGAAACAGGCCCCTGCACCGAGCTGGCTCTTGACCGTCAGGGTACCGCCCATCTTCCTCACCAACTGCTCACAGATGGCCAGGCCCAGACCGGTGCCACCAAAGCGGCGATTGATATCGGATTCCACCTGCTCGAACGGGGTAAAGAGCAGCGCTTGCTTCTCTTCGGCGATGCCGATGCCGGTATCCGTCACCGCGATAACCAGCTGCTGGTCCTGATAGCTGACCTGGATCGAAATGGTGCCCTGCTCGGTGAACTTCACCGCATTGTTGAGCAGATTGGAAACCACCTGGCCCACTCTGACCGGATCGATATCGGCCAGGTCGGGGAGTTGATCCTCCCACTGGAGCGTGACCTTCAGCCCCTTGCTGTAGGCCAGTGTTGCATGGCCGCGGATCACATCGCACACCACGGGTAGCAGACGGCAGGATTGGCGATTGAGGTGCAGCTGACCCGCCTCGATTTTGGAAAAGTCGAGGATATCGTTGACCAGATAGAGCAGGTGGTTGGCCGAGCTCTCCACATTGCGCAGCAGATAGCGCTGGTCATCATTGAGCTCGCTCATGCGCAGCAGCTCCAGCATGCCGTGCATGCCCGAGATGGGGGTTCTCAACTCATGGCTCATGGTGGCCAGAAAAAGGCTGCGAGCCTGCATCGCCTGCTCGGCCGCGGCGCGCGCCTCGCGCAGCTCATGCTCCTGTTGCTTGATGGCGGTGATGTCCTGCACCACGCCGTTGAGCAGGCGATCATGGCCCTGTTGCGCCACAAAGTTGCCGCGGATCTGGATATAGCGCTCCCCTTGAACAGAGGGCACCAGCACCTCCATATCGAGCGGCTCAAGGGTTTGCGCATGTTTGGCCACCTTATCGATAAAGGCTGCCAACGCCTCATCGTTCAAGCCGAGGATCACGCTGCCAGACTCGGCTGCCATCAACTCTTGGTGGGTCATCCCGAGAATGTCGCTGGCCCCCTGGGACAGATAGAGGAATTTCCCCTTGCCGGCCCCTTGCCAGAGATATTGATAAACCAGACCCGGCATGCTGTCGGTGATATCCCGCAGTCTGCCCTCCACTTCCCGCACCTTGTTTTCGGCGGCCTTGAGGGCACTGACATCGGTCAATACCGTCAGCACCCCCTGAATCGCGCCGTCTGCTGCGCGATAGGGCAACTTGACGTAGACCACGTGAAGGGGAACATCCCCCTCGCGCTGGGTATAACCCGATCCTTCGAAGATATCGCCGGTTTCCCAGACCGCACGCTCCTCGCGCAACATCTGTTGCCGCTCGTCCTCGGTCATATAGCCCCAGCGATCACCTTCTTCCCCACCACCGACAAACAGCTCGCGGTATGCCCGGTTGCTGAGGGTCAGGCGATGATCGCGATCCCGTAGCGCCACCATATTGGGCAGGGAGTCGAGCAGGGTCTGGATAAACACCAACTGCTCATTGAGCGTCTTCTCGGCCCGTTGTCGCTGCACGATCTCCCGTTTCAGAGTGCGGTTCTAGGCCCAGAACAGGGTAAACAGCAGGGTGGCAGTTGCGCCGCTCATTACGAACCAGAACAGCACTGTTTCGCTATTGATGCCGGTCTGCACGCTCATGGAGAGCCAGCGTCTCTCCACTTTATTGAGCTCCTCCGGCGGTATCGAATAGAGCACCTTGGTAAGGATCCGCTGCAGCATGGGATCTTTGCGCGTGGCCATGGCGACCGGCAGGCGCAAGTCTTTGCCGGCATAGACCACCTGATAGCGTTCGCTCACCCGTTTGTTGACGGATGGCAGAGTGACCATCACGTAGTCGGCATCGCCCGTGTCCAGCAGCTCCAGCAAGCGGTTGTCATTGTTGACCTCTACCGGATGGGCGCCGATGTGGGTCAGTAGATCTTTATCCAGCGAGCCATGCACCATGCCGACCCGTTTCCCTCGCAGCAGTGAGAGATCGGTGATATCGGCACTGCGTTTGGGGGCAATAACGACCCGATCGACAAACAGATAGCCGGGGGTGAACAGCGCAAACTGGCCGCGATCGTGGTTGGGGGATATGGCCGGAATAAAATCGATCTGCCGCAGCTTCAGCATATTCTGGGTTTCACCCCAGCTATTGGTGCGAACCAGAGAGAACTTCAGCCCGGAGACTTGCTGCATCAGCGCCATCAGGTCTGCCACATAACCGACCAGCCTGCCCCGGTAATTGAATTCGCTCATGGAGGTCCAGTCCGGGGAGACGCCGTAAGTCAGCTCAGGATGCTGGTTGAGCCACTCCTGCTCCTCAGGGGTAAACTGGACAGACTTCACCGCTCCTGAGTCCGCAGGTTGGCTAGTTGTGGTGGCGGCCAGCATGTGACGACGATCCTCAACCGGTATCTCGTTGAATGCCTTGCTCACCAGGCTGACCAGTGCCGGGTCGCTCTTGTGCATATTGATGGAGAGAGACGTGCCGCTTACCCATTCCGGAGTGGCAATGGTGAAACCAGCCTTGGGGTGCTGATCTTTCACCATCACCAGTGACGGCATGTCAGCAAGATAGGTGTCAGCCATGCGCTTTTTGAGCATAAAGGCCGCTTCGCTGCGACTCTCTGCTTCGGTCACACGAGGAAATCCCAGTTTTTTCAATTCACTGCAAGCATTGACTCCCGTGACACATACCCAGTGCAAACCATGGGCATCCTGTCGTGACAACTTCGTTTTGCCATTGTTGAGCAGCACGCCGCGCGGCATGGAGAGCAAAAACGGGAGGGAGACAATATTGGAGCGCCATTGTTCGCTTGGCTGGTCGTTCACCAGTATGTCGATTTCGCCGTGGTCAAGCCCGGTTAGCGCATCCACGTAGGAGGGGTAAACCTTGTAGCGCAGGGTCAACCCGAGCGTTCTGGCAATCTGCTGCGCAATATCGGGGACTGGGCCGGTAAAACGTTGATCTGCATCCTTATAGCTGTATGGAGGATCACCCATCATCGGCATGCCGATGACCAACTCTTGGTGAGATGACAGCCAGGCGCGCTCAGACAGATCAAACTCGTCTTCATTCAGACTGGTAATGGCGTGCGCAGCCACGCCCCAGAGTAGTAGCAGGAGAAACAGGAATAGACGATCACATTGGCGGAGCATCAGAAGGAATCCAACAGAATTGGGCGCATATTGTAAGTGCATTAAAATGCAGCGGCCAACATCAATTTACTCAATATTGGGTCATGACATGCCGATGTGCGGTTGTGAGTCCGGCTAGTACCGGGATGGCAACCTGATGATAAAGCTTGCGCGGTGATGCGCCTGATTTTTTTTGCCAAAGGCCAGTTCAAGGGGGATATTGGAAAAAAAACCAACCAGTTTGATATCGGTAAACAACATGGACATGGACAAACAAAAAGGGCCACCTCTTGCGAGATGGCCCTTTCCAAACGTTTGGTGGAGTTCTTTAGACCTAAGGTTTATCAATTGAATGAATGAATTGATTCTTCTCAATTAAAACAACGTCTTATAATGCCGCTGATTTTAATTAGGAATTTTTTTAGGTAAATTTGTTCTGTTTTTCCACGATCTGTGGACAACCCCCCCGCATAGGGGAT